>JAVVPL010000012.1:0-27950 GCA_036655775.1 Bacteroidales bacterium | reverse complement strand
TAAAGTACATATAAAGGGAGGAGTTTCCCCATATCAATATCTATGGGAAAGTGGACAAAGACAAGCCTCTATTTTTGGTTTAGTCGACACTCTTTATACATTGATTGTAGTGGATAAAAATGGGAATTTTTTAAAAGATAGTTTTAGAATTCACAAACCTTCGACCTTGATGGCTGATATTGAAATTAAAAATCCCATAAAATGTAATGGTGATAGTTTGGGAGTGTTGATAGCTAAAGTAAGTGGAGGATGTCCACCCTATCGTTACCAATGGCAAAATGGGCATTCCGATAGTATATTTACCCATGCGTTTGCGGGCTGGTATACGGTAAAAATTTACGATCGTTTAGGTATTGTCAGTACTAAAACAATTTATGTATCGCAACCTGCTATTTTTAAAGTTTATGCACAAGCGGATAGTTTGACGGGTGCCGATCGCCAAGATGGCGCATTACGTGCGTGGGCTGTAGGAGGAACTACACCCTATACCTATTGTTGGCACTATGAAAATACTATTTCCCAAGCTGCACAATGGAAACATTTAGCATCGGGCTTATATTATTTAAAAGCAAGGGATAGCAATTTTTGTATAGATTCTTTAATGATTTTGGTTCCAAGTCCTCAAATACTAAGTTTAGAAATCGAAAGTCAAAATTGTAGTTACGGAGGGAGTCAACAATTACAAGCCGATAGTTTGTATCAAAATGGATCTATTCACGTACAAGTGCATGGAGGCACACCGCCATTTAGATATCAATGGGCAGATGGGGACACAAACAGTCAACGTTTAAATTTGCCTCCAGCAGTCTATTTACTTACAGTTTCAGATGCACACAACAACAAAATAGCTCAATTAATTGGAATTAAGAGGCCCGATTTTTTACGTGCGCAAATTCTTCTCGACAAAATACCCAATTGTGCAGGAGAATATAATGGAAGTTTACGAGCCGAAGTACAAGGCGGAATTCCCCCTTATAGATATACTTGGTATATGCAAAAAATTATAGACAAAGACACCCTCTTTGATGTCATTGGGAGTAAAGATTCTTTACAAAAAATAAAAAGTGGATATTATAAACTCCAAGTGCTCGATTCTATGAATAGGCAAACTACGTACATCTATTTTCTACAAGATGCCCCTACGCTTCAAGTGCAAAGTACGCGTTATTCTCCTCTGTGCCATGGAGCTCATAATGGAAAAATTATATTACATGCTCAAGGAGGTTTTGCCCCTTATACATACCAATGGATTTCTTTCTCCGAAGGGGCTATTTTGTCCGATATACAGGCAGGTAGCTATGTGTTTCAGGTGAGAGATGCTAAAAATTGTTTTTTTACAGATACCATCAATTTAACAGAACCTAGCAAATTGGAAATACAAAAACAAAGTATTTCTCCCCTTTGCCACGAAGATGCACAAGGTAAAATTATAGTACATGCTCAAGGAGGAACGGCTCCCTATCAATATCAATGGAAAAATTTTGAGGCAGACTCTATTTTAGATTCGGTGAAAGCGGGAAAATATCTACTGAAGTTAGTAGACAGCAATCAATGTATGTATGAGGAAGAGATAGAAATTAAAGCGCCAGCTCCTTTAAAAGTATATACAAAAATAAAACCTGTTTTATGTTATGGAGGGCAAGAAGCAAGTATTACATTATATGTGGAAGGAGGCGTAAAACCTTATCGATATCAGTGGGGAGAGGGGCAAACCACAGCGAGTATAGACTCTGTAAAATATGGATTTTATAATTTGCAAATTACCGATTTTAATCAATGTATTTTGCTGGATACTATTTTTGTAGGTCAACCCTCACCACTTAGTGCCAAAATAGAAAAACAAAATCTTTCGTGTTTTGGATCCAATGATGGAGGGATTAGTTTGAGAACATTAGGAGGCACTTTCCCTTATTCTTATAGTTGGAATACGGGGGATACGCTTTCGTATATATCAAATTTAGAAGCTGCATTGTATCGTTTTAAAGTGAAAGATGCCAAGGCTTGCGAATACGAAGATAGCGTATATATTCAGCAGCCAGATTCATTGGGAGCGAAACTAAACATTCACCCACATACCTATACAGGCAATAGAGCTTTTGTAGCTGGCGTTCAAAATTCAGATGCTAAAATCTTTATAAAAATGCAAGGAGGACGAGTTCCTTATTCATACCGTTGGAGTTCAGGTGAAACAGCGGATAGTATATGCCAAAAATCGCATGGAACTTATTCGGTATATGTTTCTGATAGTAGTAATTGTCAATGGATACAAGAGTTTAAAATAAAAGAAACGCCCGCTTTACAAGCTCGTATAGAATTAGTGCAAGCGGTGCAGTGTTATGCCGATTCCAATGCAAGTTTGAAAGCAAATATACAAGGAGGTACCCCTCCTTACCAAATTCGTTGGAATATAGGGGATACGACTCTGTCAATAGATAGTCTAAAAAAATCACTTTATGTTTTATATGCAAAAGACAGTTTGGGCGTAGAGGCTTTAGATAGTTTGTATGTGAGTGAACCCAAACAACCTAAACTGGCCTATATTAAGGATTCTGCTCTTTGTTTTGGACAATCCAATGCTTCTTTAGAAGTGCAAATAGAGGGCGCAACTTTCCCTTATGAATTGCAATGGAGTACAGGCCAAAAAACAAATAAAATTTCTAATATTGCGGCAGGTACGTATTTTTTACATATTGTGGATAAAAATCAATGTGTATATACGGATAGTGTGGTATTGGAAGATAGGCCCAAAGTGCAAATCGGATTAGATATTACAGAGGTAAGTTGTGCAGATAAAAAAGGTCAAATTCAGGTTTTTGCTAAGGGAGGCGTTGCTCCGTATTACTTTAATTGGAAAGATCCGCTTTTAAATGCTGAAAAAGCACAGTTCACTTTTTTTATAGAGAAAGCAGAAGCTGGACCTTATCAATTACAAGTCAAAGATCAAAATCATTGTATAGCTGATACGCAGTTTATCTTAAAAGTTCCGCCAATTTTAGATATAAAACTCATAGATAGTCAAACATTTTGTGTAGATAAATATGTGGAATTAAATCCAATAATTCAGTATCTTCCCCAAGCATATAGCTATATGCAAAACGAATGGATGCGCCAATATGCAGATAGTTTGATTTATATTTGGACTTTACCTAATGGTGAAATGGTTTTTGCCAAAGAAATACAAGCACATACTAAAGGAATGTATCATTTGATGATTATGGAGTATGGAGGATGTGTACATTTGGATAGTACGTATGTAAGCGCTTCCCAAGATAGTATTTCTTCCGATTTTTGGATTAGTACGCAAGTATACAAGGATGAACTGATATTAGCTGTAAATGTGTCGCATCCACAAGCAGATAGTGTACATTGGATTGTGCCTCAAAGTGTACAAATTCTAAAAACAGAAGGGGAATATGCCGAATTGAAATTTACGGAAGTAGGTACTCACGAAATTGTTCTCCATAGCTATAAAGACCATTGTTTTGAAAGTAAACACACTTTTGTAAATGTAAGTGAAAAACCCACTAATTATGGCAAAAAACAAAGTGCTGCAAAAACAATTTTTGAAAAAATAAGTGTAAGTCCCAATCCTTCATCGGGTATAAGTACACTACATTTGGTATTCAAAGAATCGAGTGAATTAAATTGTCGTTTGATTGAAGCTGCCAGCGGTAAAATAGTGTATGCAAATCAATTTCAAATTGAAAAAGGACAAGAGTTTGTGCATTATTTTGGTGCGGAATTATTTGCAAAAACTCTTTATTTACTAGTATTGGAAAGTAAACAAGAAGTTAAAATAATAAAAATAGTAAGAAATTAAAATAAATTATGGAAACAATTTTTAGAAAAATAGCGAAGGGTATAAGATACAGCTATCCTTTTTTAATTTGTTGTATTATGAATTTGAGTTTTGCGCAAGTGTCGCCCGTATATTCGTATACGACTTTGTATCCGCCTTCGCCTCAACAATTGAGCGATTTAATATCTGCCAATAAAATAGATCTTCAAATTCGCTTGTTGGATGCGAGTGTAGCACAAGCTCAACTGCAATTGTGTATGATTATAGAAGGAAATGGTATACGCATTAGTAATAGTGTTAAGCCCTCTAGACCCGTGTATGCACTACAAGGAGGTGAAAATCTTCGTTTAGTAAGTAGTGATTTAGCCTATTATTTTAGCACCGATAATTTAGAGGTACAAGGAATGCAAAAAAAAGATTTTGTAAAAGGTGGTGGCTGGCTTCCTGATGGGATGTATCGTATTTGGTTTGAGGTTTATGAATATGTTTCAGGAGCGAAGGTATCAATCCAAGAAGTGGCGGCAAATTTAACTATTTTTTCGCAAGATCCTCCCTTATTAAATTATCCCCAAAACCAATCCACAGTGTTGGCAAATGATTTTCAAAATATACAATTTCAATGGACCCCACGGCATTTGGCGGCAGGTAGTGGGGCATTCAATACGGAATATATCTTAGAAATTGTTCAAATTCCAGAAAAATATCAAGGTGATTGGAAAGCCAATTTTTCGTTTATGCCTAAATTTTTTGTAGAAACCAGCAAAGTGCCATTTTTTATCTATACGATGGCTCAGCCTTTATTGCAATGTGGTTATTTTTATGCCTATAGAGTTCAAGTGAAATGTCAAACAGCGATGCAGGAAGAGATGTCTTTTAAAAATGGAGGATACAGTGAAATTTATTCGTTTTTTTACAAAGAAGACTGTCCGAAAGTGTTGAATTTTACCGCCAAAGAAACGGGCAAATACAGTGCACATATCCAATGGGCCACCAATTCGAAAGTACAAAAATATAGTTTTTATATGCGCAAATCGGGTATTGCAGATGCAAACTGGTTCACCCAAGAAGTGCAAGGTCCAGGACAAACACATATAGAATTACAAGAATTGGAACCTGCCACCTCTTACGAGTGTAAATTAAAAGCACATTGTTTGTATTCAGAAAGTGAACCCACTCCTTTACAGTTTTTCACTACATTAGATGAGGATACTACTTCTTTTTGGTGTGGTAAACATAAGGAATACGCCTTTACCAATCAAAATCCTTTGTATTTATTACAGCGTTTCGATCAAGTAAAGACTTCTTCGGGTTTTATTGTAACTATCGAAGAGGTGAGAGGTGAAAATGGCAAATTTTCAGGTACGGCTTATACGTATTTGCCAATGCTGGCAAAGACTGGAATCAAACTGAAGTTCTCCAATATTTTGGTGAATGAAAAATATGAATTAATAGGAGGCGAATTTGTGGGGGTAAGCAATTTAAAAAACTTATAGATGTAGAATAAACTGTTTTGATAATTCAAAAAAAAATACTACCTTTGCCCCTCGTTCTTTAATCGAATGAAAGCCCAGGTGGCGGAATTGGTAGACGCGCTGGTCTCAAACACCAGTGAGGTAACACTCGTATCGGTTCGACCCCGATCCTGGGTACACTTAAAATCAAGCCCTTACAATTAAACTTGTGAGGGCTTTTTAGTAAATAAAAATTTGACATGAAGATTAAACAAAAAATGAAATCTCATTTGATAGCTACTTCAGTGTTGGGAGTTGGTTTCAATCAGATGGATAAAGGATCATTTTATATATCCATTGTGCAAATCTTATTTTTTCTATTGGCTTTTAGTCTTCCTTTGTCGGTAGATGTTTTTTTTAGAAACAACACCTTGGGTTTATCTATCCCCGCAGAACCTTTACTATTTATGTTAAGTTTGCTAAGTTTAGGTTTATGTATGCAAAAAAAATATAGATCCCATTTATTTTTACCCAATGCAGATCGAAAAACTTGCTTGACAGATCTTCGATTATGGATTTTTTTGTATCTAATATGGTTTTTGCTAAGTTCTTTTTTCTCACAAATGCCCCTAGTTTCAATAAAAGCAGGAATCAGTAAATTGTGGTTTATTCTTCCCGCTTTCGTTTTACCTCTCTTAATACGGCCAGATTTTAAACAACAAAAAAAATGGCTATTTCTTTTTTTATTGGCTTTGTCGCTGGTTGTTTGCTACACCCTTTATCAACGGTATACATTTCCAAATTTTCATGTTTTTTTGACCAATCGTACGATGCGACCTTTTTTTAACGATCATACCCAATATAGTGCAGTTTTAGCCATGTTTCTACCTTTGGCTGTTTATTTTGGATTTTATGCCTCTAGAAAAATATACAAATATCTTTCATTTTTTATGGCGGCATTATTGCTTACAGGTATTATAGTGAGTTTATGTCGTGCGGCTCTTTTGAGTTTATTTCCTGCCTTCGTTGTGTTTGTGATCGTGGTATTTAAAATTAAATGGAGGAGCCTATTTATTGGTGCTTTAGCAACTTTAGGACTCCTTGCTTGTCTGTGGATTCCTGTACAAAAGTATGCACAAACACAATCGGCTTCAAAATCAAATCATCCCATAGAAAATATATTGTCTCTTGCTAATTTCAAAAATGATGCCTCCAGTATGGAACGCATCAATCGATGGAAATGTTCCTATAAGATATTTCAAGATTATCCTATTTTTGGTTCTGGAGCAGCAAGTTATTCTTTTATATATGCCCCCTATCAAGATAGTGCCGATATGACCGAACTTAGTACTATGGAAGGCGACAATGGAAATGCACATAATGAATTTTTGACCGCTTTGAGTGATACTGGTTTTCCTGGCTTTTTGTTTTTTAGTTTGGTAGTTATTTTTACTTTTATTACGGCTATACAGGTTTATCATAAGCAAACACGAAAAGAGTGCAAATATTTTATTCTCGCTCTCACCTTAGGTTTACTTACCTACTATGTACATGCAATATCAAATAATTTTTTAGATACAGCCAAAGTAGCTCTTCCTTTATTTTATTTTACAAGTATTTTAGTATTATTCCATACAAATTCTAAAAAAGTGGAGTGAATAAAAAGTAAAGAACTCTATTCCATGCAAGCTTCAATAATTTCCGTTTTTTTATCTGTATATTATTCACAATAAGCCAAAAAAAACGTATCTTTGTCCTTAAAATTTTCATCCATGAATGCAAAAGAAACGATTAGTTTTATTATCAATCCAAATTCTGGATTGGGCCGACATCGCGTAGTGGAAAGAATGGTGGAAAAGTATTTGAATAAAACCATCTATCAAGCGCGTATATATTATATATCGAAGGATATGTCCATCGCACAAACCGCCCGATTGTCCGTAGCAGATGGTGCAAAAATTGTAGTTGCTGTGGGGGGGGATGGCTCTGTGAATGGCGTGGTTGCTGGCATTGAAGGAACGCAGACAAAATTAGGAATTATTCCCGTAGGTTCAGGCAATGGACTTGCCAATTTTTTGAAAATTCCTTTACAAATTAGGGGAGCCATAGAAGTTTTAAATAGACACCAATCCATGTTGATCGACACCTTGGAAGTGCAAGGAAAAACAGTGGTAAGCATTGCTGGAGTTGGTTACGATGCCTTAGTAGCTGAAAAAATGAAAAAAGCGAAAGTAAGGGGTATTCCTGCCTATATGCATTTTATGGTTAGAGAATATTTTTGGTATAGCCCCAAGCATTACACCTTACAGATCAATGGTGAAACGATTAAAACGCAAGCTTTATTTATTGCTTTTGCCAATAGCAATCAATTTGGGTATAAACGACCAATCATTCCCACTGCAAAAATAGATGATGGATTAATGGATATTTGTGTGGTACAAAAACCCCCTATGTATCTTATTTCATGGGTGGGTTTTAGTTTGTTTTTTCATCTAGTACAAATTCATACCAAATATATTCAAACTTATCGAACTTCTAGCATTCAGGTACAACAGCGAAAATCCCGAATTATGAATATCGATGGCGAAGCGGTTAAAATGCCTCGCAAATTTGAAATAAAAGTAAATCCTAAATCCGTAGAAGTTCTAATCCCTTAAAAATTTTAAAATGGCAAAAAAACAACTTACAGGTGTAGTGTTTTCAACCGATCCAAACTATGCCTTTTCGTATGAAGAGGGGGCGCAAGCCGATACCCTTCCCAACAAACAACAAGATTTACGTATTATGCGAGATAGTAAGCATAGGGGAGGGAAAACAGCAACTTTAATTTGTGGATTTATAGGAAGTGAGGACGATTTACAAGCCTTGGGAAAACTCTTGAAAATTAAATGTGGTGTG
Organism: Bacteroidales bacterium; assembly: GCA_036655775.1. Taxonomy (GTDB): domain Bacteria; phylum Bacteroidota; class Bacteroidia; order Bacteroidales; family P3; genus JAVVPL01. The sequence goes on along the minus strand of JAVVPL010000012.1, from coordinate 19,802 downwards.
GGTGGAAGTGTTAAAAATGGAGAGATTATTATTCAAGGGGATATGCGCGATAAAGTGTGTGAAGTCTTAGCAAAAGAAGGCTATAAATTTAAAAAAGCAGGAGGTTAATATGTATACCGCCAATAAATATTGTTTTAGTGCGTATGCTTGTCGAGAAACTTCCTCAAAATGGAAAAAAGCTTGTGCACGAGAACATCCTATTTCAAAAAGAATTGACGAAATCCGTAGTGATTTTAGTCGAGATGCAAATCGTATTCTTCATTGTACGGCTTATTCCCGTTTAAAATCTAAAACGCAAGTTTTTTATAGAACGCATAATGATCAAATCTGTACACGTATTGAGCATGTAAATTATGTTAATTCGGTAAGTACTACCATTGCCGATTTTTTAGGTCTTAATACCGAACTTTGCCAAGCGATCAGTTTGGGTCATGATTTAGGTCATGCGCCCTTTGGGCATTCAGGAGAATCCATATTGAGTACAATAGGCGTAGAGCATGGTTTAAGTAAATTTTGGCATGAACAAAATTCTTTGAATGTGGTTGACAATTTGGAATTATTAGAAGACAATTGTGGAAATTATCAAAATTTAAATCTTTCTTATGGAGTGAGAGATGGGATTATATCCCATTGTGGGGAAGTAGATGAAAAAAGTATCTTTCCTCGAGAAGAGCCTATTTCTCTAAGTACCATTGTGCGCCCCAATCAATATGCGCCCTATACGTGGGAAGCTTGTATCGTTAAAATTGCAGATAAAATTTCGTATTTAGGTCGAGATATAGATGATGCTTTGCGTTTGAAAATTTTAAGTGCTGATCAAATTAAAGACCTTCGAGATATTTTGAAAATCGAAAATGAAACGATTAATAATACCAATCTTATTCATGGATTTATCATAGATCTTTGCAAACATAGTAATCCAGAAACAGGCATTTGTTTTTCGCCTGAAAATTGTTTGCTAATGGCCCAAGTTAAAAAATTTAATTATACTCATATATACAAACATAAACGTTTGCTTAATTATAATGCGTATGCAAGATTAGTTTTGACCTCTATCTTTAATACCTTGTTTTCATTATATCAAGGTGCAGATACCTTAGATAGTTTAAAAAAAGAAAGTGAGATCTATCCTAAACTATGCAATACTTTTTCACAATGGTTAAATCAATACTCCGCACAAGCTCGTCCCAAATTAGCCGTCAAATATCAAAATAAAATACTCTACGATCTTCAAGAGCCCATACACTATACAAAAGCAATTTTAGATTTTATGGCCTCCCTAACCGATAGATTTGTGATAGAGTTGTTTGAAGAGTTGACTGTGTTCTAATGATTCAATAATTGAAAATGAAAAATTATAGTTTTAAATTTAGTGTCAAAAGAGATATTTTATTGTTGCTAAAACAAGATGTATATTTATTATTTTTTTTATTGCCTTTTTTAGGATTCACTCAAAACAAGTACAATGCAACATTTTCTACTTTGAATAAAGAAAATGTGGATTTTAAGGTCAAATCATTACTACGGCTATCCGATGATTTATATACCCAGGGTAAATATAAAGAAGCTTGTGACACTTACAATGCAGGAGTATCTTTGCGAGATTCGATTATGAATATTGAAAATGAAAAAAAAATAAATCAACTGAGTAAACAATATAATACATACAAAATACGTACACAAAACGAATTGTTAGAAAAAGATTTAGCCTACACGCAATTGCAAAATGAAAGAAGAAATATAATTGGATTGATTCTTTTGGTTCTTTCTTTACTTCTTTTATTTTTTATTATAAAAACGATCAGACGAATTATTTTAAAAAATGGAAACAAAAGGGATTTAAGTCAAAAAATATCTATTGAAGAAAGCCAAAAAGATGAAAAAGAAAAAAACAATCAACAACAACAAAAGCAACGTTTAGATCAACAACAAAAAGAATTGATGAGTAATATGCTTTTTTTGATGAAAGCAAATGAGATATTTAATACTGTAAATGGGTTATTTAAACAAAAAATGCAGTCTAAAGATGAAGAAAAACGTATTGAAAAAACAAAAGAGATTGCTTCGATTTTGGACGAGTATAAGCCCGATCAAGGCTGGGACGAATTTAAACTCTATTTTGAAAAAATACATACTTCTTTTTATACGCAATTAAATCAATTAAATCCAGAATTGTCTCAATTGGAAGAACGTTTATGTGCTCTAGTGGCTTTAAATATGAATGCGGTGGAAATCGCAGAACTTACGAATAGATCGGTTCGTACTATCGAAACTGTGATTTATGGAATTAGAAAAAAATTAAATATTCCTAAGGAACTTAAAACGGTCACTTTTTTAAGACAATTTCTAAATGTGTCGGAATAAATAATTTGTTTTATCAACATCATTCTATATTTTGCTTCCAATTGTTTTAGCCCCTAACAGGTCGGACAAGATAAAGAAAATGAAGGTTTTTTATATATCCATTTGCGACATCATTTGCGAGCACGAAAAAGCGAGGGCTCAAGAAAATAACCAAAGGTAGTAGTATCAAAGATAGAGTTTCTATTCATGATAGACTTCTTATAATTGAAACAATAGAGAGATTGGGAAATGGATTTGTATATTCTATAACTACCGACAACGGAACTGAATTTGCAGACCATTTGACTATTTGTAAAAAGTTAAATACAAGCGTATATTTTGCAGATCCTTACTCCTCTTGGCAAAAAGAATTAATTGAAAATTTAAACAATTGCGATAAGCAGAAGCAGAGCCAAAACGTAGTTTTACTTACAGCGAAACTGCTCACGCTCGAAAATGCTTGCAAACGGCATTTTACTCGCTTAGTCGCAGTTTTGAGTTCTACTGAAGCGAGCAATTGGCGAATGCAATGCAAACAAATTAATCAGGCAATATATCCCTAAAAAAAACATCATTTAATGATTACCGTGATCAGAATATTAAAGAGATACAACACAAACTAAATCGAAGATCAAGAAAAATTTTAAACTTTCAAACACCACTTAAAATATTTTATAATCTCTTTACATAAAAAATTGCATTTGGTGTTAGAATCTACATTTTTATATTTTTTTCATTTTTTTTGTTTAGTTCAGTAAAAATTTATATATTTGTAACACTTATAAAACCCTTATTTAATTATGTCAATACAAATTCTCTATATTCAATTAAAACGACTTTCCCCCGAAAGTAGAATACCAACACACAAATACATAAAAAAGAGCGAGAGTTTGTGTATGCGTAGCATTTATGATTTAAGATTTTGCAATATCGTTGTAAATATTCAAGCAGTGTGTTCTAAAAAAATGATAAACAGTATTAGATGCTGTTTTATGCAATACGAAAATTATGTTTGTTTGATTTTCAGTGGAATGAGAAAATGGGGTGGATTCTGCAGAATTATTAAAATAGGAGGACATTAACATGTGTGATTATTTAGAATATACGGAAAAATGCACCGCCTTTGCGATTTAATTAATAGAAAGGCAACAGGAGGACCCAAAAAATTGGCAAAAAAGTTAGAAGTATCAGAACGGACAGTTAAAAGATTTATAGAACAACTAAGAGATAGAAATTTTCCTGTTATATATAGTCGAATACGAGAAAGTTATGTTTGTGAATCCGATATTCCATTTCCTTTAAAAATACAGAGTCTTGAGACTAAAAATCAATCCATATTTATGTAAAATCTAAAAAATGAATATAATTATTTGTAGATTTATAAAATCAGCGTTTAAAGCATACGCAAACTTTTGCTCTTCTTGATGTATTTGTGTGTTGAACAATAGAATCCTTTTTCGAATTTTCTATAAATCTACAAATCCAAAATTTCATCCCTCTATTATCTTAAATCTTTCGTCCCTCTATCACCAGATAAAAAATTATATTGAATTGAAAAGAAATAATTTGGACTATATTGATAACCAGATACATTCGTAATACTCGTTGATCCAAAATTACTTGAATATGAACCATGCTCAATCAAAGCGTCAAATAAATTATTCATTCCTAAAGTGATTCTCAATTTATTTTCAAAAAATTTCTTACTTACACTCAAGGAAGAGTTCAAATATCCCTTATCATATCCATCAAATGTCAGTTCCTTCCCAAAGTAATTAATGTAAAACATAGCATAAAATCCTTTTATATTAAATTCCATACTATATTTAAGATAATAACCAAATTGTTGTCTAATAAGATTTTCTATGGGAAGTTCGTATTCTAAAGCTATATTCTTAAGTGATTCTAAATTATAATAAGAATGAAACAGACTTGCTGAGAAAGAAAAATTAAAATTTTTATTCAACATATACCACATCGATAAATCTACTCCTGTATTGGTGTTTTGAGAAATGTTTTCAGGCTTCGACAATGTTATGAGTGAAGAAAGAGGAATGGAAACAGAAACAATATCATTATTTGTATAATTAAAAAAACATTCTGCGGAAATATTCAGTTTTTCTTTGCTAAGTGCATAACCCAAATAAACAGAATAAAAATCGACCGTTTGTAAGGTGGAATTACCCGAACGCCAAGAATATAAATCATTTTTATCAATATAATCCGATAGTTGTAGAAAATACGGCAAATCTGCCGTTTTAGATAAAGTTAGTTTTACTTCGGATGAATTCGTTACAGCATACGCAATAGTAATTGATGGAAGAACTTTTATATAATGCTTTTTTATGGGGAGTATCGTATCTTCACTCTGTAAATTATAGCGGATATAATTCCCTCTAATAAATGTGCCCGATAAAGTAATCCCACCGTCAAGAGTCCAAGCACTCAGCTTTGTTCCAATGCGAAACGAAAAATCGTGCGTTTGATTTAAGTTATTTGAAAATTGGCTTCGGGATAGATTTAATTCGTCAAATATATAATATTTGTTATCCGATGAGTCTTGTATTCCAATAGCAGTATTGTAGGATACATTAAAACGCGTATTTTCCGAAATCGAATGATTATAAAAAGCACTCAAAGTAATTGATTTTGTATAGAAATTTCGTGTGTTGAACTCATTGTATAGGCTATCTGTATCTATTGCGTTTATTTGATTGTAATGATAGTCTGTACTGCTATGATTGGTTCCGTTAAACATAGTAAAATCACCAAATACCTTAATATAAGAATCAAGTGTGTCAAATTTATGCCAATAGGATAAGAATGCACCTGTATTTAATTGTTTGTCTAAAGTATGTGTATTTTGTATATATTGATTTAAAAGCTGTTGTGTGCTGCTGTTATGTTCTGTAAATAAACCATTGTAGTTATTATTCGATTTAGACAGTAAAAAGCGTGTACTCAGATATAGTTTAGTATTTTCTGACGGATTATAAATTACACCCAAATAATTATAATTACCTAAGCGTTTATTAAGATTCTGAAAATTTTCCTTTTGATAAACAGGTATTTCAAAAGCCGAAATTTCGTTTTCTCTGTTGATTTGGGTTCGCCCTATATTATTTTCTATAGAAGAATTGAGAAAATACGTGAATTTTTTATGCTTATAATTCATATTTAGAAACATTCGTCCCTTATCAAGATTATTAAATTTTACAGTACCTGCATTGCCTGAAATCATTCCGCTAAATCCATCAGGACTTGCAGTTTTAAACTTAATATTTATGATTCCTCCGCGTCCATCTCCTCCAGTTCGCATAGCCACATCTACAAGTTCTATTTTATCAATTTTCTCAACAGGAATCATTTCTATTTTGGGATATAGGAACTTCATAAGCTGATCATCTATGTATATGGTAGCCTCTGCACCTTTAAAGTATACCATTCCCTCTTCATTAACAACCACCCCTGGTAAAGTTCTTAGTAAATCCAATACCGTACGAGCTGCTGCTAATTTATTTCTAGACATATTGTAAACTTTTCGATCGAACTTCTTTTCAATATAATTCGGAGTTCCTTCAACAATCATTTCTTTTAACTGTATCGCAGGAGAATACATATATATTTTCCCTAAATTAATTTCTTGATATAAAGATTGCTCGTTTGAGAAATCAATTTTCTTTTCATCATATCCAATATGTGAAATTACAAGATATAAATCATCGGAATAATTTATATTTTCAAATAAAAACCTCCCTTTTTCATCTGTCATAACTCCCATTATAATTGTGTCGTTTTCCCCCTTTAATAAAACATTTGCATAAGGCATTGGATTTAAGGAGATACTATCAAATAATCCGCCTCTTATTTGAGGAACTATTTGAGCATAAGAACAAGTTAAACCAAACATAAGAAAAAAAACGATTGCGTTAAGCAGAGGTAGAACAGGTTTACTTGCTTTGCCGAATCGAGCAATGGTCGAATGAAATTCAACGATTAAAAAATATTGATTTTTCATTGATTTAAAATATTGTTAATGTCTAATTGATCTATGGTATTTCTTGATTGTATTTCTTGAAAAGTTTTAAAAATTCTAATAATCTCTATATACTTACAATCGTCAACTATTTTACAATTATCACAATGAAAACAATTTGGGAAATTAGCATAATGAAATATATTGTCTTCATCGTTCAAATCTTCCATTACTTCCATTAAAAGTTCTTGCTTATAAATATTTTCTAAAATATTTCTTATTTCTAAAATTGGCTTTTTTTCATTTTTCAAATATATATAATCTCGCACACAATAGTAATAAAAATAATCCATTGAAAATTCTTTCTCTATATTATCAATATATATATTCAAGAATTCATACGATTCTTTATATTTTTAGTGTTTGTTATAAGAATATTAAAAGTCCGTGCAACTTTTACTATTTTCTATCTACAAAGATACCATCCTTCGATGCCATATATGGCATCGAAGGATGGTATCTTAAGTCGTAAATTCTGTTTAATTTTAATTCTCCTTTTGCTTTATTGACTGTAAAACGCGTTTCTATAGATTCTTTATTCGTAATACAATTCAGATTCATACATTTTACAATACCTCTAATTTCGTTGGGGATACTCACTATTTATTTTTTGACCTCTTCAAAATCTCTAATTTCAATAATACTGGCATACGGAGAAATTTGGTCTAGCCTCCTGTATTTCGGATTAAGATTTTTTAATTATCCAGCAAAACTACAAAAATTTTCATTAACTACAACGTTTTCTATTTTTAAATTTTCTTCCATATCCTGTTTCTCTTTATTATCAATCTTTTCAAAAACTTCTTGATAGGGATTTTGAATTTAAATTTAACAGTTCTCCGAATTTCATACACCGTTGTTTCTATCCAACGATTGAGTTAAGCGAGCGCAGAGCCAAGCTTGCTTGCGCTCAGCCGAGCGTAGCAATTGTCAATGTAATTATTGGTATTCCCAGCATTTCCAAAAATTCATAGGCGATAAATAGGCAATTGAAGCATGTATACGGTGTAAATTGTATTTTTCATAAAAGAGGCTTAGTGCAAGTTCCAATTGCTCTATTGACCAAAAGCATTGCACATCAATTTTTCTTGATAAAATCGCATTTTTTTAACAATTCGTCTTGTAATCGACAAGCTAACTAATTCTCTGCCAGCAAAGTCTTTAAGGTTTCATTCATTTTTTCTAATTGACGAATTCGTTTAAGATGCTCTTTAGTCATCCCATGTTGCAAACCTCTCCCCCCTATTTGGCGAGCTTATTTCGCCATGAATAATACGTGGCGGGATAAATCCCATACTTTTCAAGGGTGACATTTACATCGTGAAGCTGCTCATGTTCGGAAGTGCTCAAATAAATTTGGCACTTCACTCACTTAATCGCAGTTTTGGCTATGCTGAGGCGATCTATCGACTAATTTATTAGAAAGAGAAGTATCAAAAAAGTGAGAGACCCTTTGTGAAATATCGTAAAGTGATGAGCCAAAGATTTTTTGAAGTTTTAGAAATTTTGCTAGATAATTAAAAGATCTTAGTCCGAAATACAGGGTGCTAACCCTAAATTTTAGATGTTTTGATAAAAAAAGAGTGTTTTTTAGAGCAAAATACATACGCTATTTCCTAGTATACCTTATATGAAAAAAACAATATTTTATTATCTATATATCTGATATTGTTGTTTGTATTTTTATCGAACGTAGAATATACGTAGTACGTTTTTGTATCAATGATTAAATGCCGTATTCAAAAAATAGGAAGAATATAAATTCTATTTTATCTTTGCTTCAAATTTATTATAAATACTAACCATTATTAAATATAAATAAAATGAAGACGAAATTTTCAACATTTTTTGTAGTAATTGTTTTTTTCTTGTCTTTTTACTTTGTGAAAGGACAAGATACTGTATTAGTAGAGAATTTTGAAATGTGGCCACCACAAGGGTGGACACTGAAGCCCGATACTGGCTTATTTGCATGGAGTCAAAATAATGGAAAAACGGCAGGCCCAGGCAAACCTTATCAAGGAAATTATTCTGCTATGTTTAATTCTGTAGGTAATTTTGGAGAAGGAAGTATGATTTCTCCTCCTTTAGATTTGACCAATGTACAAAATCCGATACTTTCTTTTTATTTGTGGAATAATTCAACAACTACCGCATATAAAAAAACAGAACTTGAAATTTCTGTAAAATATAAAAATGACACTAATTTTCAAGTGCTTGAAACAATTCAATTAGACAAACTTAGCAATTGGGTACATTATACGAGGGGGTTGAACAAAAATGTAACACATATTCAAATAAAAAATTTGCATTGGGGGTATAGTAGTGTAAATACGTTTATAGATGCATTGAGTGTTTATTCAGGTCCTGATTGTGTAGCTCCTATATCTCAAAAATTTGTACTTGCTTCTGAAGATGGGCAAGTGCTTTTGTCGTGGATACCTCTTAATGATGAAAATAAATGGAACTTAAAAATATCTTCCAAATCAATTAATCCTAAAACTGAAGTGGGCGATCTGCTAGATAGTTTGAACATTGTAAAAAATAACACTGGAATCGCTAATTGCTTAGTCAAGGGTTTAGAAATTGGAAAAACATATTATTGGTATGTACAAACCGCTTGTACTTCTTCGGAAAGCGAATGGACACAAGAAAAGTTTTTTTTGGTAGATCATGCCCCCGCAGAACTTCCGTTTATTGCAAATTTTGATACAAGTTTCAATGGATTTACTATTGTAAATGGAACTCAAAAAAATAAATGGTATAGGGGAAATACCCCATTAGATGGCACTTCGGGTGCATGTATGTATATCTCTCCCAATGGAGGAACTGCTTATGAATATGCGAAAAGTGAAAAATCTAGAGTGCATATATACCGAGAAATTGTTTTCCCAAAAGAAGCAAAAGATGGCTTTATGCTTTCTTTTGATTGGCTATGTAAAGGGAGTGAATTTAATGATGTAATGAAAGTGCATATTATTGCCGATATGTCGGTATATCCTTTAGCTGGACAATGGATTAATGCCTCTTATATAGTAGGACCTTACTTTAGTTTAAATGATCAATGGAAAACAAGTAGTATAGAATTGCCTGCAGAGTTAGCTGGCAAAAGAGTTCGTTTAGCTTTTTCTTGGATGAATAATATAGATGACAAGGAAGGTCAACCTCCTATTGCTCTTGATAATATTGAATTAAAAATTCTAGAATGTAAAATGCCTGCAAAATTGCAAGCAAAACAAGTAAGCACAAATTTCGCCATACTAGAATGGACACAAGAGGGACAAAATTCAAAATATTGGAATATAGAATATGGAGAATTGGGTTTTACCCTAGGAACAGGGACGGTCTTAGAGTCGAAAACCGATTCTATATTCGTAGAAAATTTAAAATCTAGAACGCGTTATGAATTTTATGTTCAAAATGTCTGTGAAACCAATGTTGTGAGTCATTATAGTAAATCAATACAATTAGATACTAAATGTGAAGTAAAACAAGCTCCTTATTTTGACGATTTCGATAATTTAAAAAATAACGAATATCCTCTTTGTTTTTCAAAACTTATAACTACGGGAGGAATTTCTGTTTTAGCCTCTTCATTTTATGCCCGTTCATTACCTAATTCGATGCTTATAGTAAGTGCAGACGTTGACGCGAAAAAAGATTTTATGGCATTTATATCGCCCGAATTTGATGATATTGCCGACCTAAATAAACGCATTCGATTTTGGGCAAACATTTTTCCTTTATTAAGTTTGAGAGTGGGCGTGATGTCCGATCCCAACGACCAAACAACCTTTTTGGAATTGGCAAAATTGAAAGGTGTAGACAAAATTGATGTTTACACAAACCAACCGATGACGAGTCAATATACCATAGATTTAACCAATCCAAAGATTACCGCCGATCACAGATACATAGCTTTTGTTTATGGAAATGAATATTATATGAAGCCAATTAGTATAGATGATTTTTCTTATGAATTTATACCTTCCTGTTTAGAACCTATACAAGTAAAAGTAAGTACAGATGTAAATTCAGCAAAATTAACGTGGGTAGCCCAAGGTAGTGCTACTAAGTGGGAAATAGCTTGTGTGAAATTTGGAACTAATCCCGATGCTGCTCAAAATATACTAAATACAAGTAGCAATACGTATCAAATAGAAAATTTAGAATCTTCTACAACTTACGAAGTATACGTAAGATCCGTATGTTCAGAACAAGACAAAGGGCCTTGGTCTATGCCTGTAAAGTTTACTACTTGTGAAACTTCTGTAATTCCTTTTGAAGAAGGATTTGAAACAACCTTTCCAACATTTATGACTCCATGTTGGAGTGTTGAGTCAACGACGGAACCCACTTGGCAGGTTGAAGCCTATGTTCAACCATATAAAGATAAACAAAATATGTTTATACAAGGCAAACAAAATATGAATGATTGGCTTTTTTCTCCAGCGATCAAACTTCAAGCAGGAAAATCATACAAATTGAATTTTTATTATCGAGCTATTGGAGGTAATGCAGAAAAATTGGATGTTTATATTGGCAAAGGGCCTTCATCTACATTTATGAGCAATAATGCACTTTTAAAAATTGATAGTGTAAGTGGAAATTATAAAGCATTTTCAGTGCCTATTATCGTAGATGCAGATAATACCTATTATCTAGCATGGCATGCTAGATCGGAAAAAAGCAAAGGAATGCGTATAGATGAAGTTTCTCTTACGCGATCAACGAGTAATGATATAGAATCCGATAAGTTTCCAGTTCGTATATATCCAAATCCTGTTGAAGATAAATTTTATATAAATAATATAGAAGGAAACGCACTCATAGAAATTATAGATTGTATGGGCAGAAAAGTAAAAACAATAGAAAACTATAGTGCTGGGAATGCTATATATACAAACAATTTGCAAGCAGGTTTATATGTAGTGAAGATTACACAAAAAAACTCAATTAAAGAAACCAAAATAATAATTAAACATTAAATACAATGAAACGATATATTAGCATACTCACTTTTCTATTTGGAGTGATCTATCTGTCGTACGGACAAACTGTAAATATTTATAATTTTGAATCTTCATCTAATACTTGGACTCCTATTTCTGAAGGCAATTTAGTCTTTGACGGGAGTGCTGAAAATGCAATTTTAAAAGATGATTTTGCCTCTCTGTCGTTTAATAATTCTAAAATAAGTAAAAAAGCAATTACAGATATAGGATTTCCCATAGGTTTTGATTTTACTTATGGACGACTTTCAATGAACCGATTTGCGATTAGTTCAAATGGAGTTATCTTTTTAGGAAAAGATAGTATACAATCCATAGGTGATAATATAAAAAATGGGTTTAAAAATAATACCATTGGATCCTATTATTTAAATATTTTGGGAGTAATGCCTAGTTTCAAGGAATCTTATGGACTTCCAAGTACGCAAATTCGGTATCAAACCACGGGTGTAAGCCCTCATCGTATACTATGTGTCCAATTTACAAATGTAGGATATGATTTAGGTTATACAAGTAATAAGCCACGCAAAATAGACAGTGTTAGTTTTCAAATAAAATTATATGAAACTACTCATAAAATTGAATTCGTTTTTGGATCCTATTTCAATCATTTTTCTTCTACGAATATAAATTGTGGACTCAAAGGAAATATGTGTACAGATTTGCATTTAAGAAGCATGCAATTTGCAAATTCTACTCAAACAGCTAAGAATGGAAGTATGTTATGGAGTTCTACAAATTTTCCAGATACGGGTTTAACGTATACCTTTACGCCTCCCCCAATTTGTAATACTCCATTACAAGAACCAAGTAATTTAACCTTACAACAATCAAGTATAGATATAAAGGCAACTTTTAAATCGAGTGCAGATGCAGAATATTATTTGGTATTACAAACTACGGAATCTTCACTGTCGGAATTCCCAATAAATAAAACATTATATCAAAGAGGTGATTATATAGGAAATGCTAAAGTTTTGTATTGGATGCAAGATACAACTTTTATTGCCACCGATTTGAAACCTGGAACCACGTATTATTATTATGTCTATGCCGCCAATGCAGATTGTTCCGAAGGCCCATTGTATGCAGCTAAATCTATTCAGTCTTTTGCGAAAACACTACCTGCTGCGGCCAAATCATTAACGATTGAGAAAGTGGGTTTTGATAGTATTGTTCTGTCGGGAGAAACTGCAGCAAATAATTCAAATATGCTAGTACTAATGACCCGCAAGCCTATGAAAATAAACACAAAAACCATAATGGCAGGTGATTTTGGTAATCCTATATATAATTTAAATGTGGGTGATTATACGGATTCTGGAGCGCAAGTTATTTATAAAGGAAATAGTTTTTCAAACAAAGTTATTTCTAAACTCAATCCAAATACTATTTATCATTTTGCAGCTTTTAGTTTAAATGATACCGATTCTACCTGTTCTTCCGTATTTGTACAAGCAGATACTATGACGTATGGTCAAGTTCCGTATGATATAGATTTTGACTTTATGCCCATTGAATTATGCCCATATACATGGACTCATCAAGGATCTAAAGTTCCTGTAATTTCGCCAGGACGCCAAAAAAAGTCGAATATAAATTGGAATGTAGGTTCTAATTCGAATAGATTGGAAAATACCTTAACTACCTCCTGGATTAAAATGAGTGATGTGTATGAAAATCGCATGCTTTTCTCATATAATATTAGTGTAGTAAAAAAATATCCAGCACCTTATAATGATTGGGATAATGATAGTTTGCAATTTCAATATAGTGAAAATGGCATTGATTTTATTACTTTTTTCACCATTGATAGTAGCAATAATGATTTTATGTTTTCGATAAATTACTATGCGAACAAACGATTTTTAATCGAAGGGGTTAAAGGTAAAACAATACAATTGCGCCTTTGTTGGACAACATCAAAATCTACCATATTATTCATTGATCCTATTCAAATTGAAGAAGTGCACGAATGTGATTATCCTCTTCATGTACAAATTATAGATTCAACAATTACGGGATCTCAAGCTAGTGTAAAATGGGATGCTGTCAATAACGAAAATCTTTGGAATATTCGTTACAGGAAAATCGGTGATATGGAGTGGTCAAATTCAATCACAGCGAATACAAACCCATATTTAGTAAATACTTTACTTCCGCAAAGTCAACTAGAAATTCAGGTGCAAGCCCAATGTACTAGTGGGGAACATAGCTTATGGTCTCTTGCTTCAGAACCGTTTCAATCAGGTTATGTCGTTCCTTTCATTGAAGATTTTACTAATAATCCTTTGTATTGGAAAAGAGCGAAAGGTATCTTTGCAGATACGGTTAGTTCGATACTAACAAATAATAATTCAGAAACATGGTCTTTAGGGAAGTGGAAAAATGATTTATCTAATAAAGCGATGGTGGCATCTCTTACAAATACCGCTGCCAAACCCTTAAATGCTTGGTTTTATTCTCCCATTATAAATTTAGGAAATGGCCAAGTGCATTATCAGTTGGAATTTGATGCGGCCATAGTACAAAAACGAAGTGAAGTAAGTCCCGATTCGATTAGTAAAACAACCACATTTAGTGTCGTTATTTCGACGGATAGTGGCAAAACTTTACTTAAAACAAATACGCTTAAAACCTATGATTCAACAAAGAATAGTTTGTTGGAAATAGGAGATTCTACACATATAATTTTGGATTTAACACCCTATATAGGCAATATTCAAATTGGATTTTATGCGTATACAGCAGGCGGAGAGCAGAGTGAATTAGAAATTGACAATATTGCGATACTTCCCACTTGTCCGAGTCCTAAAAATGTAACAATTTCTGAAATTGAAAGCACGCAAGCAAAACTTACATTTGAAAGTTTGGATCAATCTAAAGAATATATAGTGGGTATACGTCCAAAAAATAATGAAGACAGCAGCTATACATATCAAGTACTAAATAATAATACGTATCTTTTTTTTAATTTGCTTCCTCTCACTAATTATCAGGTTTCTCTCACTTCTCTTTGCTCTATAACGGATACCGCTGCTTGGGTAGTTGTTGAATTTATGACCCCTTCAAATATATATTGTGCATATCCTGATACAATTACAGTAAATTCAATTACAAAAACAGCAGCAAAACTAAATTGGTCTGGGATGGCTCAAAAATATATTTTAAAATATAAAGAAAAACTAGAACCTCAATGGCATACAATTGAAAATATTATTTCAAAAGCGTATCAATTTGAAAATTTAAACAAAGGCACGGTGTATCAATATACATTACAATCTGTGTGTAGTGAAACCCCAAGTGATACTTCGTCTTGGACAAAAATAGATACTTTTGCCACGGTCAATAGTAGTTGTTTTGCCCCTACGCAACTAGATACATCTAATTTAACGAATCATTCTGTCAATATCAGTTGGTCTGGTTTAGCAAGCGAGTATCAACTTGCTTACAAATTAGAAAAGCAAACTGAATGGACAATGATAATATGTAATGAAAATAAGCGTATATTAGAAAATTTAAATTCTAGAACTAAGTATAGAATCAAAGTTCGTGCAATATGTGCTATAGAGGATAGTAGTACTTGGAGTGAAATTGTTGATGTTATTACGTTAGCCAGACCTATTTGCGATGTGCCAACCAATTTACGTTCTAGTGAGATTTCTCCCACTTCCGTCAAATTAACTTGGGATACCCAAAGTACGAATTTAGGATGGACATTGTACTATCGGACTATCAATATACCTGCATGGGACACAGTAAAAGGGCTTAAAGTGGCGAATTATAAACTTGAAAATTTACTTCCCAGCACCGTGTATTTATGGTCAGTACAAGGGCATTGCAAGCAGGCTTGTTCCAGTGCATGGGCCAATCAAACCGAATTTACTACCGAAGCAGTGAGTATAGAACAAGAAGGATTACAAGGATTAAAAATCTTTGCAGATCAAGGACAAATTCATATACTTAATTTATCGAAAATATTTATTGAAAAAGTAGAGATTTTCAATACCCAGGGTCAACGCATACAAAATCACGTAATTAAAAGTACAGATAATATAATTATCAATACCAATGAAGTTTCTATTATACGTGTGATCAAGGTATATGATAATAATGCCAAAAGCTCATCTTTTAAATTATTTATTAAATAAAGGGTATAAAATAATGAATTGTTTTAATAAATATAAAACTCTTTCGTCAAAGAAAAAAATACAAGTGATGTTATGTATCTATTGTATTCTAGGTAGTATATTGCTACTATGTATAATTCAATTATTATTGAGCAATTAAAGATAAGATTGGGCAAAAGTTGTATTAGCTCAACTTTTGTCCAATCTTATATATTATGAATTAATTTTTTGGAGCAAGAGAATGGCTGATAGTATCAATTCGACCTTTATTAAATTAAAATTTAAAAATAAAAAAACAAAAATGAGAAATATAATTATATCAATGCTTTTTGGGATACTATTTATGGGAAATAACCCGATTGCATTTAGTCAAGAATACGAAGAGGGAGCTCTTTATGTTCGATTTAAACAAGAACAAATAAAAAATACAAAAAGTGAAAATCGTTGGATAAATATGAAAAATATATTTGCGACAAAATCCAATTTATCTTCTTTTTCTATTAAAGATAAAGCCTATAGTTTGCGCTTGTTCAATAATGAAAAATTGAATAAAACGTATCGAATTGAATTTGATAGTACTCAGTCAGTCGATAAATTAATCACGGAATTACAAGCTGATTCTAGAATAGAATTTGTTGAAAAAGTACCTATACGCACTATATTTTCCTCCAATATCCCCAATGATGAATTTTATGGAAATGTGGATGGAGTAGAAACTTCGTGGTTTTTGGATATGATAGGATTTAAAGATATATATCCTTTATACAAAGGAAATTCAAAAATAAAAGCAGCCATTATAGACAATGCCGTTTGGGGTGAACATGAAGATCTTCGTATTGAAGAAAATAATTTATATGATACGTATGCCGATTTTGTTGGTAGTGCAACTCCTCCCATTTTTGCTGATACGATGGATCTTTTATGGTCGCATGGTACACATTGTGCAGGATTGTTGGGGGCAATAACAAATAATAAAGTCGGAGTGGCTTCATTGGCTTCGGGAATCACACTAATGGCTGTTAAATGTTCCAAAGAAAAGTCCAATAAAATTGGACGTGCATTGAATGGGGCACTATGGGCTGTTGATAATGGTGCAAAAGTACTTAGCATGTCATTAGGCGGGAAAAAATATAGTGAAGTAGAAGCAGAAATGATACAAACGTTTATTGAAAATGGCATTATAGTTGTTGCTGCTTCGGGGAATAATGGCGATACAGTATGTAATTATCCTGCAAATTATAAGGGTGTAATTTCGGTTGCTTCGGTCAATTCAGATCAAAATAAATCTGATTTTTCAACATACGGATTTTGGGTAGATATTGCTGCTCCAGGAGGCTATTTTGTGAATGATTCAGGCCCTGTTCCCACAAATTTAATATTTTCTACTACTTATGCATCTAATTTAACTTTTAAAGATAATATTTTATTCCAAGGTAGATATTATGAAGAAATGGGAGGAACCTCTATGTCTACGCCAATTGTTTCGTCTTTAGTATCTCTTATACTTTCATATTATCCAACTCTAAATGCGTATCAAATGGTAGAAATCTTGCAAAAAAGTTCAAATAAACCAAAGGGCATTAATTTACAAATAAATCCAAAGGGAGGTATTATTGACGCACCCACATGTTTCTCTTTTTTAGAAAAAATGCAAAACAAAGAGGTCCAAAATTTAAAAATACAGAAGAGCAAAAAAAACAGTACACTTAGTTGGGAAAAACCTAAATATATCGTAGGACTCAAAGGGTATGCATTATACATTCAAGATTCAGTCATTGTAAGTAACTACGAGCAAACTCAAATTACTTTGTCGGAAAATAATGCAAATGGTTTACTAGGAGTAAGAGCATTATATCTAGATGAAGATGGCTTAACACAATATGTAAATTCTTCTATAAATACAGAATTTGAAATGGAAAAAGAAACAAAATCTTTGTCTTTTTTTATGAGTGATGGAGGGAAAACATTATGTGTTCAAGGAATTCACAATGCCAATATAGAAATTGTTGATATATTAGGCAGAAAAGTATTACCTAGGCAAATTTCCAATGGAAGTATAAATATTTCTACTTTAAGTAAAGGTATTTATATTGCTTTTGTATCTGAAAAAGGAATGCGAAAATATATTAAATTTGCAGTCAGATAAAAATAAAATAAGCATAAGATGGATGAATTTAAAAAAAATGCGATATTTTAATTTTAAATAATAGAATTGATTTTAAAATTTTGGTTTTGGTTTTGTGTTTTTTTTTAACAATATAGCGTGTGCCTTTTACACTATAAATTGTTTTTGATGGGTTTATCATTATGATAAACCCATTTTTTTAAAAATAAAGTGGTTTTTTCTTGAGGTGGAATATTTAACTTTTTACGAATTTTGTAAATGATAGTCTCGATAGTTCGTTCAGAACGATGAGTTAAATCAGCGATTTCTTTGGTTGTCATATTGAGTACCAATAATGCACAAAGTCGTTCTTCCATTTGTGAAAGATTTGGATTAATTTCATTTAATTTTGTATAAAAAGAATGATGTATTTGTTCAAAATAAAGTTTAAACTCTTCCCATCCTTTATTTGGATTATAGGACTTTAAAATATCCGCCATTTCTTTATTAAAAGAAGCTCGAGACAATGTATCTTTTGCATTTAATTGTTGGTTTATATTTTTCTTTAATTTATAAAGTAGATCATTTACACGTATTAAAAAAAGAGCATTTACAGTTAATTCTCTATTTTTTTGTTCAATAATAGGTTCATATTTTTTAGATATACTTTGTATTTTGGCATTATCTTCTTGATGGATACAAGCTAATTGATCTTCCAATTGAGAATTTTGTTCTGATTGTTTTTTAATTTTGTAAATAACAAAATAAGTTACGATAGTTAGCAATATTAATAAAGTCACTAAAATTCCTAAGACTATATTTTTTTTACTTGTAGATATTTGAGAAAGCAATAGCTTTTTGGATAAAAGTTTTTTTTCTGTTTTTATTTTGTATAATTCAAATTGTTGAGAAAGGGCAATTATTCTGTCCATTTTGGAGTTTCCAAATACAGAATCTCCCAAAAGGATCCCTTCCTTTTTGTATTCACAGGCTTTTTTAAAATGATTTAATTGATAAAACACATCTGACATTTCAATTAAGATAGAACTTTCAATTTTTGGAATATTTGTTTTTTTTGCCAAATCGAGAGCTTGATTATAGTAAATTAAAGAATTTGCATATTCTTTTTTTTCATAATATAAATAGGCTAAGTTTTGCAAACAAATAGTTTGTGTATAAGGCAGCTTGGTGTCTTTTGCAAGCGTTATGGCTTTTTGTAAATATTCTTTACCAATTTCATATTCTCCCATTTCTTGATAAATGATAGACATATTATGGTATACGTATACTTGTTGACTTTGATTGTGATTTATTTCATGCGATTTGGCCGAGAGATTTAAGTAATATAAAGCGGAGTCAAACTGTTTTTGTGTATAGTAAAATCCTCCACAATTATTATACACATTGGAGGCTTTTTCTGGAACTAATTTAGGATTCTCTAGAGCTAAGTTTTCTAAAGCCTTCAAATTATATTTTTTAGATTCTCCCATTTGATTTGTAAGCATAAAAACATATCCTAAATAAGAATATGCCTCGCTAAGGCATGCACTATCTGGGTGCTTCAATAGATCTAATAACTGAGAAATGCTTTCATCATAGATTCCTAAATAAATACAGGATTTAGCAAGCAGTAATTTTGCTTGGGCTAAGGTTGAATACTCATTTTTTGAAATATGTTGAGAATTTTCAATATCATCAATGATATGTAAGCATGTATTATGGGCTTCTAAATAAGAGCCATTGCGATTTAAAAGTTTTATTTTATCTAAAGAGTAATTCCTTGCTTTGTCGAAGGTTTTCTTTTGGGTATAAAATTTTATTATTGTATCAAATAAAGGTAATTTTAAAGAGATATCAAGATTTTTATCTTCTATTTTTTCTAAATAATATTGCATTTTTGCATCTTCGTGTATCGATTGAGCAACTGCAGCAGAATTTTTACACAAGCCCCCCAATAGAATACAAATAAGAATTAGGTATATCTTAGTATTGTATACAATATTCATCATGCTATTTTCGTAATTTTAGATTTAAATCTCCCAAGAAGAGTTGTAAATCGAGTTGAAAATAATGTTGGGATTGAAATTATTCAGTTTATCGAAACAAACCCAAGAGCGATTTCTCCAAAGTTTATTGCTTGTCTAACGGCTTATACAATAGATCCTGATTTTATAAAA
>JAVVPL010000011.1:22751-29818 GCA_036655775.1 Bacteroidales bacterium | reverse complement strand
TAAAGTTTTTTGATAATACATGGAATATTGCGGTGGGAGGCGAAATGAAAAGTGATTTAAGCAATAGCCTTTATGCGCGGAAACTAGCGTATCGTATAGGCTTTCGATATGGAAATTTATATCCAGATTACGAGCAAAAACAATTGGAAGAATTTGGCGTGAGTTTAGGGGTGGGTTTCCCAATTCGTAAAAGTCGTTCCACCATTAATGTAGGAATAGAAGCGGGGAGTAGTGGGCAACTTTCAAAAGGGCAAATACAAACTAATTTTGTGAAAATAGGTGTTAGTTTTACCTCTTTAGAAACTTGGTTTTTGAAGCGTAAATACGATTAATTTACAGTAAACAACAATTATCAATACATAGTAATAAACATATAAGATATAATATTTTAGTCATGAAAAGAATTTCATTTATAGCCTTTGCGCTATTGTTTTCGTTTTTTGGTTTTGCACAAAAATACGGTAGTACACCTGAAGACAGTTTGTCGTGTATTCAAAACCTATCCATTTATCAAGAGTTTTTTAAACAAAGAAATTATGCCGATGCCTATCCAGCTTGGAAAGAAGTAGTCAAAGTTTGTCCAAAAACATCTTTAAATACTTATATTCGAGGGAATGCCATTTTAAAAACAATGATTGCCAAAGAACAAAACCCAACTAAAAAAGAGGCTTATATAGCAGAACTTTTGGCTCTTTGGGATTTGCGTGCTCAAAATTATGGATCCGAAGGCTATTGTTTAGGAATGAAAGCAAGAGATATGCGTACCTATCATCCTAAAAAAATCAAAGAAGCGCATGCACTTTATCAAGCGGCTTTAGAACATTCAAATGATAAAGCGTTTTTCCCTATCGCTTTTTTCTATTTAGAAAATGTAGTAGAAGGCGTTAAGGCTGGAGTATTGGACAAAGCCTTAATTTTTGATGCGTATGAGCAAGCTGCGGGTGTTTTAGAAACACTTATAACCAATTATCCTACGGATACAAATATTTCAAATACACAAAAACAATTGGATATTATTTTTGAACCTTATGCTGCCTGTTCCGATTTAATTCCTATTTATGAAAAGAAATTTGAAGAGCATAAATTAGATGCTAGTTTCTTGAAAAAAGCAACCAAGATGTTGGATTATAAAAACTGCACAGATGCGCCTATTTTCTTTAGAGCAACACAAGCTTTGCATGCCATAGATCCAACGCCTGAAACCGCCTATTTGATGGGTAAAATGACCTATGCAAAAAAGAACTACTCGGCCACAATTAAATATTTAGAAAGTCAAATAGAAAGCATTGCAAAAAAGAATGAAAAAGTAAGTGCATATTTACTTTTAGCAAACTCGTATCTTAATTTAGGTTCATATTCTGCTTGTCGTAATATGGCCAATCAAGCTTTAGCTTTAGATCCCAATGAAGGAAAAGCCTATTTAATTATTGGGAATGCGTATGCTTCAAGTGCACGTGCTTGTGGTGACGAACCTTTAGTTGCGCAAAAAGCTGGGTATTGGGCTGCCGTAGATAAATTAAATAAAGCCAAAAGTGTAGATCCTTCAGTGGCCGATCAAGCAAATCAATTAATCAATATTTATCGTTCCAATTTTCCTTCTGGAGATGATTTATTTTATTTTGGATTAAGTGAAGGCGGTTCTTATCGAATAGGTTGTTGGATAGGAGAGTCTACCGTTATACGTGCACGATAACCATATATAATTACATCGATGCTAACAATACAGCGAAAAGGAATTAAACTAGGACTTGGGTTTTGTGTTTGCATGTTACTATTAGGAGCATGTAAACATCAAACCCAAGAATCTCGTTTGTTTTCCAATTGGGCCAAAGCGCCCAAACAATCTCTTTATGATGCCCAGATTATGTTTACCGATTCGGGTGCTTTACAAATGATACTCAAAAGTTCTACGGTATACAATTATGATGACGAAAAACAAACCCAAATATTTCCCAAAGGAGTAAAGGCCAAATTTTACGGAGAAAATAAAAGTTTAGATGCCCTTATGTTGGCCGATTCTGCGATTAATTTCAGAAGTGATAAACTGATGCGTTTTTATGGGAATGTAGTGATTTATGATTATAGAAAAGGAGATACCGTGTATACGGAAGCTTTGTATTGGAATCAAAAAAATCGAACCATACATTCAGATGTAGCCGTTAAACAAGTTAATAGAAGTATGGTATTAGTAGGGGATGGTTTCGATTCAGATGATCGAATGAACAATTTAGTATTACGTAATCCAAGGGGAGTTATTTATTAAGTAAAACCATGGCATCACTGAGTATCGCTTTTTTGTTTCTACTATTTTCCGCTTTCTTTTCAAGTATAGAAATTGCTTTTTTGTCGGCAAATAAATTGAAATTAGAAATCGGGAAAACAGGCTTATTTTTCGGCTTCCATTTTTTGGTAAACTTCACCAAAAATCCACGTCGTTTTTTGGCTTCCATGCTGTTGGGCAACTATATATCGACCATTTTATATACTATTTTTGCGGTATCGTATATCGATCCCATGATACGTAATTTTTTGTCTGTTGCCAATCCATTTAGTTTTTTAGTTTATGGATTCGATATTATTATAGTGGCATCTTTTGCACTTTTTTTTGCTGAAATTTTACCTCGTCTTCTTTGTCGACTTTATGCCAATGCGTTATTAAAATATCTAAGTCCAATCATTGGTTTATTCTATATTGTATTAAGTCCCTTCGTATTTATTTTTGTACAGTCTCTAGAATTTATAATTGCTAAATGCGCTCATATTCCTCTTCAAAAACGAGCGCTTCGATTTACCCCTTTAGACATTGACCAATTTATCAATGAATTTTGTCTTCAACAGGAAGAAAATGAAAATTACACCTCTGAAATATTGATGGTGCAAAATGTGATAGAGTTAAAAAAAACAAAAGTAAGCGACTGCATGCTTCCGCAGGATCAAATTGTATTAGCAAATTTACATAGTTCTGTGGATACCTTAAAACAAAAATTTATAGATTCAGGTTTTTCAAAAATCCCCATTTACGATACGGATCCAAACAAAGTGATTGGCTATGTACATGCGTATGATCTGTTTAAAAAACCCAAAGAAATTGCTAAATTAATTCGTCCTATTTATGCGGTTTCGTCCACTATGCCCATTAATACCGCTCTTACAGATATGATTGCCAAACACATTAGTATCTCAGTAGTATTTGATGAAACACAAAAATTATTAGGCCTTTTGACCTTAGAAGATTTGATGGAAGAAATTTTTGGTGAGATAGAGGATGAATTTGATCGATAGAAATCTTTGCTAATCTTTAAATTACGCTTTTTTTAGCTAAGGTAAGATTAATTTTGTAAATCGTTGAAAAAGTATTACCTTTGCAGCCTTAATTTTAGGGTAGTGATGCGAAAAAATTTACAAGCTTATGTAATCAATTTTGCAGGTTTATCAAACGGCTTGCATCATTTTGACTTTGAAATTACGGATACGTTCTTTGCTAATTTCGAGTATTCGGAAATACAAAAAGGAAATTTGAAAGTTCAGTTGACTCTCAAAAAAGGCGATCGGCTTTTAAACTT
This sequence comes from Bacteroidales bacterium, assembly GCA_036655775.1. Classification (GTDB taxonomy): domain Bacteria; phylum Bacteroidota; class Bacteroidia; order Bacteroidales; family P3; genus JAVVPL01. The sequence continues at coordinate 26,255 of JAVVPL010000011.1, read as the reverse complement.
GCATTTTTCCATCAAAGGAAGTGTGAGTTTGCCTTGTGATCGTTGTTTGCAAGAGTTGGATTGTCCAATCGAAATTGAAGATGAGGTGGTGGTTCGATTTGGTTCGGAAGAAGGAGAAGAAGAAGAGGGATTTTGGGTGCTTCCAGAAAAAGCGTACCAATTGGATTTGAGTGATTATCTTTACGAAACCATTGCGGTGGAACGCCCCATACAGTGGGTACATCCATTAGATGCACAAAACCATCCCACTTGTGATCCTCAAATGATGGCGATACTCGAAGCAATGAAAGCCAAAAATGAAGAGGAAGACGAGACTGAAGAAAATTTTGAGGAAGACGAGACCGAAGAAGATGTAGACGACGATATAAACGAAGTCTGGAATATTTTGAACAAAAAAAATAAGTTATAATAATTTAAATATATTGCGTTATGCCAAATCCAAAGTGGAGATTCTCTAAATCGAGAACAAGAAAAAGAAGAGCACATGATAGTTTAACTGCACCTCAGTTGAGCACCTGCAGCAATTGCGGAGTAGCTGTGTTATATCATCACGTATGTCCAGAATGTGGATATTATCGTGGCAAACAAGCTATTGAAAAAGCCGCGAACGCTTAAAAAATTGTTTAGTTGAAAGTATTCAATAAAAAATAGGGAGTGATTGAATTTGCTCCCTTTTTGTGTACGTTTTGGGAGTACTTTGTAAAATAATTAAAATTTAACGCATGAATATAGGATTAGATGTAATGGGTGGTGATTTTGCACCACAAAACACGGTTGCGGGTGCTTTGTTGGCCTTATCTGAAATTTCGCGTGAAGACTGTATTGTACTCATTGGAAAAGAAGAATTAATCGCAGCCGAATTAGCTAAGAATAATGCTAATCCGTCCCTTTTTAAGATTGTCAATGCGACTCAGGTTATAGAAATGAGCGATAAGCCCTTAAAAGCTTTTCAAGAAAAAACAAATTCAAGTTTATCAGTCGGTTTTAGAATGCTAAAATCGAATGATATAGATACCATTGCAAGTGCAGGAAATTCGGGCGCTTTAGGTGCTGGTGCTATGCAAAGTGTACACAATATTCCTGGAATTATACGTCCGTGTGCAGCCACTACTTTGGCCAGAGAAAATGGCGGATATAATCTATTGTTGGATATTGGAGCCACTACCGATGTCAAGCCAGATGTAATGGCTCAATTTGGTCTTATTGGCAGTATTTATGCACAAGCATTGCTTAAGATTGAACATCCACGGGTTTGTCTTCTCAATATAGGCACGGAAGATACGAAAGGCAATTTACAATGTCAAACGGCCTTTCGTTTAATGCAAGATAATAAAGCGTATAATTTTATAGGGAATCTAGAACCTAGAAGTATATTTTCAAACGAAGCCGACGTTTTTGTGACCGATGGATTTGTTGGCAATATTTTATTAAAACAAATAGAAACGTTTTATCATTTAATGGTTAAACGCAATTATAAAGATAGTTTCATTACTAATTTTAATTATGAGTTACATGGAGGAAGTCCCATATTAGGGGTGAATGCACCTGTGGTATTAGGACATGGTATTTCTACTCCATTAGCTATAAAAAACATGATTTTGTTAAGTAAGCGTATGGTGGATACACATATGACAGAAAAATTAAAACAAGCATTTTCACAATACGCCGATAATTTTTAATTATGGAAAAAATACATGCTGCCATACAGGGCATAGGAGTTTATTTACCCGATTATATACTAACCAACGAAGAAATCAGCAAGATGGTGGATACCAACGATGAGTGGATTATGACTCGTATAGGTATCAAAGAACGTCGTATTCTTCGCGAAAAAGGAAAAGCAACTTCAGATTTGGGAGCACAGGCAGTGTTAGATCTTTTAAAAAAAACCAATACAAAGCCCGAAGAAATTGATCTTTTAATTTGTTCTACGGTAACTCCAGATATGCGTTTCCCTGCTACATCTTGTATTATTTGTGATAAAGTGGGCATTCGTAACGCCTTTGCGTTTGATCTTACTTCAGGTTGCGCTGGATTTGTATACGGTCTTGCCACTGCTTCACGTTATGTAGAATCGGGACGTTATAAAAAAGTGATTTTAGTAGGTGCTGAAATGATGTCTTCGATGGTAGATTATACCGATCGAGCTACTTGTCCTATTTTTGGAGATGGTGCTGCGGCGGTTCTTTTGGAACCTACCACCGAAAATGTAGGGGTTTTAGACGAACAAATGGGAACCGATGGTGTGGGACGTGTACATTTACACATGAAGGCAGGTGGAAGTTTAGAACCCGCTTCTCATGAAACAGTAAATGATCGCAAACATTATATATATCAAGAAGGACAAGCGGTATTCAAATGGGCGGTTGTCAAAATGGCCGATTGTGCACAAACGGTGATGCAAAGAAATCATTTAGATCCTAGCAAAACCTGGTTGGTACCTCATCAAGCCAATTTACGTATTATAGATGCCGTGGCAAAAAGAATGGAATTATCTCATGATAGAGTAATGATCAACATTCAAAAATATGGAAATACAACAGCTGCAACCCTGCCATTGTGTTTGTGGGAATGGGAATCGAAACTCAAAAAAGGAGATGATTTAATTTTGGCTGCTTTTGGTTCTGGTTTTTCATGGGGAGCCATTTGGGTAAAATGGGCCTATTAAAAACAGCGCTTATGGGCTACATTTCTTTTAGCAGCTACGTCGAAGTTCCGAGCAAACCACAGCCGTGGCGATAGATGCATTTAACGACTCTGCTTTACGTATAGGATCTTTCGAGAATTGAGGAATCAGAATTTTTTTATCAATTTTTAGTGCTAAAGAAGCAGATATGCCATGTGCTTCATTCCCGATTACAATCATTGCCTCTTTGGCAAATTGAGTGGAATAGATGTTTTCACCTTCTAAGAACATCCCATAAACGGGAAAATGGGCTGGTTTTAGCGCCATTAAACGATCCAAATCCATATAGACGATTTCGGTATTCGCAATAGAGCCCATGCTTGCTTGAACGCACTTATTTTGCCAAGCATCGGCGGAGTTTAAAGAGCAAATAATTCGATCTATTCCGTACCAATCGGCAATGCGGATAATTGTTCCCAAATTACCTGGATCTCGAATATCATCCAATACCAAACTAATTCCATTAAACAAAGAAGATGCCTCTGGCGAAAGCAGGGGACACTTCAATATAGCTAAAACTTGATGTGGTGTTTTAAGTCCACTAATACGTCCCAGTTCTGTTTCAGTAATTTTACTAACTTCTATTTGGGGCGAAAGAGGTAATTTGTTTTTTGCAAACCATTCATCCGTTGCCAATAATTGTAAAAAAATCAAATTGCTTTTTAAAAGAACTTCCACTACTTTGGGCGTTTCGGCAATAAAACAGCCCTTTTCTACTCTGTTTTTTTTCAGATGCAGTTGTTTAATTTCCTTTATTTGTTGTATTGAGAGCATATTGTATAGAATTGAATGCGAAAATACTATTTTTTTATATAAAA
>JAVVPL010000011.1:1102-22741 GCA_036655775.1 Bacteroidales bacterium | reverse complement strand
AGCCGCCCGAAAGCAGCTTTTTTTTAGTCAGTTTTAAAGAATTATTCTCCAAAAACATCTAAGGTTATTTCAGCTTTAACCTCGCGGTGTAAGTTGATTTTGGCAGTATGTGTACCTAATTCCTTGATGGCTTCACCATTGATAGAAATTCGCTTGCGATCCACTTCAATTTGAAATTGTTCTTTAAGTGCATCTGCAATTTGAATTGCATTTACAGAACCAAAAATTTTACCCGTAGCTCCTGCTTTAGCTGCAATTTTCACCGTCAATCCGTTGAGTTTGCTTGCAATTGCTTCTGCTTCTGTTTTAATTTTTTCTTCTTTAAAAGAACGTTGTTTAAGATTTTCTGCGTGAATTTTTCGCATTGTTGGCGTAGCCATCGTAGCGAAAGCTTGAGGGATTAAATAGTTATTTGCATAGCCATTTTTCACTTTTACGATATCATCTTTATAGCCTAATTTTGCTATGTCTTGTAATAAAATAATTTCCATTGTATTCTCCTCCTATTTTAATAAATCTGCAACATAAGGTAATAGAGACAAATGTCTTGCTCTTTTGATAGCTTGCGCTACTTTCTTTTGGTATTTTTGAGAAGTACCTGTTAAACGACGTGGAAAAATTTTCCCTTGTTCATTTACAAACTTCAACAAAAAATCTGCATCTTTATAGTCAATATATTTAATACCGCTCTTTTTGAAACGGCAATATTTCTTCTTTTTAGTTTCAACCGCAATAGGGGTCAAATACTTAATATCATTGTCTTGTGCCATGATGGTCAGTTTTTAATAAATTAGTTAGTAGCTTCTTTTTTTGCGTTACGTTTTTTCTCGTTGTAAGCAATGGCAAATTTGTCAAGTTTTACAGTTAAAAAACGTAATAATCGTTCATCGCGTCGATAGGCAGTTTCCAATGCGTCCACTACATTGCCTTCGGCTCTGAATTCAATTAGATAATAAAACCCTGTTGCCTTTTTTTGGATAGGGTAAGCTAACTTTTTAAGTCCCCAATTGTCTTCAAAAACAATCTCTGCACCTTGTTCAGTGAGTAAGGACTGATACTTTTTTACCGCTTCCTTCATCTGTTCTTCAGACAAAACGGGAGTCATAATGAAAACGGTTTCGTAATGATTCATGTTCTTCTTTTTTAATAGTTTATACTATATGAATTTTAAAAATGACTGCAAAGGTACAAAAAAAAAAGGAAATAAACAATTCTTGTCTAATTGAAAATAAACAATTACTTTTGTGTTATTATTATTTCATATCATTTACATGGAAAATTTTGTTGTATCTGCCCGTAAATACCGTCCAGAAACTTTTGACACTGTAGTAGGTCAAACGGCCATTACCAGCACTTTGAAAAATGCAATGGCCAATGGCCATTTAGCACAATCTTTTTTGTTTTGTGGACCCAGAGGGGTGGGCAAAACTACTTGTGCTCGTATTTTTGCAAAAATTATCAATTGTCAACATCCTACCGAAAATATGGAAGCTTGTGGGCTTTGTGAGTCCTGTTTAGGGGCCAAAAATTCGGCCTCTTACAATATTTACGAATTAGATGCTGCCTCCAATAATGGGGTAGACGAAATGCGTAATTTGATAAATCAAGTGCGTATCCCTCCCCAAATTGGAAAATATAAAGTATATGTGATAGATGAGGTCCACATGTTGTCCACGGCTGCTTTTAATGCTTTTTTGAAAACCCTAGAGGAGCCACCAGCGCATGCCAAATTTATATTAGCTACGACCGAAAAGAATAAAATTTTACCTACGATTCTTTCTCGTTGTCAAATATTTGATTTTAAACGGATCAAAATAGAAGATATAGCCAATCATTTAGCGGAAATTGCCCAAAAAGAGGGCATTCAAGCCGAAGCTGACGCCTTGCATCTAATTGCTCAAAAAGCGGATGGTGGATTAAGAGATGCCCTTTCCATGTTTGATCAAATTGTGAGTTTTTCGGGCAATACCCTTACGTATAAGCGCGTGCTAGAAATGTTGAACGTACTAGATTACGATTATTATTTTCAAATGTTAGATTATTTGCTCAAAGCGGATATTCCTGCAGCACTCAACCTATACAATCAAATTATGGAAAACGGATTTGATGGTCAATATTTTATTTCAGGTTTAGGAAATCATTTGCGAAGTTTGTTAGTGATGCAGGATGCCTCCACCCTTGCATTGTTGGAAGTGGGCGAAAATATCAAAAGTAAATACGCGATACAAGCACAACAAGCTTCCTTAGCTTTTTTGATCAAAGCATTGGAATTGACCAATACTTGTGATATAAATTATAAAATGAGTAACAACAAACGTTTGAGTATAGAAATTCTCTTACTTCAGTTGTGTGCCATTGGGCAAACTTCCATACAAATGCAAACAAACCCCAGCCCTCAACAAAGGGGAAATGCCATATCGTCGGTCTCCACAGCAACTACGCCCACATCGTTGGGAAATTCAGTAAGCCCCTCTGAGGGTTCCACTGCAAAAGTTGCTTCAACTATTGTAGAGCGTTCACAAAATTCAGACTCTACGGTTTCATCTCCAAGCTCTGAGGCTCCATCTATTCCGAATGATGCCAAACCCACGCATACAGCCGCCTCTGCTACGGCTCCTAGCTCTCCAGCCACTTCCGCTACGGTTCCTAATACGGCCGCAGCCCCCACAGTGCCCAATCGAGCGCAAAGGTCCAGCGCTTTTTCGATGAAAGACATGTTGGCAGATCCAAATTCTATTGAAAACGAAGAATTAAAAAAAAAAACAATAAATCATAGTTTTACCACTGCTGATTTTGACAAACAATGGAGTCTTTATTTATCGCAAGTAGAGCATTTGCATCCCAATTTACATGGGATACTTCAAAACTCTCTAGTTCGTGTCGAAGAGGACACGCATATTATTATCAAAACCGCCAACGAATTTCAAAATAAAGAAATCCTTGAAATACGAAGTGATATTTTGGAATATTTGCGTCAACAACTTCAAAATTCAGAGATTAGTTTAGATACAGAAATAGATGCTCAAATTGTAGATAAAAAAGTATACACTCCCCAAGATAAACTTGCCAAGATGGCAAATATAAATCCTGAAATCATAAATTTTAAAAAAGAACTTTCTTTAGATTTGGATTTTTAGACAAGCTAATATTTGGTCAAATGGGATTCAAAAAGAAACGCTTTAATGTATCAATTTTTTTTTATTTGGTAGATTTTAGTATCTTTGCAAACTAAACAGTAAAGAATGTACGCATATATACAAGGCAATATAGCCGAAAAAAATCCTACTTATGTAGTCCTCGATTGCGGAGGGGTTGGCTATATGATACATATTTCCTTGTACACTTTTTCTAAAATCAAAGATAAGCAGCAAATAAAATTATTGGTTCATCATATTGTGCGTGATGATGCCCAATTGTTATTTGGTTTTTTTGATGAGATAGAGCGTCGTATTTTTCTTCATTTGATTAGTGTATCTGGGGTGGGAGCCAACACGGCTCGTATGATTTTATCGGGAATGAATCCACAGGAAGTGGCGCAATGTATACTGAACGAAGATGTCAAACGGATACAATCGGTGAAAGGAATTGGAGCCAAAACGGCACAACGGATTATATTAGATTTAAAAGACAAAATAGCCAAGGAAGATTTTGGCAATCTTACTATGGCAAATTATACTCATCCTGCTCGCAACGAAGCTTTGTCAGCTTTAGTAATGTTAGGATTCCAAAAAAATGCGGCAGAAAAAGTGTTAGACACGATATTAGCAAAAGAGTCAGAACTAAATTCAGAAGGTCTTATTAAATTAGCGCTAAAAATGTTGTAAACCTATACCCAAATTTTTTTGTTTTATGTGGAAATACATTTTTGGTGCAACGTTTACGGCTTTATGCGTAGCTTGGCTAGGTATGAATCCCGATGATTCGGGAGTGTATACTAGTGGCTATACAGCTATGCCCTTAGCGGAAACCTATTCTTCTACTTCCGCCGCTGTGGATACACAAGCCAAAAAAGAAGAAGAGGAAACTCTTTTGCATTATCCCATTCCACAACCCGATGCAGATGGCGCACTTCCCGAAAGCAAAGATTTATATTTTCGTTCGGGGCAAAGCGAGGAAGTAGTATATGATCCAAAATCACAGCAATATACCGTTATTCAAAAAGTAGGTGAATATGTTGTGGGGCGCAAAACAATGAATTTGGAAGAATATTTAAAATATGATATGGATAAATCCATACATGAATATTGGAAAAATAAAAATGCCGCCTATACCCCTAGTAATTCATCTAAACTTAAAGATCTCATTCCTGGCTTGGATGCAAATTTAGATTTTTTATCGAATATAGACATGAAGAATTTGATAGATATCAAATTTCAAGGTTCGGTGCAAGTTATTTTTGGATTTCTTACCAATAGACGCGATGATCCTGCTTTGGACGTGCAACATCGCAAAACCGCTAGTTTTAATTTTGAGCAAAAATTGGAAATTAATGTCAATGCAAAGATAGGGAATCGTTTCGATTTTAATATCAACCATAATACAGAAGCTCTTTTCGATTTCGATAACAAATTAAAATTGAAATACGAGGGCAAAGAAGATGAAATTATCAAATCCTTAGAAGCTGGAAATATTAATTTTCCATTGAATAATTCCTTAATCAAAGGGGTGCAAAATTTATTTGGGATCAAAGCAAAATTGCAATTTGGGAAAACATTTGTAACGGGAGTTTTTGCCGAACAGCGATCGGAAAGTAAAAATGTAAAAGTAGAAGGCGGGGGACAGAGCACTAAAATTAAATTTAAAGCCGATGAATATGACGAAAACAGGCACTATTTTACAGCTCAATATTTTCGTGATAATTACCATACCGCAATTGCCGAATTACCTATTGTCAATACCAATATAGCAATTACCAAAATAGAAGTTTGGGTTACCAATACGGGAGCTCCCGTAGATAATAACCGAAATATTATTGCCTTCACCGATTTGGCAGAGTCCAAACCTTTTGCGAAAGATATATTGACAGATCCTACCGTTCATTATCCTTGTAATGAATCCAACGATTTACTTCGTAAAATCAATCCCAACAATTTGCGCGATATCAATACAGTTAGCAATTATTTAAGTAGCAAATTTAATTATACTGCAGGACGTGAATTTGAAAAAGTAGAAAGTGCTCGTAAATTGACCCCTTCGGAATTCTCGTACAATCCACGTTTAGGTTTTATATCCTTAAATACCCCTTTGAATAGCGATCAAGTGTTAGGGGTCGCTTATCAATATCAAGTTATTGGAAGTGAAATTGTCTATCAAGTGGGAGAGTTGTCCGATCAAGGAATTAATGATCCACAGACTTTGGTCGTAAAACTTTTGAAAGCGACCACTTTGAATACAAAGAGCCCTTTATGGAATTTGATGATGAAAAACGTTTACTCTTTGCGTGCGTATCAGGTTTCGTCCCAAGATTTTCGTTTAAATATACTTTATTCGGGCGATGCACTTGGTGTACCCACGGGGTATTTTAAAGATGGGCCAAAAAAAGGAATCCCTTTAATTCGCGTGTTTGGTATGGATAATTTGGATTTTCAAATGAATAATACACCCGATGGTGTTTTCGACTTTTTGGATGGTGCTAGCACGGGTGCAGGTATTGTAGAGTCGGCCAAAGGACTTATTTATATGCCCTACGTAGAGCCTTTTGGAAAAGATTTAATTCAAATATTTAATGGCGACAGTGTGGCTGCGGCACAGTATAGTTTCAATGAATTATATACAAAGACGAGAACCGAAGCACAACAATATCCCGATCGAAACAAATTCTATTTTGATGGAAGTTTCAAATCCTCCCAAGGAAGTGAAATTTCGCTCGAAGCCTATAATGTGCCACGAGGATCGGTCAAAGTAACTGCAGGAAGCAATGTATTGGTCGAAGATGTAGACTATACAGTCGATTATCAAATGGGTATTGTTCGCATTATCAATCAAGGGGTTTTAAATTCTGGAATTCCGATTAATATTTCCACGGAGAGCAACACCACGAGTATGGCTACCAAACGCTTGTTGGGATTACGTATAGAGCATGTTTTTAGTAAAAATTTATATGTAGGTGCCACCATTGTCAATTTGCACCAAAATCCAGTGATGAAAAAAGTGAATTATGGGGAAGAACCCATTTCAAATACAATCTATGGTTTTGATGCCGCATACGATAAAGAATCTCGTTATTTGACCAAAGCCGTAGATGCTATTTTGCCTTTTTCTTCGAGTAAAACACCTTCCCGTATCAATTTATATGCAGAATTTGCCCATTTTATTCCAGGTTATTCCAAAGTAATTTCCAAAGAAGGAACCACCTATTTGGACGATTTTGAAGGAACTAAAACCACCATTAATTTGAAAGAACCCTATTCATGGTATATAGCGAGTACGCCTCAATATCAACCCGATTTATTTATTGAAAGTTCACCCGCTTTTGCCTCCACCCGTATTTCGGGAATGAATCGAGCCAAATTGGCTTGGTATACGATCGATCCAATTTTTTATGGTAACTCACGACCCAAAAATGTTTCCAAAGAAGATATGTCACAACCGTATAGTCGACCTGTTGAAATTGCAGAGGTGTTTCCAAACAAAGAACTTTCCACAGGTGAATCTTCTAAAATGTCGATACTCAACTTGGCTTTTTATCCTAGTGAAAGAGGCCTCTACAACTATGATGTAAAGCCCGTGGCGGGCATTACCGCAGGGATTAACGCCGAAGGTAAACTCAATAATCCCGAAACGCGTTGGGGCGGTATTATGCGTAAAATTGACAATACCGATTTTGAAGCTTCCAATGTAGAATATATTGAATTTTGGGTTATGGATCCCTTTATAGGCACCGATGGCAAAGATGGGAATCCCAAACATTCTAGTGGAAAATTATATTTCAACTTAGGTGATATTTCAGAAGATGTATTGAAAGATGGACGAAAAGCTTTTGAAAATGGTATGCCCATAAGCTCTGTGCCTACCAATCTCGATAGCACACAATGGGGACGAGTACCCCGAAATCAATCCATTGTGAGAGCTTTTGACAATGATCCCAATACGCGTCAATATCAGGATATAGGTTTGGATGGTTTGAATGATGAGGATGAACGCTCTTTCTTTCAACAATATTTGCAGGAAATAGAGAACACTTTAGGACGTACCTCTATAGCTTATACCCAGGCTTTTGAAGATCCCTCTGCCGACAATTATCATTATTTCAGAGGGGGCAATTACGATCAAATGCAGTCGCCAAATCAACTTTTGGATCGGTATAAACAATTCAACAATCCTCAAGGCAACTCTCCTTCTTCCACACAGAACAAAGAGAACTTTCCCACCCAACAAACAAACTATCCTAATACCGAAGAAATTAGTGGCGACAACACCTTGAGTGAAGGCGAAACGTATTTTCAGTATGAAGTGGAATTGGATCCAGATAAAATGCGGGTAGGCGAAGGATTTATTACCGATATTCAAGAAAAAAATAATGTCAAACTACTCAACAATAAAACCACTTCCGTACGTTGGTATCAATTTAAAATCCCTATTCGCTCCCCTAATAAAGTGGTAGGACAAATTCAAAACTTTCAATCGATTCGATTCATCCGTATGTTTATGAAAGGATTTTCGGAAGATATTGTGTTGCGTTTTGCTTCTTTAGATTTAGTAAAATCCGATTGGCGTAAATATCAATCTACTTTATTGGACGATAATATACATGTGTCTTCTAATGGTACGCCTACCCAAGTAAATGTATCGGTAGTAAGTATAGAAGAAAATGGGCAACGTCAACCAGTTCCGTACGTATTACCCCCAGGTTTGGAACGTTTAAATGATGTGGGTTCTCAAAATTCACGACAATTAAACGAACAATCCTTAAGTTTGCAAATATTGAATTTGGCCGATGGAGATGCGAGAGGGGTGTATAAAACCACCAATTTTGATTTTCGTCAATTTAAGCATTTGCAAATGTTTGTCCATCTTGAAAAAATAAAGGAAATGGAGTCGGCGGTCAATGGAGATGTATCCATCTTTATTCGTATAGGTGCCGATTTTCAGGAAAATTATTACGAATACGAACTTCCTTTAGAGTATACGCAATGGGGAGAAAGCGCAAGTGATTTAGTATGGCCTCAAGCCAATAAAGTAGATATAAATTTAGAGGAATTGGTCAAAATCAAGGAACATCGAAATGCGGCTATGCGAAGTGGAAATGACCGAGTTAATTATACCACCCCTTATAAAGAAAAATCGGGCAACATTACCTATACAGTCAAAGGAACGCCTACCATCAGTGATGTAAAAACCATATTGATAGGCATTCGAAATCCGCAAAAAAATCGACTCAATGATTTGGATGATGGACAAGCTAAATCGGTGGAGGTTTGGTTCAATGAATTAAGTCTAAATGAATTTAACAAAAAAGGAGGAACGGCTGCCACGGTGCGTATGCAAGCCACTTTGGGCGATTTAGGAAACATTAGTGTATCGGGCGCCTACTCTACGGCCAATTTTGGCGATATCGAACAACGAATCACGGAACTTCCCAAAGATAATATTGTTTCTTTTGATGTGGCCACCAATTTGGAATTGGGTAAATTTGTGCCTGAAAAAGTGGGTATGAAAATTCCTTTTCATTATGATGTATCCGCAATATATAGCAATCCCGAATACAATCCATTAGATCCAGATGTAAGAACTGCGAATGATTTGGCTACCTATTCTCCCGAAGAAAAAAAGAAAATCAAAGAACAAATTCAAGATTATACCTTTCGTCAGAATGTCAATTTGATGAATGTAAGAAAAGAGAGAACCAATGCCGAAAAGCTACCTCAATTTTATGATATCGAAAATTTCAATGTGTCTTATTCGTATTCGCAAATAAGTCGTAGAAATATAGATATAGAATATGATAATAAATTTACGCACAAAGGAGGTTTTGGTTACGACTATTCCACAAGTCCCAAATATTTTGAACCTTTTGCCAAAACTAAACTGGCCAAGAATAAGGCTTTTGCTATTTTGACCGATTTGAATTTCAATTATATTCCCAATCAATTTTCGTTTACTACCGAAATTTGGCGAGAGTTTAATGAAAATAAAATGCGTAATAAAAGTTTTGGCGATATTTTGATAGAGCCCACTTTCTTCAAGCGTTACGATTGGACACGAACCTATATTTTTAAATACGATATTACAAAATCCATTAGTATTGCCTACAATGCCAATGCCAATTCCTATATCCAAGAACCCCCTGGCAAAATTGATACGAAGGATAAACGAGATTCTGTTTGGCGTAGTTTTATCGGCTTTGGTACACGACAACTTTTTACACAAAATTTTAATGCGACTTACAAATTGCCAATCAATAAAATTCCTTTTTTAAATTGGATCAATGGTGATTTGAGTTATGCTTCTTTGTATCGTTGGGAAGCAAGTCCTATTTCAGTACAGCAGCGTTTGGGCAATACCATTAGCAATAATATGTCTACGGGGGTCAATGGGACCGTCGATTTGGTTCAACTCTACAATAAAGTGCCTTTTTTGAAAAAAATTAATAGTCCACAAAATCGACGAAGAACACAGCAAAGGACAAGTAATGTTACCCTGGCAAAGGATACTCCCACCATAAAAGAAGATCCGGAAATATTTAAAAAAATCTATTCTGCGGTATTACGTGTATTGATGGGGGTGCGCAATGCGGGGGTTTCTTGGAATGTGAACCGAGGAACTATCTTGCCTGGTTTTATGCCTGCACCCGATTTATTTGGCACAAACTTCAATTTAGGTGCGCCAGGTATTCCATTTGCGTTTGGATCGCAAAAAGATATTCGAGAAAAAGCCGTACTCAACGATTGGCTTACCAAAGACTCTCTATTAAATGCGGGTTATATGAATACACGCACCGAGAGTTTAACTGCGCGAGCACTTTTTGAACCTTTTTCCGATTTCCGTATAGACATTAATTTGGGTTATAGTAAAGCCTCCAATCAAAGTTCCTATTTTAAATATGATGAAACTAAAGGTACGTTTGTGGATATGAATCCAACGGGGACGGGCAATTACACGGTTACAAGTGTGATGATAGCCACTTCTTTTTCAAAGATGGATGCCAATTATGTAACCGAAGTATATCAAAACTTTTTGGATTACAGAGAAATTATTGCAAGACGTTTGAGTGCGCAAAATCCCAATTCAAATGGGCATCCTGATGTGTACGATACCGCCACAGGAAAGTATTATCCTTATGGGTATGGATCCAATGCCCAAGAGGTAATGATTCCCGCCTTAATAGCCGCATATACGGGGGCAGATCCCGCCAAGATGTCAATGAATGGACTCTCGCGATTTCCTTTACCAAACTGGAGTTTGTCGTATAGTGGTCTTACTAAAATCAAAGGCGTGAAAAAAGTGTTTAAAAATATAATATTGCAACATGCCTATACCTCCTCCTATAATGTGGGAGCTTATACGCAAAATATATTGTATACCCAGGATTTGTTTGGAAATGCAACTGCTTTGGATATGAATCGAAATTTCATTGCCTATCAGATTATGGATGGAATTAGTATGATGGAGCAATTCTCGCCTTTGATTAAAGTGAATTTAACGATGAACAACGATTTGTCGGTCAATTTTGAAATGCGTAAAATGCGACAAATCAATTTGAGTTTTGTAAATAATCAGCTCACCGAGATGCAGTCCGATGAGTGGATCGTAGGCTTAGGATATAGAATTAAAGATGTAGGATTTAAAATTAGTTCATTTGGAAAATCGAAAAAAGAAATCAAAAGTGATATTGTTTTGAGGGCCGATTTTTCTATTCGCGACAATAAAACCATTCTTCGAAAAATAGATCAGAATGTATATATGCCTTCGGCCGGCGCGCGTATTACCTCCCTAAATATATATGCAGAATATGAAATCACCAAACAATTGGTTGCTCGTGTCTTTTACGATTTGATACTAAACAAACCCTATATTGAAAATTCCTTTTTCAACACCTCTGGAAAAGGAGGTTTGAGTTTGACGTATCGTTTTAATCAATAGAATTTTTTGATTTTTTATTTTTGAATTCTATATATTTACAGCGAACTTCAAGAAGGTAAAAATTGCATTAGGGAATTAATCTATCCGCGCTTTTAAAATATTATTTTGTGGAATAGAAAAAAAATAGTATTTTTGAGGTTTAAAACGCAAAAAAAAATATTAATATATAATAACTTAAAATTATGAATATTCCAGAAACATTAAAGTACACATCCGATCATGAATGGTTAAAAATCGAAGGCGATTTTGCTTTTGTGGGGGTCAGTGATTTTGCTCAAAAAGAATTGGGCGATATTGTTTTTGTTGAAGTAGAAACGGTGGGTGAAAAGCTTGATGCAAGCGAACTTTTTGGCACCATTGAAGCAGTAAAAACGGTATCCGATTTATTGATGCCCTTAAGTGGCGAAGTAGTGGAGTTTAACCCATTAATAGAAGAAGATCCCGCTATTATCAATAGCGATCCTTATGGAAAAGGCTGGATTATTCGTATCAAAATAGAGGACATGAAGGGCCTTGACAATTTGTTATCTGCCGCCGATTACAAAGCCCTTATAGAAGCTTAATTGTTTTCATAAACTATTTTTACAATTTTAATTTTCCCAAAGAGGCTGCCATCATAGACAGCCTCTTTCTTGTTTATTTAATCGAAAAATTATGGCATTAAAATGCGGAATCGTAGGTTTACCAAATGTAGGTAAATCCACATTGTTCAACTGTTTATCCAATGCAAAAGCGCAAGCTGCAAATTTCCCATTTTGTACAATCGAGCCCAATGTAGGTGTAATTAGTGTGCCTGACCCTCGTTTAATTAAACTTGCCGACTTGGATCATCCTAAACGTATTATTCCCGCAACTATCGAAATTGTAGATATTGCAGGTTTGGTCAAAGGCGCTAGTAAAGGCGAAGGTTTGGGCAATAAATTTTTGGCTAATATTAGGGAAACTGATGCGATTATTCATGTATTACGCTGTTTTGACGATGGGAATGTGACCCATGTAGATGGATCCGTCAATCCTGTGAGAGATAAAGAAATTATAGATACAGAACTTCAATTAAAAGATTTAGAAACGCTAGAGGCCCGTATTCCCAAGGTGCAAAAACAAGCACAGTCGGGAGCCGACAAAAATGCAAAACGTCTGTATGCTTTACTTATTCAATACAAAGAACTTTTATTACAAGGTAAATCGGCGCGTAATTTAATTTTGGACAACAAAGAAGATGAAAAGTTGGCCCAAGAATTATTTTTATTGACCAATAAACCCGTGTTGTATGTATGCAATGTAGATGAGGCTTCGGCTAAAACAGGCAATGCGTATGTGGAACAGGTGCAGTTAGCACTCGACGAAGAGCAAGCCGAACTTTTGGTAGTGGCTGCTAAAATAGAGTCCGAAATTGCGGAATTGGAAGAGTTTCAAGAACGACAAATGTTTTTGAATGAAATAGGTTTGGAACAATCTGGGGTGGCTCGACTCATTACGGCTTCGTATCATTTATTAAAACTTCAAACGTATTTTACCACAGGTCCCGATGAAAGTCGTGCATGGACCTTTCCTAAAGGAGCTAAGGCTCCTCAATGTGCAGGAATTATTCACACCGATTTTGAAAGAGGCTTTATCAGAGCCGAAGTAATTAAATACGAAGATTATGTAAAGTATACCTCCGAAGCGGCATGTAGAGAGGCTGGAAAATTAGGCGTAGAGGGTAAAGATTATGTAGTGCAAGACGGTGATATTTTGCATTTTCGATTTAATGTATAAATGCGTTTTTTAGGCAGGTTCCGTAAATTCTTCTTCCAAGCGATCGCGCAATTGAGAGGCATTGACATTATAGGTAATTTCTCCAAATTTACAATATGAAATAGACCCTGTTTGTTCCGATACGATCACGGCTAAAGCGTCAGATTGTTCGGTCACACCAATGGCCGAACGATGTCTTAATCCCAAATTTTCAGAAATATTTTTATTGGAAGTAACAGGCAAAATACAGCGAGCTGCTGCAATCTTATTGTTTTCAATAATAATGGCCCCATCATGTAAAGGACTGTTTTTGTAAAATATATTTTCTATTAAAGCATTTGAAATATTGGCACTTATTTTTTCGCCTGTACTGATTACCGAAGGAAGATTATTTTGTTGCGTAAGTATAATTAATGCCCCCGTATTTCCTTGTGATAAATGCATACAAGCTTGTATAATCGGGGTGATGTCTAATTCCTTGTGATAAGAAGGACGAAGGTATATCCGTTTGAAGAATGAATGCTTTTTGCGTTGTTTAATAAAGTCGGGAGTGCCCAACATAAATAAAAAGCGTCTAATTTCAGGTTGAAATACCACCACGATGGCCAAAAGCCCCATGCTAATTACGCGATCTAAAATTTCAGAGGTAAGCGGCATTTTGAAAAATAGGGCTAATTTCCAAAAAATATAAATCCCAATAATGCTGAGAGAAATATTTAAAGCTGCACTTCCTTTGACCAACTTATAAAATTGATAAGCTAAAAAGATAAAAATTAAAATATCAATGGCTTGGCTCCAATGAAAATTAGTTTTCCACATTTCTATAATCTCTTGCATAACGTTAGTCTCTTGTTTTATAGTATTCAGTTATTTTAATACATTCTTTGGCTTGCTTCACATCGTGTACACGTAAAATATGGGCACCATTCAAAAGTGCTAGAGTATGAACACAAGTGGTGGCATTTAAAGCCTCTTCTGGTGTACATTCTAGCAATTTCCAAAGCATGGATTTTCTAGAAATTCCTACCAACATAGGGGCATTTAAGAGTTTGAAAAAATCCATTTTATTTAATAATTCATAATTATGTGCCATGGTTTTGCCAAATCCGAAGCCTAAATCTAGTATGATATCTGTAATTCCTGCTTTTTTGGCTGTATCCATTTGCGTAGAAAAATAGTGCATTAAATCTAAGCAAATATTGGTATAATTTGGATTGTTTTGCATATTTTGAGGCCGATTTTGAGTATGCATTAAAATATATGGCATTTTTAATTTACCCACGGTTTCAAACATTTTTTCATCAAATTGTCCTCCCGAAATATCATTAATGATATCCGCTCCATATTCGTAAGCTCTTCGAGCTATTTCTGCATGAAAGGTATCTATAGAAATTAACAAAGTAGGAAAATGGGTTGCACAGGCCAACAAAACGTCTTTGATACGTAGCCATTCTTCTTCCATTTCCACTTCTTCGGATCCTGGGCGTGTGGAAACACCCCCTATATCCAAAATATCCATTCCTTCATCGATCATTTCTTGGATGTGGGTCAAACTTTGTGCTAGTTGGCAATATTTTCCTCCATCAAAGAAAGAATCAGGACTTACATTTAAAATTCCCATCACTTTCGGACTATCGAATAGTAATAAGCCTTTTTGCGTATGAATAGAATAAAAATGGGAAGCGTTCATTTGTACAAATTTGAGTTGCGAAGATAGTGCTTTTTTATCAATTTATAACAATAAATTGGAGTAATTTTTGTACATTTGCCTTAAATTTAGAAAGAGAGATTTTCTCTTTTTCTCTTTATTAAAATTGCTTATGAATTTAACAAGTCAACAATATAAAGAAGTCATACAAGAGTGTCGAGCTTTGTATGCTGCAAAAATGGAAGATTATGGAAGTGCATGGCGTATTTTGCGTTTGCCCTCGATGACCGACCAAATCTATATCAAAGCAAATCGTATTCGGAGTATTCAAATGAGTCAAGAACAAAAAGTGGCAGAGGATGTGGCGGGTGAATTTATCGCTATTGTGAATTATTCTATAATGGCTTTGATTCAACTAGAATTGGGTTTGGAAAAAAACTTAGATTTATCACTTGCACAAGCTCTCAAATATTTTGACAAATATGCACAAGCCGCCCAAGATTTGATGACTAACAAAAATCACGATTATGGAGAAGCTTGGCGCAGCATGCGGGTCAGTTCTTTGACAGATATTATTTTAATGAAAATTTTGAGAACTAAGCAAATTGAAGATCATGCAGGTCAAACCAAAGTGTCGGAAGGGCTGGATGCCAATTATTATGATATGCTCAATTATGCTGTTTTTGCACTGATTCGTTTAAAAGAAAAATCAAATAAATAGTTATTTATACAATTGTTTTAGAAAAATCAAATAAAGATGTTTAAAAAATTCCAAATTTCACACCGTATTTATTCTTATTTGCTATTGGCCTTAGTGTTGTTTGCTGCCATATCAATAGTGAAAATCGAGGTGTATAATCTAATCTTTTTGATAGCATTGACCATTCTTCTATTTTTGTGTTTGCGTTATCGAAACTTGTTTGATAATGGGAGTGTCTTTATTGCGCGCAGTTTAGTGGGTCTTCTTTTTATTTTTTCGGGTTTTGTCAAAGGGGTGGATCCTTTAGGTACCCAATATGTAATTCATGATTATTTGGAAGCTTATCAAATGCCCTTTTTTCAAATGCTGGCTTTGCCCGCTTCCTTTTTTCTTAATATGTTAGAGTTTTGTGTAGGGGTTTTAGTATTGTTTAATGTCAAAATTCGATTTACTGCCACCTTGGCTGCATTGATGATGCTTTTCTTTACAGGGCTCACATGGTATGATGCCGTGGCCAATCCAGTGCCTGATTGTGGTTGTTTTGGTAAAGCGATTGTACTTACCAATTGGCAAACTTTTTATAAAAATTTAGTATTAGATTGTTTGGTTATTATCTTGTTTTTTTCCGCAACGCGTATTCGATATCGCTTTTCGTCCAAAATTGAGTATAGTATTATTGCCGTTTCGATTGTATTGTTTTTGGGTTTTGAATTTTATAACTATAAAAATTTACCACTTATCGATTTTCTCGATTGGAAAGAAGGCAAACGCATGTTGATTGAAAATCCTAAACCCATCAAATATTACGTTACCTACAAAAACAAAGCGAATGGACAAGAAAAAGAGTACCTTTTGAGTGAGTGTCCGTATAACGATCCTAGCTGGGCTGCCGAATGGGAATTTGTATCTCGTCGCGATGAGGATCCCAATCCAAAAACTACGCAAATATCGTTATTATCACGCACCTTTTTACCCACAGGGGAGATAGAAACTGAAACGGATATGACCCAACAAGTATTGTCAAATCCCGATTATCAATTTTTGGTTGTGATTTATGATGTAAAAAAAGCGAATAAAGAAGCACTCAAACAAATTCTTGCTATGCAAGCTAAAGCGCAAGATCAAGGGTACTATGTATATTATCTTACCGCAAGTACCTCTCAAGAAGTGGAGGCTTTGAAAAAAGAACTCAATGCCCCTGATATGGAGTTTTATTATTCTGATGATACTTCTTTGAAGGGAATGATACGTGCCAATCCAGGGCTTATTCTGATGAAAAATTCGGTAATCCTCAAGCATTGGTCCACTAGAAATTTGCCAAGTTTTGAAAGTGTGGATTTAGAAGGCTTGGCCCAAAAATATAAAGCAAACTAAAAATAAAAAAAATACCATGAGAAGAAAAATTGTAGCCGGGAACTGGAAGATGAATAAAAGTTTCCAAGAGGCAGAAGATTTATTAAACGAAATCGGTGAACGTTTAGAAAATTCACCCGTCAAAGGCGTTGATGTTGTGGTATGTCCTCCTGCACCTTACCTGGAATTGGCAAAGGATTTAGCGCGCGAAAGTTCAGATAGTTTTTCGGTGGGAGCACAAGATGTAAGCCAATATGAAAAAGGGGCGTATACGGGCGAAATTGCTGCAAATATGTTGCAATCAATGGAAGTAGAATATTGCATAGTAGGGCATTCGGAGCGTCGCAAATATCATGCTGAAACGAATGCACAAATAGCACAAAAAGTGGAGCAATTGTTGGCCAATGATTTGGTTCCTATTGTTTGTTGTGGCGAAGTGTTAGAAGAAAGAGAAAGTAATCAATATTTAAAAG
Organism: Bacteroidales bacterium; assembly: GCA_036655775.1. Lineage (GTDB taxonomy): Bacteria > Bacteroidota > Bacteroidia > Bacteroidales > P3 > JAVVPL01. The sequence goes on along the minus strand of JAVVPL010000011.1, from coordinate 5,748 downwards.
TAATTGAACAACAAATATCCGAAAGTTTGTTTGCTTTACAACCTTTGGATTTTGCCAAAATTATTGTTGCATACGAACCAGTATGGGCTATTGGCACAGGAAAAACGGCCTCTCCTGCACAAGCACAAGAAATCCATGCGTATATTCGTCAATTAGTGCTCGACAAATATGGTAAAGAAATAGCTAAAAAACTGCCTATTCTATATGGGGGAAGTTGCAATGCCAAAAATGCAGAAGAACTTTTTGCACAAGAAGATGTGGATGGGGGATTAATAGGGGGAGCCTCTTTGGTTGCCGATGATTTTGCCACCATTGTCAATTCATTTAAATAAACAAAATGGACTATTATAAAACACAATTTTCACACACTTTAGACGAAGTCAAAACCGATTTATTCATCTATGCTTTGGGTGAAATCGGTTTTGAAAGTTTTGAAGAAGAACCCCAAACTTTGCGTGCGTATATTCCAAAAACGCTTTATGACAAAGCTAAATTAGAGGCTTTGATGTGTGAATGGGTTGCGGAAAATATTCAATATCAAACGCAATTTATCAAAGATGAAAATTGGAATGCGGTTTGGGAAAGTCAATATGAACCCGTTTTGTTTGGGAATTATTGTTTTGTGCATGCGCCTTTCCATGCGCCTCGAAAAGATGTAAAATACAATATTGAAATAGAACCCAAAATGTCGTTTGGAACGGCTCATCATCCCACTACGGCTTTGATTATAGAATATATTTCCAAAGAACCATTGCAAGGTAAACGTCTTTTGGATATGGGATGTGGCACGGGGGTTTTGGCTATTTTGGCAAGTAAAGAAGGTGCCAGCTCTGTGGATGCTATTGATAATGATGTTTGGGCCTACGAAAATACATTAGAAAATATAGAGCGTAATCATACCCCTACGATCCATGTGGAGATGGGGGATGCAAGTAATCTGCAAGCTAAAGAGTACGACTATATCATTGCGAATATTAATCGAAATATATTATTGAGAGATATCACGCACTATGCAGCATGTTTGCCCACTGGAGGCATTTTGTTGCTCAGTGGATTTTATCAAGAAGATATAGCCAAATTGGAAGTTGAATGCAACAAACACCGTTTGTTTTATGTGGATTATAAAACCAGAGAAAAATGGGCGGCTTTGAAGTTTATTAAAAAATGAGAAAATTTATTCTCTTTTTTGTAGTTGTTTTGGTTTTGCCTTTTTATCTCTCTTGTCAAAAAAAAATACAATTTGAAGGAGTGGATACGTATATTCCGCAAAGTTTGGAATTGATCAAAACGGATAAAAATATCACGAAAGAGAAAATGAAAAAAGTGGAAGAAGCTTATTTGCAATATGGGCAATATTGGCAAAACTTTCCCTTATCACTTCAACAGCAAATTGTAACTCTTAGCAACGAAGCGCTTAAAAATAAAGTCTCTCTTTATCCACAAGTATTTGCTTGGGTAGAATGTCAAAATTTATTTTTGGCTCTACAAGGACCCAATGCGAATTATCAACAATGGCTAGATGCGCTTCAACAATTGCTTGCGCATAAAAAATCGAAGCAGTTTTGTCAATTATATACCTCCACAGCTTTGTTGCTTTCTGAACAATGTTTATTTAAAAGCACATCGGCCACATGGTTGGTGTCAAATTTAGATTTCACTTTTCAAGATCAATGTTTTGTGTTTCCTTCCTTAGATTTAATATGCAAAGCGTATAAGGATAGCTCCTGTATTCGTCAAACACAGGGAATATACGATCCCTTAGAAAATAAATTTAAAGGAGAAAAAGGATTTTTGTATTGGGAACGGCAAGCCATCCCTAACAATGAAATGTATGCACAATTTAATACGTATGAAATTGATATTGAAAGTGCTCATTATAGTGTAGATAGTGTTTATTTATATCGTGCCGATTATTTCAAACAAGCTATTTTGGGTTTTTTGGATGAAAAATTGTCGGCATCTACCAAATTGACCGAATCATCATATCCTCAATTCACTTCTTATGATGAGGCGATCTATCTACATAATTTGTTCCCTAATGTAGATATTCAAGGTGCTTTTTTGCAAAAAGGTAGCCAATTTTATTTTGGTACTTCTCAAAAAAGTGCTACGCTCTTGTTTACTAAGGAGCAAACCCTAATGGCCAAAATCCAAGCCGATAATTTTGTAATTAAAGATGCTAAAATTAGTGCTAAATTGGCTAGTTGGGTATTGTATTTAGACAATGATTCCATACAACATCGAAGCAGTGACATACGGTATAATCAAAATACGAGAGAGGTGCTTTTTATGCATAGTACCGCCTTTCGACAACCCATACCTTTTGTAAACACCTATCATCAAATTGATATGTATTGTGAGGCTGTGTATTGGAAAATAGATTCAGGGCTGCTCGATTTTGGATTGATGCGTATCCCCAATAGAAAAGGAATTACGTATTTTAAATCACATAATATTTATTCAGAATCCGAACATCAAGCGATTGTTGGCTCTTCAAGCAAAAATCCTTTATATCTTTTAAAAAAAGCTGCTGAAGCTTACCATAGCAATACCATCCCTATTGCGTATATAGCTCAATTTGCGGGTTTAGCCGATATAGCTATACGAACCTTATTATTGGATTTTGCTGCAAAAGGTTTTGTGATATATGAAGTAAAAAATGATGAAGTAAGTTTGCAACCCAAACTGTTTCATTATTTAGCCGTTTCAGCACAAAAAGAAGATTACGATATTCTCAACATCGAGTCGGAAGTAGACGATTTTACCAATGCTCGTTTAAATTTACATACTTTTGATTTGCAAATAGAAGGAGTTAAAAAGATACTTTTAAGTGAAAAACAAAACGTATATATTCAACCCACTTCTCAACGTATTCTATTCAAAAAAAATAGAGACTTTATTTTTGATGGTCTGTTGCATTGCGGAAGTTTCGATTTTGATACCAAGCAATCGTATTTTAGTTATGCAGATTTCAAAATCGATATACAGTCGGTGGACACTCTGCGTTTTGTTGTGAAAAGTGTAAATGCTAATGGCGAGAGCGTACTTCATCCAATCAATACACAATTAGAAGAATTTTCGGGCGTTTTGTTTATTGATAGTATGCTCAATAAAGGGGGCTTACGCGATTTTCCTATCTATCCCATATTTATAAGCGCTCAACCCTCTTACGCCTATTACGATCGGCCCACTATTCAACAGGGCGCTTATCAACGCGATTCATTTTATTTTAAAGTACATTCTTTTCGCTTGGAACGTTTGAACAATTTTTCTACGGATAGTATTTGTTTCAAAGGCGAATTTATGTCGGGAGGTATGATTCCCAATATAAACGAAGCTTTGGTGGTGATGCCCGATTATTCCTTGGGATTTACACATAAAGCACCCTCTGAGGGTTATCCCCTCTATCATGGGAAAGGACGTTTTTTTGATACCCTACGCTTGAGTAATACTGGTTTTAGAGGGCAAGGACGTTTGCAATATCTTAGTTCGGAATCTAAATCCAAAGATTTTCTTTTTACACCTAAAGAAATGCACTGTCAAGCCGATGATTTTGCACTTACAGAACAAAACAATATAGATATTTCCTATCCTACAATCCATGCACAACAAGTGCAACAATATTGGCAGATCGATTCCAATATCTATCATCTCTATGCGCCCAAGCACGCGCTATATGTATATAGAGATAGCTTACAATTACGCGGGGCTTATTGTTTTTCCCCAAAACTCTCCCAAGCAGATGGAATGCTCGGTTTCCCAAATCAAGCGCAAATGCAAAGTGCGAATTTCCAATTACACAGTCGTGACTTTAGAGCCGATACGCTTGCGTTTCGTATTTTTACAGCAGATAGAGGGAATATATTTGTGCAAACCGATAATTATCGAACGCAGGTGGATCTCAACACCCATAAAGCTAATTTTATATCCAATGCTAGCAATTCAAAAGTGATTTTTCCTTTAAATATGTATCAATCCTATATGAATCAAATGAATTGGGATATTGTTAAAAATGAATTGTCGTTTGTTGCGCAGTCAATAAACGCCTCTAACTTTGAACACCTCAGCACCCTTTCGTTAGCCGAAAGAATCAGCCTTCCTAAAATAGGTGTAGAATTTGTTTCCTTGCATCCCAAACAAGATTCACTTCGCTTTAATGCTACCAAAGCTACCTATCATACTCAGGATAGCTTATTAGAAATAAATGAAATTCCTTACATCGCTTGTGCCGATGCTTTTATTGCTCCTCATGCAGGGCAGGTCAAAATAGGTGTTCGAGCCAAAATACAAAATCTAAATCAGTCCGTATTGATGTTGAACAACGATTGGCACGATTATATTTTAACTCAGGCTTCAGTGGATATGCTAAGTCGAAAGCAATTTAAGGCACAGGCCTATTATTCTTATTCTTCTCCCGATTTACCCTCTCAAACTATCTATTTTTCCGATATTAAACAAGATTTGGATGGACATACGTTTGCCATGGCACAAATAGGTGGGGATACCAATACACTCTTATTAGATGATGGCTTTGAATTTGAAGGAAAACTCAGTTTGTCTGCTCAAGATTCTATGCTGTTTTTTGCAGGTAGATGCCAAATGCGCTATAATTGCGACAACGAAGACCATGAAAATCAATTACTTTT
>JAVVPL010000011.1:0-1092 GCA_036655775.1 Bacteroidales bacterium | reverse complement strand
ATGTGCGTATTCCCATACAAACACAAAGTAAAAATCCGCAAGGTCGCACCTTGGGTTGTGGGTTTTATACACAATCGATGGGGGCTCCTTTCTTTTCTTTTTTAAGACCTTTAAGACTTTCGGATCGCCCGATTTTACAATATGAAGGATTTTTGAAGTTTGATAAATTGCGTAAAATGTATACGCTTATCGACAGCAATCAAACTGAAAAATTGACTTATAAAATGGATAAATGTTTTGCCAATACAAGTGGTTGGCTTGATCCAAATATAGAAACCGACGATTTTGCCTTACAATTTTATGGCGATATTGCTCAAGATGGAAAAGAACAAAGTGTTTTTATGCAAAGTGTTTTGAACATAGACTATTTTTTCAATGATGATTTGCAAAAACAAATGGCAGAAACCTTTGTTAAAAATACCGATTTGGCAGAAGCCGAAATGAATACGTCTCGTTATCTATCCTATCTCTCGGAGGTATTATCCCCCAAAGAAATGCAAAAATGTAAACAAGAACTCGAAACCTATGGTAGTCTTACGCAAATTCCAGAAAAATTACAAAAAAGCATTTGCTTTTCAAACGTCCTTTTGACTTGGGATGCGATGCGTAATGCCTATATATCCTCTGGGAAAATCAATTTGGCTTCTATTGGGAAAACCTCCATCAACAAACAAATCAAAGCCTATATCCAATTAACTAAAAATAGAAAAGGGGATGTAGTGGATCTATACCTTGAGGCCTCTCGATATGAATGGTATTATTTAAATTACACCAATGGTTTATTGCAAATAATGTCTTCAAAAATTGAATTTAATGATGCCATTGATTTGATGAAACCCAGTAAACGCAAAAAAGGAAATTTAGAATACACCCTTTCCACCCAAAGAAAGAAAAATGATTTTGTAAGCAGAATGCAAAACTTGGGATTGGAGGGCGGATCCTATTTAGACGAGGAAGAATATGTTGAACCAGAGGAAGAATAATGCACAAAAAAAAGCACCTACATTTCTGTAAGTGCTTGATTTTGTGGTGTGGTATCACCTGGAATCGAACCAGGGACACAAGGATTTTCAGTCCTTTGCTCTACCGACT
>JAVVPL010000010.1:0-32204 GCA_036655775.1 Bacteroidales bacterium | reverse complement strand
AACGACGAGTCATATTAGGAAGGGTAGGTGTAGGTAGTAGTATAATAGAGTCGATTTGATTATACATTAGAGGTGCGGAAGCAGTCCATTCATATTCTACGGTATCTAAGCCTGCATTTAATTTAAATTTGACCGAAACAATAGAATCACTTCCTTTATTGATTAATTTTACATAGCCATTCACAGCACTATCACAACTATTATGTACAATTTGTTCGCCTTTGATCAAATTGACATAAAGAGAAGGTTGATTGATATAAGTCATCGAACTTTTAGCCCCATTGATAATTTCTTTTTTGCTTTGACATACAAAGGCTACAACTTCTATGTTTTCCAATATACAATCCACTTTTTTGATATTGGCAGGAATGGTATAGGTAAATGTTTTGGTAAATACACTTCCTTTGCTTGTGGTGAGTATAGAATCGCCCCATTGTCCAGTTAAAAGCGTACGTAAAGCATGATTGTGTTGATATTTTCCGTCAACGACTTGATCTGGATTGCCCATCATCCCCGCTTGCGAACCCATAATTTTGCTTTGAAGTACAGCTACATTCAAAAAATTGACATTTGCGGGACTATTCTCGGTATAATAGACCTCTACGTTCACAGTTAAGATACGGCTAAGCCAATCAATAGATGAACTAGCGGCTACATTTAGATAGGCATCTTGTTCCACGATTTTTGAGGCATACGCAGGAAATTGACTGTAATCTTTTACTGCAAGTACTTTGGAGGGAGCAATTACTTGACGATTTAAGGTGCCAGAGGGATAGCCATTACCTCCAGTTTGATTAAATAGAGCATCTCCAAATGGGGTGGTTAAATCAGGAAGTCCACCAATGGCATACCCTCCTTGGTGTATATTTATCAATACACTTTTGGGATATTTGGCAGCCATTTGATTTGCAGCTAAATGGCCATAAGGACAGTTTCCACATCCAATTCCTGTATACTCTTCTAATACTACGGTCTTTTTTTGAGGTAGTGTATCTACTAGGATAGGAGTTGCAGCAAAACTCATAAAACTCAAAGAGCATAGAGCTAGCATTAAAATACTGTTTTTTTTCATAATTATAATTGTTAATTTAATTTTTAGTTTGTTTTAGTTTGTAGGGGTTTGTTGTTTTATAAATTTGAAATTGTGTAATTTTAGTTTGTGAATACACGTATTTTCGTATCCGCCATTTTCTCGTTTTACAAATTTAAAGTCGAACCCCAAACCTTGATAAGAAGAATTTTCAAGTTCAAAAATAAAATTTGTATTATACTTTTGCAAAAGTTCTAATATAGATTGCATATAATCATAGCCTTTAAATGCCATTTCATTAGGTAAGGTTTTGTACATTTGATAATAATTGGCTTCAAATAAGGCTACGGGTGTCGATTTGTATTCGGCAAAAAAAGGACTATAATACTCAAAATTGAGTGCTTGTAAATAATTTGCTTCTGTTTTATCGAAATCTAACCATTTGTCGATTCCTAATAAATGAATTTTAGCATTCTGATTATGCAGCTTGATTACGGTATTGGTAAAGGCAATTTCTCTTTCAAAAAAAGCACATACCACATTGTCTCTATTGGTTTTAATTCGTTGAGCTAATTTTGAAAATCCACTATCGGCAATATTATACAAGGCAATATTGTCCGCTTTTAGTTTACCAATATGTACTGCGTTCAGTAAATTTTGATAAAAGTTTTTCGCTTTTTTGTTTGTACTTTGATTTTTATCTAAAAGAACCACAAAATTACTGTGGGGATACTTTGCAATTGCATATTCGGCCCATTTATCTATTTGCATTTTTGAAGAGGGGGTTCCTTGTATAAAATAGGGGTTTTCTAAGTGCATTTGATCTCGTTCCGAAAGAGGATGGATAATAGGAATTTGGTGTTTGAGCGAAAAATCTGAAAGTAAGGCAAACGATTTTACAAAAGAAGCGCTGAGAATAAGATTTGCGTTGAGTAAAAAAGGATCCTTGAGTGCGGCTTTGACACTCAATACATTTTCGGTAACATCAAATACTTTGAATTCAAAATAAACGGATGTGTTTTCTTGTTGTTCTTGCCAAGCTAATAATGCGCCTTCATAAAAAGACAAATAGGTAAATAATTTTTCGTTAGCTTTATTGTATTTATTGGAAGGCTCCAAACTGTCTATTTCGTTTAAGTAAATAGGCAGAAGAAGGGCTATACGCAAAGTGTCGGAATGGGGTTTAGCAATTATATGAATAGAGGGCACTTTTTTATTCTTGTCGTTCCCCACCAAGTTCGTTTCAGTTTTCGTCTTTTTTGCTAAGGGGATATTGATAGGAATACGAAGAGTTTCTCCTAATAACAATTGATCCGCAGGGGAGGTTTTGATAATTTCTTTGAGGGTGGTATTATATGCTTTTTGGATAGAATACAGGGTTTGTCCTTTTTCAACAATATGTATAAAATAGACTTTTCCTTGTAGGGTATCATACAAAGAACTAATAGGGATACTTACAGGCGTAGGCATTGTGTTTTGAGCGTAAACTCCCAGCATGCCAAACAAAAAGAACAACCCAATAATTACAAATTTTTTCATAGTATATTTTATTCCCATTCAATAGTTGCGGGCGGTTTAGAGCTGATGTCGTACACCACTCTATTGACCCCTTTCACTTTATTGATAATTTCATTGCTAATATGTGATAAAAAGGAGTAGGGAAGGTGACACCAATCGGCGGTCATTCCATCGGTGGATTCAACCGCACGTAGAGCAACAACTTGTTCGTATGTGCGCTCATCACCCATTACTCCTACCGATTGAATAGGAAGGAGGATAGAGCCCGCCTGTCATACTTTTTCATATAAACCCTCGGCTTTGAGCCCTTCTATAAAAATAAAATCTACTTCTTGTAAAATACGTACTTTTTCGACTGTAATATTACCCAAAATCCGAATGCCTAAACCTGGACCTGGAAATGGATGCCTATTTAAGATCGTATCGCTGATTTCAAGGGTGCGACCAACTCTTCGTACTTCATCTTTAAAGAGCGTTTTGAGAGGTTCCACTACTTTTAATTTCATATAATCTGGAAGTCCGCCCACATTATGATGCGATTTAATAGTGGCTGAAGGGCCTTTGACTGAGATAGATTCTATCACATCTGGATAAATAGTGCCTTGTGCCAACCATTTGGCATTGTCTATTTTACGAGATTCTTCATCAAATACGTCAATAAAGGTTTTGCCTATGGCTTTTCGTTTGGCTTCTGGATCTGTAATATTTTCTAGTGCTTGATAGAAACGCGTTTGCGCATTTACTCCCACCACATTCAAGCCCATGTGTTTGTACGATTCTAATACTTGCTCAAATTCATTTTTACGTAAAAGTCCATTGTCGACAAAAATACAGTGCAAATTACTGCCAATTGCCTTATGTAATAACACTGCGGCAACACTAGAGTCGACACCTCCCGAAAGACCTAAAATAACTTTATCGTTTTTCAATTCGGCCTTGAGTTTGGCAATGGTTGTTTCCACAAATGAGACGGGTGTCCAATTTCCACTACAATGGCAAATCGTTTTCAAAAAATTGCTCAGCATAAGGCTACCTTGGGTGGAATGATATACCTCTGGATGAAATTGAATAGCAAACGTATCTTCTCCTGAAATTTGAAATCCACAGATGGCTACATCTTTGGTACTACAAATAATTTCAAAATGAGAAGGATATTCCAAGATGGTATCTCCGTGCGACATCCATACTTGGCTATTGGAAGACACCCCTTGCATCAAAGGGTTGTCGGTTTTTATAAAACTGAGATTGGCACGTCCATATTCGCGAATTTTAGAAGCTTGCACTTTGCCCCCAGAGGTATGCGCTAAGTATTGTGCGCCATAGCAAACGGCCAATATAGGAAGTTTGCCTTTAATTTGACTTAAATCGGGTTGGGGTGCCTGCGGATCATTTACGGAATAAGGACTTCCAGAAAGAACTACCCCTTTGATATCGGATGTGATTTTAGGAATTTTATTAAATGGATGAATTTCACAATATACATTGTTTTCGCGTATTTTTCTTGCTATTAGTTGTGTATATTGAGATCCGAAATCTAAAATTAGGATAGTTTCCTGCATGTTTATAAATTTATATTGTAAATATATTCACTTTTATTATTCTTGGCATCTTCCAAATAAATACGAAGTTCATATTTAGCTTTTGGAAGCTGCGCCCATGAGTCACTGTATAAAGTATTGTTTTTTTTATCATAATACAAACGCAACCATTGTCCATTTAAATAAGCCTCATATTTATAAATTCCAGAAAGTGCATCTTGGATATGGGCTGTAAAAAATGTATCCCTATCGAAGAGAACCTCTAAATTGCTGCTTTCTATTTTGGGAGCGATGGTATCAATTTCTAATACAAAAGTACCAAATTTTTGCGATATTCCATGTATTTTTTCTCCTTTTAGCGTAGAAAATAAAGGAGTCATTTTTTTATTTTTATTTAGATGGATAATTAAAAGCTTGTCCAATAGGTTTTTGTTGAAATTTGGAGGGTAAGCAATGCCTATATCTATACTTTGTTTTAAAGGAATTTCATTTAAGGATATTTCATAAAAAGGAGAAAGATGACTTGAAGAAGCTTTCGTTTTTTTTAATTTGGGCATACATACGGTGTCAAAAACAGAATTTGCAGGAATAAAAACAGAAAAATTTTTGTTTGAAAAAACAAAATCTTCTTGAGGTATAATTTTGTTTTTTCTATACATATCCCCTTGGTGTGGATGCACAGACGTTTGTTGTGCGGCCCGTATGGGCTTTGGGGCTCTTTGTTTTTTGACTTGAATATGCACTTGTAATAGAGACACGTTATTTTGAAAATCTTCACATAAAATGGAAATGCGCGTGTTGTTCGCCCCCCCATGGGATGAGAAATCGTATCGACCTTGATTTTCTAATCGAGTATATAATTCGAGATCATTCAAGGCCCCTTGTTGTGAGTGTTCGATGCGGTGACCAGTGTTCACAAAATAGGGATAATCAATATGTGCATTAATTCTATTGGTTTTTGCAAGGGGAATACGATCGAGTTGATAACTATAAATACATTGAGTATCCAGCCAAATTCCAAGGCGATATAAGCCAAAATTAAAAGGGGAATGGTCCATTTTATCTAAGGCTTCGATGCCAAATCCAAAAATTCCTTTTAATTTGATGGGGGGTTTCTTTTGCAAATGCCATACCGAAAGAGGTTTGCTGAGAGAGGTTGAAAGGTCTGCAAGTAAGGAGTCGCCTTCTTGAGGAGAATAGATAGCAACTTGTTTGTCTATTTTAAAATATTTTGCTGCTTTTTTATGTTGCAATTTATGGGCTCGTTTTTCGGCTTGACGAAGTTTGAAATTGGACCTTAAGAGATCTTTGCTATGTGATAAACCGTATATTTGAGCCTTTGGTGAGAGAGGATAGAGTGCAAATTGTAATAGAGAGGGGCTTTGATTATCTTCGGTACATAAGCCTAAAAGACAAGGATTGATCTGATAGGTATCGCTAGTGTCTCGAATTTCAAAATGTAAGTGAGGACCTCCTGAATTGCCCGAATTGCCACTAAATGCAAGGGTGTCACCTTGAGATACTGCCACCGTTTTTTCTAATATCCAATCTATTTCATTGGATTGATGTGCATATTGATACGCGCGAATCAAGGAGTCTAAATAGCTTGGGAATGCCGAAAGATGGCCATAAATACTAATACAATTGGCATGCTTAAGATAGAGTACTTTGCCATACGAACTGGGAGAGATGCCAATACGATAAATAAAACCATCGGCAATACTTCTCACGGCTAAACCTTCTCTTTGTTGGGTTCTGTAATCGATACCTCCATGAAAATGATCATTTCTAAGTTCGGAAAAACTTCCCGATAGTTCTACGGGAATATCTAAGGGTGTTATATACGGACTTGTGGACTGAGCTTGCAAATTAGCAAGTAGACCGAGGGTGCAGACCAGAATTTGTAGATACCAATGAATAAAACGCATTTTTATTTTATTTAGAAAGTAATTTTGATTTTTTTAAGGCTTTGTAAAAGGTTTTGTAGGCAGGGGTATAGTATTGGTGATTTTCCAAATACGATATAATGTTTTGTAGGGTTTGAGATAGTTGAATTGAGGGTTCTTGTTTGTGTTGAGCCCAAAGTTCTTGCGCCCATTTAAATAAGAGCGGATAATTTTGTTCATAGATCAGTTTATCTAAAAGGGCACTGTGTTTGATTGCTAAATTGTCTAGATTTTCTTTTTGAAAATAAAGAGAGGCTTTTTGATAGGTGCGTAAATAGGACAAACTGTCTTTGATATAGAGATACGCATTTGCACTGTCTTTAAGTGCAAAATAAAGATAAATTCGTTTGTATTCAGTTTGCAAAGAATCCAATTCTGTACAGGGAAATTTACAAATACTTTGTTTGGCTAAAAGCGCGGCTTGTGTGATCTTTTTATAAGCCAAGGTATATTGTTGAGTTTGGGCATAACTTTTGGCTTGCACTTGCAAATATTGCACTTCATTTTTTTGTTTTTGACAAAAAATCATTTGCTTTTGTTCTTGGTAAGAGGCCAAAAGTTGGTTCATTTCGGCAATAGTGCGAGATTGATAATTGTTTTTAATTGCTTCTGCACTTTGATATAAACTATCGGCTGCTTCCATTTGATTGGTCCACAAACGATATTGTGCTTTGTTCAACAATTGTTCAATACAATTGATAGCCGTGCTTTCGAGCAATTCCTCTATGGGAATTGTGCTGTGTATTATATATTTTTTTTGCAAATTGCTGGCCTCTTGCAAATATTGTAGAGCAGGTGAATATTTACGGATATTGATCGCTAAAATTGCTTTTTCAGCTATACTATCAAATAGTTTTTGCTTAGTCATATCCTTCTTTTTAGGCAATTGTACTTGCATTTTTGATTTATTCAATATGGCTACGATTTTTGTATTTTCGGCTTGTTCGACACTAGTTTTTTCGGCTTGTTTAGCTATTGTTTTTTTATTTAGGGTATCGCTTTTACTTTGGTCTTTATGCGCAAGCTTTGCTTGGTGGTTCTGAATCGTTTGATTGTTATGGATGGTAGAATTTGCAAGTATTGGTAAACTTTGTGTTTGTTTAGCGATTTGCATATCCACAATTGCGGGCTGAAGCGATAGAGGGCTAAGAGCGGTATCTTTGGTAAGTGTTTGTTTAGCGATTTGCATATCCACAATTGCGGGCTGAAGCGATAGAGGGCTAAGAGCGGTATCTTTGGTAAGTGTTTGTTTAGCGATTTGCATATCCACAATTGCGGATTGGAGAGATAGAGAGCCAAGAACTGTATCTTTGGCAAGTGTTATTGATTGATTGTTAGATACGGTGTTTTCGCTCAGTGTGTTTGTGGAAAATAATTCTATTTGTTCTTGTATATTTTGTATGCGAGAAGCAAAATAAGCTTTTTCATCGGTGTCGGCATATAAAGCACTGCGTTTATATTTATCCATAATTTTAGTCAATAATTCCAATGCAAGATTTGAAGAAGGAATGTAAATCTGATTTTCTAGATAATAGGTATTGGCCAAAAGTGCATATTTTTCGGATAATGATGAACGGCCTTGCTTAAAAGCTTTTTCGCTCACTTGACAATACGATCTAAATAGCCCTTGATGAGCCGCTGTGAGGATTTTGTTTTCTTCGGCACAATTGATAATTAAAAATCGATGAGCCGCAGGAAAAGTATGTTTGTAAATCGCATAATTTAGGAGCGCATCATTAAATAAACCTTGGGTATTTAATTCTTTCAATTGAATCAAAAAAGTATCATATACATGTTGACAAGCAAAACGTATGTTCTTTTTACTGTATTGCTCACTCAAACAAATTTGGAGATATTGCCAAAAGCTGCTATCTAGGGAACAATTGCTTTGTAAAATTTCAATTTTCAATAAAACCGAAGGGGTATAAAATCGATTATATAAGAGAGATTTATCAATGAGCGCTAGTACTTCTTTACTCTGTTTGCCATTTCTATGTAAGGATACATTTGCGAGTTCATAATAAAGACTATCTATGTAACTTCGTAGTGTATCTATATAAATTCTTTTGGATTGCAAAATTGTTTCTAGCTTAGAGAGGGTGGGTGAGGGTTTTGTATGGGTTAAAGATTGGTAATATTGCAATTCCATTTGATCTAAACGACAATCTAAAGCGGGTAATTGGGTAGGATATATATAGTGAATTTTTTCGATCTCTGACAATGAAGGAGGGAGTGGAAGAGAGGGGGTATTTTGTGCAAAAATATTCGTAGTACAAGAAATACATAGAATTGCTCCAAAATATAAAAATAAAAGGATTCGTTTCATTGTTATTTGACTGCGTAGGCTTGAATAATTTGTGTCACCAATTTGTGTCGAACCACATCTTCAACAGTCAAAAAAACAAAATCAATAGCCTGAATATCTTTTAAAATATGCACCGCTTGTACTAAACCCGAAGATTGATTTCTAGGAAGATCAATTTGGGTAATATCGCCTGTGATAATGAATTTAGCGGATTTTCCCATACGGGTCAAAAACATTTTCATTTGACTTTCTGTGGCATTTTGCGCTTCATCTAAAATGACAAAAGCGTGATCGAGTGTACGTCCTCGCATAAAAGCCAAAGGCGCAATTTCAATGATGCCTTCCTCTAAAAGCGTTTGCAATTTTTGAGGAGGAAGCATATCGCGAAGTGCATCATAAAGAGGTTGTAAATAGGGGTCGAGTTTATCTTTTAAATCTCCAGGTAAAAATCCTAGATTTTCGCCAGCTTCAACTGCGGGACGCGTTAAAACAATTCGTTTTACTTCCTTGTTTTTCAATGCTCGTACGGCTAAAGCTACGGCGGTATAGGTTTTGCCAGATCCTGCAGGGCCGATAGCAAAAAGCATATCCTTGTGTTCAATGCTATCTACCATTCCTTGTTGATTGGAGGTGAGTGCTTTGATTACACGTCCTCCCATGCCATGGACTAGGGTTGCATAGTCGGCTTTTTCTAAGGTGGGAAGTGGTGCTAGTTCTGTTGTGGCGTTTTCTTTTGGGGTGGAAGAATGTGCCAAGGATTTTTTGTTGGGAATGGGATCCCCTCCAAAGAGGAGATCCATATCCTTATTGCTGAGCCTATTCATTTTTTCAAAATGAGAGAGGCATTGTGCAAATTTTTCTTGAAAAATCGCAATGCTTTTAGTATCTCCAATAGCTTTGAGTTCATTGCCTCTCGCAATGAGCTTGAGAGTGGGAAAATAGGTTTGAATACGAGCTAATTTTTCTTCTTCTAAGCCAAACAAATCTACAGGATGAATTGTATTGAGATCTATTAAAATTTCAGTCATTAGGCTTTAGCTAAAGCTTGATCTAAATCATGAATAATATCGTCTATATCTTCAATACCTACTGAAAAACGAACTAAGCCATCTGTAATACCTGCTTTGTGTTTAGATTCGCTATCCATTTTGGCATGGGTCATAGAGGCGGGATGTTGAATAAGCGTTTCTACTCCTCCTAAACTTACTGCCAAAATAGCCATTTCAACGGCATTCATCATTTTTCTACCTGCTTCAATTCCGCCTTTGAGTTCAAAACTAATCATGGTGCCAGGACCTTTCATTTGCTTTTTAGCTAAGTCGAATTGAGGGTGGGAAGGTAGACCTGGATAGCGTACCCAAGCTACTTTAGGATGATTTTCTAAAAATTGAGCGGCTTTTATTGCATTTTCTTGTGCGCGATCGATGCGGATACCTAAAGTTTTGAGACCTCTGAGTACCATGTACGATTGCATAGGATCCATATTACAACCCAACATCACCATCATTCCCCTAAGTGTTTTGTATACTTTAGGATCTTTGGCAATCACCATTCCTGCTACGATATCGGCATGTCCGTTGATAAATTTAGTCATAGAGTGAAATACAATGTCAGCACCTAAATCCAAAGGTTTTTGAAGATAAGGACTACAAAAAGTATTATCTACGGCAAAAAGACATTTGTGTTCGTGTGCAAGGGCTGCAATGGCAGAAATATCGGCAATATCCATGGTGGGATTGGCAGGCGTTTCAACATAAATCAATTTGGTATTTGGACGGATGGCTGCTTTTACATCTTCTATTTTCGAGGTATCCACAAAAGTAGATTCAACGCCAAAACGAGAAAGTTGTTGTTCTAATAATACACGAGAAGGTCCGTAAACTGCAGCTGAACTCACTACGTGATCTCCTTTGCTTAAAAGTGCAAAGTAAATTACACTTACTGCGCCCATACCCGAACCACAAGCAATTCCTCCAAATCCATTTTCTAAATCGGCAAGCATTTTTTCTAAGGCCCCTATGGTTGGGTTGCCTATACGAGTATAAATAAATCCATCTTCTTCTCCTGCAAAACAAGCAGCCCCATGTTCGGCACTCTTGAAGCGAAATGTAGAAGCTTGATGAATTGGGATATTGACATTGCCGTAACTGTCGTCAATACTTACCCCATGAATAAGTTTAGAGTTAAAACCTAATTTTTTTGGATCTTTCATTTTTGTATTTTTTTTGTATATACTAAATTATATATGAATTGTAAAATTTGTGTGTTAAGGATGAGAAATTTGCGAAAGGTCTGCGTTTTGCATAGTAACTACCCTTTGAGGAAAAGGAATATTGATATTTTTTTCTTTGAATATTTTTTTGATCGCGAAACGTAAATCACTTTTAACATCATCGCCTACTAGGGGTTGGCTATACCAAAAAAAGAGTTCGAAATCCAAACTAGAATCTCCAAAATTGGTGAAACGCACAAAAGGGGATTTAAGGGTGGATACATGAGGGTGTTCCTCTGCACATTGCAGTAGTAGGTTTTTCACTTGCTCTACATCTGAAGTGTAATCTACGCCTACGGTGACACTAGTTCGAGTTAAAATTTCGGCATCTCTATAGCCATCATGATCTAAATCGACATGTGACCAATTGACAATGGGATCACTGATAAGGATAGAGTTTGGAATAATCAAAAAAATATTATCGGCCGTTTCTAGTTCACTGGTACGTATGCCTATTTTTTGAATTGTGCCACGAATACCGCTTGTGCCACCCATTGTATGGTTTACTTGCAACATATCGCCAATGCGTATTTTGCGTTCAAATAAAATGAAAATGCCACTAACGAGATCTTTGAAAATTTGTTGTAAGCCCAAGCCAATACCCACTAAGAGAGCCGCAGAACCAGCTAATACAATACTCATTTTAATCCCTATGGACTCCAAAGCAAATAGGATCCCCACAATCCAAATTACGTATTGTACAATACGTGAAAGCGCATACGCATTACTCGTATCCATTCGTCCTTCTTTCACACGGCGACGAAAATAACGTTCTCCCAATTTGACAATGACCCAAGTTAAAAAAACAATAAAAGCACAGCTAATCAAATCGGAAATGCTAAGTGCAAATTTATCAGTATCTAATAGTTTATAATCTAAAAAAGAGTTCATACAAATGCGAGTTTTATACATGTAAAAGTGTCTTGCAAAGGTACACAAAAAAATAAATTTAACCTAAGCTAAATAAATTTAAGTAAATTAATATAATTTTTAGTATTTTTGCAATCTATATTAAAATTTTCAGCTTATGTTGTTAGACTCAGAAAAATTTATTGGCGAATGCCTCACTTACGATGATGTTCTTCTACTTCCTGCGTATTCGGAAGTATTGCCCAACGAGGTTGACACCTCCACTTTATTTACTCGTAATATTAAATTAAATATTCCCTTGGTCTCTGCTGCAATGGATACGGTGACCAATGCCGATTTGGCCATAGCAATGGCACAAGAAGGTGGAATTGGCGTTTTACACAAAAATATGACCATCGAACAGCAAGCCGCTGAAGTTCGCAAAGTAAAACGTGCCGAAAATGGAATGATCACAGAGCCTGTGACATTGTTGATAGGTGCTACGGTACAAGATGCTTTGAATGTAATGAAAGAGTATAGAGTAGGTGGAATTCCTGTGATTGATAGCAAGAAAAAATTACTAGGTATTGTAACAAATCGAGATTTACGTTTTGAAAAAAACTACAAACGATTAATTAGTGAAGTAATGACTAAAGAGGTAGTGACCGCTGTGGGGAAAATTTCTTTTGAAAAAGCAGCTGAAGTACTTCAAGAACATCGTATCGAAAAATTGCCTGTAGTAGACAAAACGGGAAAATTGATAGGATTAATTACGTATAGAGACATTATGAATCTAAAAGAGAAACCTCGTTCTTGCAAAGATAGTAGCGGCCGTTTGAGAGTGGCTGCGGCTGTGGGAGTGACTAGTAATATGGACGAACGGGCGGCGGCTTTAATTGCGGCAGGGGTTGATGCTATCGTAATAGATACTGCACACGGACATTCATCTCGTGTGATTGAAGCTGCAACTAGATTTAAAAAAAGTTTTCCTACGGTGGATTTGATTGTAGGAAATATTGTTACGGCTGAAGCTGCTATTGCGTTGGCTAAAGTGGGTGTAGATGCAGTGAAAGTGGGAATAGGACCTGGTTCAATTTGTACCACTCGTGTGGTGGCAGGTATTGGAGTTCCTCAATTGTCGGCGGTGTACAATGTGGCCGCGGCACTTAAAAAATATAAAATTCCTTTGATTGCGGATGGCGGAATTCGTTATTCGGGTGATATAACCAAAGCCTTGGCTGGAGGAGCTCATTCTGTAATGGCAGGATCTTTATTTGCAGGCACCGAAGAATCGCCAGGTACTACAATTATTTTTGAAGGTCGGAAATTCAAATCATATAGAGGGATGGGTTCGTTAGATGCAATGGAATCGGGCTCCAAGGATCGCTATTTTCAAGACATGGAAGATGATGTTAAAAAATTGGTTCCTGAAGGTATTGTGGGTCGTGTTCCATTCAAAGGTTCTTTGGCTGAAGTTTTACATCAATTGATGGGAGGCTTACGTTCAGGCATGGGGTATACTGGCTCCAAAGATATTACGGCCTTGCAAAAAGCTAAATTTATTAGAATTTCACCAGCTTCAGGCATAGAAGGACATCCTCATGATGTGGCCATTACGCAAGAAGCTCCCAATTACACTCGATAATATAAACATATAAAAACACAAAGTTTATTATGATGAAAAAAATTAGTTTTTTATTGCTGACAATTTTACTAAGTGCTCCTACTTGGAGTCAAGTTACAGATCAATCTATTTTATTGATTGTGAATAATGATAGTATTTCTAAGGCGGATTTTTTGAAAGTTTACACTAAAAACACACAACAAGATCAAGTTTTGTATACGCAAGAAGCTTTAAGTGACTATTTGAAATTATACATTAATTTCCGATTAAAAGTGCAAGCTGCGGAGGATGCAGGTTATGATACCAATGTTGATTTACAAAATGAATTGGCCATGTATCGTTCTCAATTATCGCAACCCTATTTGCTCGATACAAAAGTGTCGGAAAATTTAATTCAAGAAGCATACCAACATTTGCAATATGATATGCATGCAGCACATATTCTAATCAATTTAGACAAAAAAGCGAGTGGAGCCGACACGGTGAAAGCATATAAAAAAGCGATGGAAGCTCGTGCCAAAATACTAAAAGGAATAGATTTTGCAGAAGTTGCCGAACAATATTCCGATGATCCTTCTGCCAGAAAATCGGATAGAGGTGCAGGAAATGGTGGCGATTTGGGATATTTTACAGCTTTCAATATGGTATATCCTTTTGAAAATGCGGTGTATAATTTGAATGTAGGCGAAGTGTCTATGCCTGTTAG
Source organism: Bacteroidales bacterium (assembly GCA_036655775.1). Lineage (GTDB taxonomy): Bacteria > Bacteroidota > Bacteroidia > Bacteroidales > P3 > JAVVPL01. The sequence goes on along the minus strand of JAVVPL010000010.1, from coordinate 18,416 downwards.
AACTGATTTTGGCTATCATGTAATCAAATTATTGAATAAAAATAAGGCTTTAGGAAAAGTGCGTGCCTCACATATAATTGTAATGCTTCCTCCAAATGCCCCCAAAGACATGGACTCGGTTGCAAAACTTAAAATAGACTCAGCATATACTGAATTGCAAGCTGGACATCCTTTTGCAGAGGTGGTGGCCAAATATACGGACGACAAATCTTCAGCCAAAAATGGAGGAAAGATACCCGATTTCTCTATCAATCGAATGGTTCCAGAATTGGTGGATGTATTTTATGGTTTAAAACCTTTAGATTATACAAAGCCTGTTAGATCGCGTTTCGGCTGGCATATTATTCAATTTTATTCTGCTACGGGAGTGCCTGCATTTGATTCTACAAAACAAGAAATTGAGTATAGAATTATGCGTGATGAGCGATCCAAACTTCCTCAATCAACCTTCGTTGCCAAATTGAAAACAAACTATAATTTTAAAGAAGAAAAAAATGCGTTCACTGTATTTTCCAATTTAGTTAGCGATTCTTTACTTAAAGGTACCTGGAAATTTACGCCTTCGTCGGTGTACCAAAAAAACTTATTTTCGTATGCAGGTAAGCAAGTAAAATATTTAGATTTTGCGAATTATATACTCAAAAAACAAAAACTAAATTTGAGTGATAGCAAACAACAAATTTTGACTTCTATGTATAATTCATTTGTAGATAATACGCTTTTGGAACATGAAAGTCTTCTTTTGGATACCAAATATCCTGAATTTACAGCATTGATGCAAGAGTATAGAGATGGAGTCTATTTATTTGATATTACCAATAGAAAAGTATGGGCAAGAGCCTCGCAAGATACAGCCGCATTGCTTTCGTATTTTGAATTAAGTAAAGATAAATACAAATGGCCTAAAAAAGTAGAAGCAAAAGTATTTACTTATGATGTAGCCAATTTAGATACCGAAAAAGTAGCTAAATTTCTATCTAAATCCATAAAGAAAAAACTGAATTTTGCACAACTAAAAACTGCGGCTGAAAAAACTTTTGGCAAAGAAAATTTCACATTGATACAAGGTCGTTTTGAACAAGGCCAAAATCCAATTGTAGATAAAGCGCCTCAACAGTTAGGTTTATCTAAAGATATTTTGACGGGTACTACGCAAAAAGGTTTTGTAATTATTGACCAAATGATCCCAGAGCAATATCAAACGCTTGAAGAAGTTCGAGGTCTTATTATTGCCGATTTTCAAAAATATCTTGAAGAAGAATGGATCAAAGAATTACAAAAAAAATATTCATACAGCGTAAATCAAGATGTTTTCAAGAGCATGCTTAAGTAAGGTTGTTCTCTGTGTGAGTTTCATAGTCTGTTACTCCTGCAAAGCCCCCTCTGACTCTTCGTCAGATGGGGCTTTGGCACGTGTATATGACACCTATTTATATGCTAGCGATTTGAGTGGGGTGGTGCCTCCAGGGGCACTGAAAAACGATAGTATACAAATTGTACAAACCTATATTCAAAATTGGATACAACAGCAACTTTTGCTCAATAAAGCAAAACAAAATTTAGGTGATGAGGAGTCGAAATTTGAAAAACAAATAGAAGAATATAAAAACTCATTGCTTATTTTTTCTTATCAAAATAAAGTAAGTCAACAGTTGTTGGATACGGTAGTGTCCGACTTGGATATTGCTGCCTATTACGAAAATCATACCGATTTATTTTATTTGAAAAGCAATATTGTACAGGTTCGTTTTGTTAAAATTTTGAAGAATCATAAAAATGCAGAAAAAATAAAAAAAGATTTATTTGCCGATAATTTAGAAAATACAGCCTTAGTCCGTTTGAGTCGACTTTGTAGTAGTTCGGCCGAAAATTATTTTTTGGATGATGATAAATGGTTATATTTTAACGAGCTTTTAAAAGAGATCCCTATTCAAACCTATAATCAAGAAGAGTTTTTGAATAACAATCAAAAATTGGAAATTGTATCGGGAAATTATGTATATTATGTAATATTCAAAGATTTTAAAACCAAAGAAAATATTTCCCCCTTGAGTTTTGAAACTAAAAAAATACGTACAATTATCTTAAATGTACGTAAGCAAAAATTGTTGGATAATATGCGGAAAGATATATTAAAAGAAGCAAAGCAGGCGCGGGAGATAGAAATTTATTAAAAATATTTACATACAAGAATGAGCATGAAATCAAAATATAAAACAGTACATTTTATACTACTGTTAAGTTTCTTTATTGGCATCACTTCCAACGCATATACACAAAAGTCTACGCATGTATCACATGTGAAAAGTGATAGTATAGCGCAGGATTCGGTGCTCGCTAAAAAGGCTGTTTTGGACACTCTAAAGAATGCAAAAACAGTTTCTTTTGAAGAGGTCGTTTTGCCTGTAAAGCCTATTGTAATTGACCAAATTGTGGCGGTGATAGGAAATAAAAAAATAAAACTTTCCGAAGTAGAAGCCCAGGCCACGAATATGCGTTTGCAAATGACTACTTCGACCGACGATTTGCGCTGTGATATTTTGGAGCAATTATTAATTAGTAATTTGTATGCTTTACAAGCCGAAGAGGACAGTATTAATGTGAGTGATAATGAGGTGGATTCAGAATTGGAAGCGCGGATTCGTTATTTTACCGAACAAATGGGATCTAGAGAAAAATTAGAAGCTTTTTATCAAAAATCCATTTTGGAAATTAAGGAAGAAAATAGAGAGCTAATTCGAATTAGTTTAGTGTCTCGAACGATGGAACGAAAAATTACTGAAGATGTAAAAGTGACCCCTAGTGAAGTTCGTCGTTTTTTTGGTTCTATGGATAGAGATAGTGTCCCTTTGGTTCCTACCGAATATCAATTGGGTGTAATTGTCAAAAAGCCGAAGATTAGTCGAACGGAAATGAATTTGGCCAAACAACAAATTACGGAGTTGAGAACCCGTATTGAAAAAGGTGAAAGTTTTGCCGCTTTAGCGGGTTTATATTCTGAAGATCCAGGTTCTAGGCGAACGGGAGGGGATGTAGGTTTTGGAGAAAGAGGAATGTGGGCGAGTGAATTTGAATCTATGGCTTTTAGTTTAAAAGTAGGCGAATTGTCCCCAGTGATAGAAACTAATTTTGGGTTTCATATATTAGAAGTTTTGGAACGCAAAGGAGAACGAGTGCGCGTTCGCCATATTTTGATTCGACCCAAACCAGGTACTGCCGATTTGATGCGTGCACAAAAAGAATTAGATAGTGTATCCTCTTTGATACGCAACAATACATTTACATTTCAAGAAGCGGTTAAAGTATTTTCAGATGAAGCAGGTCGTCAAGCGGATGGAATATATCTAAGTCCAATGACCCGTAAACCCGCCTATGCAGCGGAAGAAATTGAGCCTATTGTTTTCTTTGCCATTGAAAAATTAATGGAAGGAGAGGTGACCCATGCACTCAATTTTCAAGACGAGGCCACAGGACAAATGTGTTTTCGTTTATTTTATGTGATCAAAAAAGTTTCTCCTCATAAGGCGAATTTGGTAGATGATTACGACCGATTATATAATATGGCTCTTCAGCAAGCACGGAATGATAAAATGAGTTCTTGGATGAAAAATAAAATTACGCAAACCTATGTACGTTTAATGGGAGATTATGCAAAATGTGCCTTTACGTATCAATGGAAAATGTAAATTTTGATAAAATAAATAGAGGTTCAAAAGCTCGTTGAAAAGTGTAAAAAAAACAAATTGTATGAGACTTGCATGCACCGCCTATTTAGTAAAATGATTTTCGTATGAAACTATGTATAGATAAGTGTTATGTTTAAAAATGATGTAGAAGCCGTAGAGGCATTACAAACAAAATTTGCCCTAATGAAAGCTGAAATAAGTAAGCGAATTGTGGGGCAAGAACAAGTGGTGGATGATATTTTAATGGCTATTTTTAGTAGAGGACATGCTTTGTTGGTTGGGGTGCCTGGTTTGGCTAAAACCATGTTGATTCAAACTTTATCGGAGGTGATGGCTTTGAAATTTAGTCGTATTCAATTTACGCCCGATTTGATGCCATCGGATATTATCGGTTCGGAAATATTAGATCAAAATAGACAATTTCAATTTATTAAAGGACCTATTTTTGCCAATATGGTTTTGGCTGATGAAATTAATAGAACCCCTCCTAAAACTCAATCGGCCTTATTGGAAGCAATGCAAGAAAAATCGGTAACCATAGCGGGTAAAAATTATCCTATTGGAAATCCATTTTTTGTATTAGCCACGCAAAATCCCATAGAACAAGAAGGTACATATCCTTTACCCGAAGCACAATTGGATCGATTTATGTTTCAAATAAAAGTGGATTATCCTAGTTTTTCCGAAGAGGTTGAAATTGTAAAAACTACCACCCAGGATCATACGCAAGTTGTAAATGCAAAAATGACAGAGGAAGAAATTTTGTATTTTCAACATTTGGTCAGACGAATTCCCGTGCCCGATGCTTTGTACGAATATGTAGTAAAAATGGTAGCTTCCACACGTGTGGGAACGCCTCAAGTACATGAATTATGTGCTAAATATTTGGCCTGGGGAGCAGGTCCACGAGCTTCGCAGTATTTGATTATAGGAGCTAAGTGTCATGCGGCTTTGAAAGGAAAATTTTCGCCCGATAAGGAAGATGTTAAAGCTGTTGCATTGCAAGTGCTTCGACATAGAGTGGTGAAGAATTACAAAGCAGAGGCCGAAGGTTTGACCGTGGATCAAATTATTGAACAATTGTTGTAAACAAATAAAACGAATGAGTGATCTCGAGGGGACTCGAACCCCTATCTTCAGAACCGGAATCTGAAATTCTATCCATTGAACTACGAAACCAAATAGTTTGCAAAGATACATAAAAAAAAAGCAAGAGAAAAATAGATAAGTGAATAAAGAAGATTTATTGAGTATATATGCTCAAGATGTACGTGTCAAAGAGTTTATCAAACTGCTTAGTTCTGGAACCGAATCAAAACGTTGGGGAATTAAGGGGCTTGTGGGATCTGCACGTGCTTTGGTGAGTGCAGCTATTGCCTCGCAATTGATGGACAAACAGTTGTTCATACTCCGAGATAAAGAGCAGGCAGCCTATTTTTATAATGATTTAGAAAAAATGTTGGGAGAGATGGGGGTGGAACAGGCTACTAAAAAGGTGCTTTTTTATCCTTCTTCCTATCGCAATCCGTACGAGGTGGAAAATGTGGATAACGCAAATGTACTACAACGCACGGAAGTACTGAATCGTTTGGGTCACACTAAAGAAAAACTATGGATTATAACCTATCCCGAAGCTTTGACCGAAAAGGTAATTACCAAACGCTTTTTGGAACAAAATACAGTAAAGCTAAGTGTGGAGGATACGGTTTCTCAGGATTTTTTAATTGATTTTTTTCATGAATACGATTTTGAACAAGTCGATTTTGTGATAGAAGCTGGGCAATTTTCGGTAAGAGGAGGAATTATAGATGTGTTTTCTTTTGCCAATGATAGTCCGTATCGAATAGAGTTTTTTGGCGATAAAATCGAATCCATTCGGAGTTTTGATGTGGTTTCTCAGCTATCTTTAGAAAAGCAAAAAAGTATTAGTCTACTCCCTAACGTACAACAAAGAGCGGAACATATAGAAAGTTTGTCGTTTCTTTCCTATTTTTCATCCTATGCAAATGTTTGGTTTGAAGATGTGCAATGGTGTTTGGATAGTATGGAAAAATTGTATAGTAAAGCGTGTGATGCTTTTGCTAAATTAGAAACCCCACTCATACATCGTAAACCGCAAGAATTATATATTCGCAAAGAGGATTTATTGGCCGATTTACGTAGTTATTCAGTGATTGAATTTGGTATGGCGGCATATTTTAAGCATCATGCTTCTATCTCCTTTAGCATGCAAACCCAACCGCTATTTAATAAGAAATTTGAACTCTTAGTAGAACATATTCAAGAGGGGATGGATCATGACTATACCTATTTTATTTTATCGGAAAATGCCAAACAAATTCAACGTTTAGAAAGAGTGTTTTTTGAATTGGCTCCCAAGGATCACCCTCTGCGTTTTACGCCTTTGTTTTTGTCCTTAAACGAAGGCTTTATTGATAATGATTTAAAATTGGCCATTTTTACGGATCATCAAATTTTTGAACGCTATCATCGATACTCGGTACAGCCTCATAAACAAGATACGCAAGCTTTGAGTTTACGTGAACTTTATATGCTTAAACCTGGCGACTATGTAAGTCATATTGATCATGGGGTGGGACGTTTTGCGGGTTTGGAAAAAATTAAAGTCAATGGTCGGGAACAAGAGGCGATTTGTTTAGTTTATAAGGACAATGATGTATTGCATATTAGCATACATGCTTTGCACAAAATGAGTCGCTACGCTAGCAAAGATGGTAGCATACCTCAACTACATCGTTTGGGCAGTAATACTTGGGCCAATCTAAAACAAAAAACGAAACAAAAAGTAAAAGATATAGCCAAGGATTTAATCAAACTTTATGCGCAAAGGAAAGCCTCGCCTGGTTTTGCGTATAGTGCCGATTCGTATTTACAACATGAATTGGAATCTTCTTTTTTTTATGAAGATACTCCCGATCAACTCAAGGCTACACAAGATGTAAAACAAGATATGGAGTCTTCCATTCCGATGGATCGATTAATTTGTGGGGATGTGGGATTTGGTAAAACCGAAGTAGCTATACGAGCCGCTTTTAAAGCGGTGGCCGATGGAAAACAAGTGGCTGTTCTTGTCCCCACGACGGTATTGGCCTATCAGCATGCTAAAACCTTTAAAGAACGTTTGGAAAATTTACCTTGTACGGTCGATTACATCAATCGTTTTCGTTCTACTAAAGAAAAAAAAGATATATTAGCGCGCTTAAAAGTTGGAAAAATAGATATTTTGATAGGTACGCATCGCTTGGTGAGTAAGGATGTACTGTTTAAGGATTTGGGTTTATTAATAGTGGATGAGGAACAAAAGTTTGGAGTTAGCATGAAAGAAAAACTCAAACAATTAAAAGTGAATTTAGATACTCTAACCCTTACAGCTACCCCCATTCCACGTACTTTGCAATTTTCGCTTATGGGAGCTAGAGATTTATCCATTATCAATACCCCACCTCAAAATAGATATCCAGTACAAACTGAAATTCATCCTTTTAACGAAGAGATTATACGCGATGCAATAGTGTATGAATTGAATCGAGGGGGACAAGTGTTTTTTGTACATCATAGAGTGCAAAATATTATGGAAATTGCGGGTATGTTGCAAAGATTAATTCCAGATGCTAAAATAGGTGTGGCGCATGGACAAATGGAAGGAGATAAATTGGAGGAAATTCTTTTAGGTTTTATAGAGGGGGAATATGATATTTTGGTATCTACAAAAATAGTAGAAAATGGCTTGGATATTTCTAATGCCAATACCATGATTATTAATGAAGCGCATAGCTATGGTTTGAGTGAATTGCATCAATTGCGTGGGCGTGTGGGACGATCTAATAAAAAAGCATTTTGTTATTTGATGACTCCACCTTCGTATATGTTGAGCGAAGAGGCTAAAAAACGTTTACGTGCCATTGAAGAGTTTTCCGATATAGGGAGTGGTTTTCAAATTGCTATGCGTGATTTAGATATTCGAGGTGCAGGCAATATTTTGGGAGGGGAACAAAGTGGTTTTATTTCTGAGATAGGAATGGATATGTATCAAAAGATTTTGGATGAAGCGATTCAAGAATTGAAGGAAACGGAATTTAAAGATTTATACCCCGAGGAAACTCAAAACAAAATTGAAAGTAAAGAATGTCAAATTGAAACGGATTTGGAAATATTGATTCCCGATCAATATGTAAGTAATATTAGTGAACGACTATCTTTATATAAAGAATTGGATGGCTTAGAAAGCGATGCCGAGCTCAAGGCTTTTTCGACTAAATTGATCGATCGATTTGGTCCTATTCCAGAACCTACGCAAGCCTTAATTGATACGCTGCGTTTACGTAGATTTGCCAAAGCGTTAGGATGGGGTAATTTAAGTTTGAGAGGAGGAAAATTGGTGGGTAGTTTTGTTGCAGAGTCTGATACCGCTTATTTTCAATCGGATGTGTTTGGTCGTATAGTCAGCTATGTACAAATTCATGCTAAAAATTCTTGTTTAAAAGAACAAAAATCACATCTAAATGTAGTGTTCAATGGTATACAAACTATAGAAGAGGCTTTGCATTTGATGCAAGAACTTCAATAAATTTGTGTAAAATAAGGATTTCTAGTAAAAGGTTTGTCTTCCCCCTATTATTTTTTTATCTTTGTAAAAAATATATTTTAGACGTATGGAAGGATCCTATTTTATTAGCGGAATTCAACAAATTGGCATAGGTGTTGAAGATTTTCATCAAGCATGGAAATGGTATATAGAGCATTTCCAGATGGATGTTCGTGTATTGGAAGATAGTACCGTTGCGGAATTAATGTTGCCTTATACGGGTCAACAAGCACAAAAACGACATGCTTGTATAGCAATCAATATGCAAGGAGGTGCGGGTTTTGAAATATGGCAATATGCCGATCGTAAACCTCAAAAAAGAAATTTTGAAATTGAAGTGGGTGATTTGGGCGTTTTTGTTGCTAAAATAAAAAGTCGAAATGTGGTTCAAACCTTTGAAGAATTAAGTGCGAAAGGGGTGAAAATACTTGGGGGTTTACAAATAGCACCCGATGGCTTAGCTACGTTTTATGTAGAAGATCCTTTTGCAAATATTTTTCAAATTGTAGAAGAAAAGAGTATATTCAAGGAGGAAAAACGAAGTAGTGGCGGAGGTGTGGGTGTAATGATAGGCGTTACAGATATAGACAAAGCCATGACCGTATACCGTGATATTTTGGGCTTTGATCAGGTAATTTATGATAAAACAGCTGTTTTTTCCGATTTTGCAGTATTAAAAGGGGGGCAGGGTAAGTTTAGACGCGTATTGTTGACTCATTCCAAGGCTCGTACAGGTGCTTTTAGTCATCTTTTAGGCAAAGGATATATAGAATTAATCGTGGCTTTAGAACGTTTGCCTCGCAAAATTTACGAAGGTCGTTTTTGGGGAGATCCTGGCTTTATCCAAGTATGTTTTGATGTTACGTATATGGATAATTTAAAAAAATATTGTGAAGCGGCAGGCTATCCATTTACGGTGGATAGTGCCGCAAAACAGCATACCGATTCATTTGATATGGGCGAAGCCGCAGGGCGTTTTGCGTATATTGAAGATCCCGATGGAACTCTTATAGAATTGGTTGAAACTCATAAAATACCTATTTTAAAAAAACTAGGTCTTTATTTGAATCTTCGTAAACGGAATAGAGAAAAAGCCTTAGCTGATTTTCTGGTAAAAATGTTAGGACTTAATCGAGTGAAATATTAAGTTTTTGGCATGTTTCAGTGTAAATATTTTGCAATTACCGATTTGCAATCAAGTATGAAAGTAGGTACTGATGCTGTAGTCTTAGGGGCTTGGGTTGAGGTGGGGAAGGCAAAGTGTATTTTGGATGTGGGTTGTGGTTGTGGTATTATATCATTATTGATGGCGCAAAAAACACAATGGTATCCTAGGGTACAAATATTAGGCATAGATATGGACGCTCATTCTTGTCAAGATGCACTCACGAATTTTACGCAGAGTCCATGGGTGGATAGATTGCGTGTAAAGACACTTCGTTTTCAAGATTTAGATAGAGAAACAAATTATGATTTGATCGTTTCTAATCCTCCTTTTTTTTCACATTCTTTACATGGAAAAGATGAAAAAAGAACTTATGCACGTCATAATGATCGTTTAAGTTTTGAGGCTTTATGTCAAGGGGTGAGCCAAAGACTATGTACCGAGGGGCGTTTTTGTTTAATATTACCCACTACCGAATATGTCAATTTTGAAAATGCGGCTGCTCAATTTGGTTTACACATATACAAACGTACTTTTGTATCACATACAATCCATAGTAAACCCAAACGAATTTTATATGAATTAGGTTTGAAGCCTAAGCCTTGTGAAGAAAATCATTGCTTTTTATACAATAAAGGACTGGAACGTTCTTCCTGGTATGCAGAAATGACGAAGGATATTTATATTTATTAATTTTTTGTTACATGGATTTGATACCACGCGCTAGTCGAGCACAGAGGCCAGGCACAAAGCGTTTGAAGTACACCATCAACAATTCTTTTCTACCTATAAGAACTTCACGTTTTTTATGTGCAATGGCTCTTACAATTTTGATGGCTGCTTTTTGAGGACTTATGGCATCTTTTTGACCTGCATCTAAAACACCGTGAGCCTTGCCATCTTTTTCTAAGGCATGAACAGATATATTGGTTTGTACACGTCCAGGACACACAATGCTTACACGAATATTGTCTTTGTAATATTCTGCTTGTATGGTCTCGAAAAAGCCATATAAAGCATGTTTGGATGAACAGTATGCAGAGCGTAAAGGAAAACCGACACGACCCGATATACTTGTGGTTATTACCAATTGACCACCACCTTGTGCAAGCATGCTAGGAAGTATTGCTTTGGTGAGTATAACGGGGGCAAAAAAGTTGATGTCCATCACTTTGTTAAACACGCGCATTTCTGTATCCACTGTACTTGCTCGTTGACTAATTCCTGCGTTATTATAAAAAACATCAATGGATCCAAAACTTTCTAAAGCGTTTTGGGCAAGCTGTGGTAAACCTTCTTTTTGAGAAAGATCGAAAGGTAAAACACAAACGTCTTTGGCTCCATAGTGTAGTGCATTTGTTTTTACATTTTCTAAAATATCGGCTTCTAGTGCAGTTAAGATGAGGCGTGCGCCTTTGCGTGCAAATTCATAGGCACATGCCTCTCCTATGCCCGACGAAGAGCCTGTGATCCAAATTACTTTATTGGTAAAATCAGTTTTAGACATCTAAATTCTCCCATAATTGTTTACGTAAATCCGAAATTTGATGCGGATGACAATCGGCTACATTGGCTGTGAGTGCATTCATGGGCATTAAACTACGTACGAAATCGGTAGATCGGTTGGCCCCTTCACCCGTATTGATAAGTACGCTTTCTCCGTTTTTGATAGCGCCATTTTTGAGCGCTTGAAAAAAGCCTAACATACATACCAAAGAAGCGGGTCCTAAGAGTACTTTTTTCTCGAAAGCTACAATTTTGGCAAGTGCGCCCAATTGATTTTCTTTGACACGCAAAAAATCACCTTCGCTGTTTTTGACAAGAGGAGCAAGTAAAGGGTACATCCCTGGATTTCCAGTAGAGAGAATAGACACCGAAGTGCTAGGATTTTCTATGATAGGATATTCTTTTTGAAAGCCTTTAGGAAATCCTTTGCTCTTGGCGGTTTCCCAAGCTTGAACCATTGGATCACACAAATCTTGTTGAATTAAAAGCATTCGAGGGTTTTTGAGCCCATTGAAATAGGGTGCTATTTCACGTATACCTTTATCTATAGCCAAAGGACCTGTACCGCCTGCTACGGCTTGAATATAAACTTCTGGAATTTTGCCCAATTGGCGTAAAAATTCAAAAACCATTGTTTTTTTTGCTTCGATACGCATAGGGTCAATGTTGCCAGCCGAAAGCAAAATTTTATTGTTTTGGGAATATTCGGCAGCCATTTGTTTAGCATAGGCATAATTGCCTTTTACCCGAATTACCTGCTGACCATACGCACGCATTTCAATTTCAGAATCCAAGGACATGGTTTGAGGTACAAATACACTTACGTTGATGCCAGCCAAGGATAGGTATTTACTAAAAGCCGTGGCTGCATTGCCTGTGGAGGCTAAACAATATTGTTTAACTCCATTTTCAGATAATACACTTGCAGCTAAAGCGGCTGCTACATCTTTAAAACTTTGCGTTCCGCCATTGAGATCATTTCTGTATACAAAAGTAGTACAATCAATATTATATTTTTCTTTGGCATATTGAGAAAGAAAATCCCAATTTTCAATTGGAATCGCGCCCTCACCCAAACTCACTTTATAGATAGGGTTTATCAAAGGTAAAAAATCAAAATAATGCCAAAAACTTTTAGGCGTTTCTTTCAATAGAGTAGGGAGTTCATTGTAATTACTTGTATAATTAGCTTCTACGTGTTTGCTTCCGCATTTTGGACAAACTTGATTCAATGAAAACCAAGAGGAAAAGTCGGCCACTTCGTAGCCACAAACTTTACAGGTGAGTTTATATTTAGACATTTTTATTTATTCAAATTCATATTAGGCATTTGCAGTTTATCGTAAAATCCGTTGGCTAATTTTTCTTTGATTTCACTAAAAACTTTGATGGTATAGTCTACATCTTCTGGCGTATGAACGGCTGTAGGAATTAAGCGAAGCATAAGCACGCCCTTAGGTACTACAGGATATACTACGATTGAGCAAAAAAGATTGTAATTTTCTCTAAGATCAACCACTACGCTAGTGCCTTGATTGACCCCCCCAGAGAAGTAAACAGGCGTAACTGGAGATTCGGTTTTGCCAAGATCAAAACCTGCTTTACGCAAACCGTTTTGAAGCAAACCTACAATTTTCCATAAGTTTTCGCGAAGTTCGGTATGAGTTTGAAGTAATTCCAAACGTTTGAGAGCCCCAATAACCATAGGCATAGGCAATGATTTTGCGAAAATTTGAGAACGCATATTGTAACGTAAATAATCTACAATTTCTTTTTGAGAAGCTACAAAAGCACCTATGCCAGCCATGCTTTTAGCAAAAGTAGCAAAATATACATCTACACCGTCTTGACAATGGAAATGTTCGGCTGTACCCGCTCCTGTTTTGCCCATAGTGCCAAAACCATGTGCATCGTCTACTAATAAACGGAAGTTGAAATCTTTTTTCATGGCCACAATTTGGTCTAATTTACCCAAATCGCCTTGCATGCCAAATACCCCTTCGGTAATTACTAAAATGCCCCCTTTTTGTTTCTCAGCCAAAAGAGTAGCATGTTGTAGTTGGGTTCTAAGACTTTCCATATCGTTGTGTTTAAACACAAAACGTTTACTAAAACTCAAACGCAAGCCATCCATAATACACGCATGCGCTTCGGAATCGTACACAATTACATCCTTGCGAGAAGTTAAAGAATCGATAATCGACACCATGCCTTGATAGCCAAAATTCATTAAATACCCCGTAGGTTTACCTACGAAAGTAGCGAGTTTTTGTTCTAAGTCTTTGTGATAAACTGTATCGCCCGACATCATACGAGCTCCCATTGGATAAGCCATACCAAAATCTTTGGCTCCTTGGGCATCTGCTTTGCGAACTTCAGGATGATTGGCCAATCCTAAATAGTTATTTAAACTCCAATTTAAAACTTCTTTGCCATTAAAATACATTCTAGGGTTTATTTCGCCTTCTAATTTTGGGAACATAAAATACCCGTCAGCATATTCTTGATATTGTCCGAGAGAACCCGGTGTGGCTTTAATGCGTGCGAAAATGTCTTGCATATCTTGATTTTTTTTTATTTTATAAATATTCAATTTAAAGAAACAAAGTTACGTAATCTTAGCTAAATAGCCAAAAATAATTAGGAAAGCTTTTGTTTATGTAGTAAATTTTCGGCTACAATTTCAGCTAAATCTTGCACCTTTTGTTTATTCCCATGCATAAATGCTTTTTTGCACATCGGGCAAGCGGTCACTATACTGTCAGGATTGAAGGTAAGTAGATTTTTGAGTGCGGCATCGCGTACTTTCATTTGATCCGATAAATCTAATACTGCATCTCCTAAATTATAGCCACAGCAAAGACTGTCTTTTTTATTTTTTGGCGCTTCTATCAAAGAGGCGCAATGAGCAAGTACTTTTCGAGAGGCTTCGTATTCTCCGCAAGCACGACCCAATTCACAAGGATCATGATAGCTTACTTTGCTAGCACTTTTGTTTACTTGAATTTTACCTGAATCCAAAAGTTGTTGAATATATTGACTATGGTGTAATATATTAATTTTTAAACCATATTCTTTTTTAAAAGATTGATAACAAATAGGGCAGGATACCACCAATGTTTTGGCTCCCGATTTATTAATTAGTTCCGTGTTTTTGGTACGTAAATCGTAGGCCTGTTTGAAAAAACCTTGTTGTTTGAGAGGACGCCCACAACATACACTTTGATCTTCATCCATAAACCAATAACTATCGCCTGCTTCTTTAAAAATACTCTTCATGGATTCAATAATAGAAGGGGTAAGATGGGTCATACATCCTGCAAAATAGATGATATGGCCAATACTATTACGTGATTGGAAAGTATCAATAAATTTGTAATTTCCGTGTTTGTCAATTTTAGTTTGCGCTCGATATTCCTGACGAATCAAGGTGCTTTCGATGCCAACAGGGCAAGCGGCCACACAACGATTGCACATCAAACAGTTTTGGGCGGTATCGCCCGTTAATGTATGGTATCGAACATCTCGAATAAAATACGCGGCTTGTATATGATTGATATTTGCTTCCGATTGAAGTGGGCAAACATCAATACAGATGCCGCAACGAGAACAAGCATTGACTTCCAATTTGGTGTAGCCTGTGGTGAAATCCATTTCATTGACTCCCCAACGACGAGAAAAAATCAAGGCTATTTCGGCGGGAATGTGCATATAACGAGAAAAAGGCAAGTTGACTAAAAAGATGAAAAGTGCAATGGAATATCCCCACCACAGAGGAAGTTGAACCATTTGAGCAACTGAAAGCGACATCAAATCGCCAATCCATTGGGTGGCAAATCCCCCATTGTGATGAATTGCTGCCGTGGCACTTTCAGCAAAAAGTCGGAGAGGAAAAATAAACCATAAACTTGTAAGCGCAAATTTATCGTACAAAATATGTTTGGTGGTTTTTTTCATACCCATAAGGCGAGAATAAAAACGCTTGATAAATGCTAAGGTAACGCCTGAAAGCACGTAGAGTAAAAGAAAATCCATTACAAAATTAAACGCATCTTCGGCCCAAAAACGATGTCCATCAATGGCAAAATAACGATAGAAAATCCCCATCCAGGGTCTACTTATAAAAGAGTCGAAATACAACCAACTTTCAAATTTGCTTACCACAATTAATAAAAACCAACCTAAAGCAATACTAGAGTGCATATAGCCTAATACGGGATTGGTGCGCCAAATTTTATTGTGTAGCAATCCTTCACGGATGGCTTCCCAAATGGCTTCTAGTGTACGTACGGTAAATAAATTTTTATATACAGCACGTCTTTGTGTTTTATTATATTTCCAATGCCAAGCCACAAATTTGTAGATCAACACGGCAAAAAAGAAGAGAACCCCTACGGCAAAAGGTAATACAAACGGTTTAAAATACATAGTGTTTAATTTTTAGACTGAGGCATTTCCTCAAGAATTTTTCGCATTTGAATAATGGTGGCGCGTAGATTGACCCCTCGAGGACACACCAAGGTGCATTTGCCACAAAGCATACATTTTTCTAATTCTTCTTTCAACCCTTGGTATTGGCCTCTTCTAAAAAGAAGTTTAACTTTCCGAATACTGAAATGGGTATATTTACCCGAAGAACAAGAGGAGGAACAAGCTCCACAAACGATACATCGTTTAAAGGAGGGAACTGCTTTTTCTAATTGATTGAGGGCATCATAATTTACATGATCAAGATCAATGGCTCTAGTGGTGGCTATGGTAAATCCAAAATCAGGCATTTGTTTATTTGTTTAGGGTCTGTAAATAATTTGCAATTTCGATGCTTGCACTACGTGCATCGGCAATGGTATCGGCAATAGCCATGGGACGTTTGCATACCCCAGCTAAAAATAATCCTTCGTGAATAGTCAAATTGTCGTGAAGATGACGATTTTTGCTGACCGCAAACCCGTAATCTCCTACAATATTATTCTGTGTGCATAGTTCAGTGGTGCCTTCGGAAGCTTCTATTCCGACCATTAAAACTAATAGATCGGTGGTCATTTTTAGCGGTAAGCCTGCCAAAGTATCTTCGGCTTTAATTTGAATACGTCCATCAAAAGTACCCGCTGCTTCCGAAATACGGCCGCGTACATAGCGAACTCCGTATTCTTCTTGTGAATGTCGATATAATTCTTCGTAAAATTGTCCAGACATCCGTAAGTCCATATAAAAAACACTTACATCGGTATTGGGAAGCATTTTTTTTACTTCTATGGATTGTTTGACTGCCGTAATACAGCATACACGAGAACAATAATGATTGCCCGATTTTTCGTCGCGTGAGCCTACACATTGCAAAAACGTAATGGAGCGAGGCGTTTCGCCCATGGCATTGACCACTTTTTGCTGGATAAACATTTTTTCTAAATCGGCCGAAGTAATTACCCCAGGATAAATTCCATAACCTAGTTCTTCTTTGCGTGTAGCATCAAAAATACGATATCCCGTAGCAATGAGTACGGACGAACCTTCAAAAATACGTTTATCTGCACTAATGGCTTGCCAATAGTCATTTTTAGATTCTATTTTGCAAATAGTAACGTTGGTGTAAAGGCTGATATTTTCATGTTTAGTATGAGAGATTAAATCCTCACAGACCTCTTGACTAGGTGTAAAATCGGGAAATAAATGATACCAGTTTTTTATTTTGCCTCCAAGACTTTCTTCTTTCTCGAAAAGACATACTTTGTAGCCTAGGTTTGAAAGATTAAAGGCTGCTTCCATGCCCGCAGGGCCTCCGCCGATAATGAGAATAGGTTTTAAATTTTCCTTTAAATTTTCCATTGTATATTTATATTATACTAATAAGTTCATAGGTTTTTCAGGGTAGGGAAGGGTTTTGCCTGAAATTCCTTTGTATTTTTCATTTGGATTATAGGCAATGCCTATTTTGTCGAGTAGACGATCAGCTTGTACTTGATGTAGTTGAAGTCCTAATTCCCAAGGATCATAACCTAAGAGTAGACCCGCCATTTCTTCGTACGTTAATACGGGAATTCCATAGCCATCTTTATCGTAGGTTTTGTGTTCTGTTTCTGCAATGGTATATTGCCATTTGTCAAGAAACATTGCACATCCAGGACAATTGGCTACAATAAAATCGGGTTCGTAGGGTTCCATAGATTCAAATTTCTTTTTTGAATTGGCCATCGAATACCCTCTGTTGGCTTGTACTAAATATTGACGGAACCCAAAACCGCAGCAATGGCGACGTTCGGGATAATCCACAACTTCGCCACCCCAGGATTCAATCATACCTGCCAAAACCTGTGGAAATTCAGCTCCTCCCACGCCTTTGTCTGGAAATATTTTTGCATAATGACACCCAATATGTTCTACTACTTTCAAAGGTTCTTTGGTAAATTTATTGATCAATTGGTAGGTCATTTGGGGTTTTAGCTCTTGACGAAACTTATAAATAATATCGGAAGGATGTGCTATATTTTTAGGAATATTAAAGGTGCGACCTGTGGTTTCCAATAATGTTTTACGGGTTTGTTCCAAAAGTTCAGGATGTGTTTCCCACATATTGACTACTTCGGTAAATACACCAAAAGAGGTAATACAACTAGGCGTGTAATTTTCATAGCCCGCTTCGGTCATCAACGCAAATAAACGCGCTACTATGGTCATCGTGGTAGCCAAAGGGATAATGTCGCTATGATAGCCTATGCCCGTACACGTGTGCATATTGGGATCATCGGTAATATCTTTGCCTAATTGTTCACGCATAATCCGAAGAAAGACGGCTTCGGAACCTGGAAAAAAAGTTTGACGGATGCAACTTCGTTCATAAAAAAAATGATCGTCAGCAATCTCTTTTTGATATTCGTTCCAATGGTATTTTTTCATTCTGTTTATTTTAGTAAATAAATTGGATAAAGTCTATGGGGCATTGCTTAAAATAGGCTATCTATGTGGAATATAAACTATTTCCAATTTTTTTGTTTTTGTAAAGAGTTTTGTGAAATTCGTTTTTATCGATTATGACTTTGATTGTTTTGAGAATATACTTCTTTAAAATATTGTTCGTCGTTTACATAATTTTTTTGTGCACGAGAATGTTTTTCTATACTATCGAAGAGTTTAAAAGCCCCTGTGGCTTCAAAAATTTTATTGATTTCATCCATATTTTCTTTGCTTATTGTGCGTAGGGCACCTGGACCTTCTTTGTGATAGTTGGCTCCTAATTTGGCTGAAACTTCGTCTATGTTTTCGATATACCAACGCCAAATGGGACCTTGTTCAGGGTGTAGGTCGGGTTGTACAATGTCGGGATGCACACAATACCCTGTAGTTACAATGCTTTTCCCAACTACTTGTTCTACAGCAAATTGCTGGCGTCCTTTTTCGCTTTGCGTAAAATAACCTAATTCTTGCGATATTTGTCGTAAAATAGAAATTAATAAGC
>JAVVPL010000009.1:20970-32448 GCA_036655775.1 Bacteroidales bacterium | reverse complement strand
ACTTTCTTTGATGGATATATATGAAGAAAGACCCCAAAGAAATATAGGTCCTCCTTTAGATTACCCCAAAGTAGATATTCAGAAGTATCTCGCTTTACTTGCACAAAAAGATCCTAAAATGGGCATAGCACGAAAGGAAATAGAATTGATAGATACCAAAATTGCGCAAATGGGTTATATCAACGATATGAGTATTGCCCCCTTTTTGCGATATCAATATTATAGCTATCCCAATATACAAAATAAAACAAATTTACAAGCAGGAATTAGTGTGCTATTTCCCATTTCAAGCCATTATAAGGCCGAAAAAATGGCTGTCAAACAAAGGGAAGAAATGCTTCAGTACGATTTACAATCTATTGCCAACAGCACAAAAAACAAAGCGCTAGAATTATATCAAGAGCATTTACGATTAATCCAAAAATTACAAACCTGTCTTTTTGAAATGCTACATTGTAGAGTTTCGGTACTCTACAACTCGTATGTATTAAATATGAATCCACAAGCAATCAATTCCTTGCAAGCCCTAAAAACAATAGACGAATATATGGTAAAGAACTTGGCATATTTTGCACTTCGTCAAAATTTTGAAAAACACTTAATGCAGTTTCGCCTTTTGGTTGCAGGGGCTCCATTAGAGGATTTTACTGAAATACAAAAATTTCACAGAAAACTCACATTAAGTGACAAAAAAATATCCATCTATCTTTGGTCGCCTGAATATAAAAAAGTAGATCCCCCTTTGTTAGCCAATCAAGCATGGCAAAATAATATTAGTAATGTTTATATTGGATACAAAGCCAGCACTCCGATTGCTTACTACAATCCTTTGATTGAAAATAATGCCCGATATGATATTACGAGTGAAATGATTGTGTCCAATACGGAACTGATTTTGAAAGATAGCGCCGAGATAGAAAATTATATTCATCGTATAGATAGTATTCATGGGATAGTGGGTATCCATTTGAATATAGAACCCCATCAACTGCCTCAATGGGACGAACGTCAAACAGAATATTTAGCAGCTTTAGTGCGGGTCATAGATATTGTGCGTGCATGGTGTGATCAGCGAGGATTGACCCTTTCCGCTAGTTTTCCCCACAATTATCCTGTTGAATTTTATCAAGCCATCGATAAAAAATTGGATAACCTAACCATCATGCTTTTCAACAAAAGTGTAGAAACTATTTTTGAGGAGATCGAAAAACATCCTTATTTTAGCCTTCCTAGCACGAAATTTGAATTAGCCATTCGCCCTGAAGATTTTTTATTCAATTATCAAAACGAAATAGATCGTCTGCAAGCAAACGAGCACATCCAAAGTCTGGCTATTGAATCATTTGGTACACTGATGTCGGTCAATTTACGTCAACCACAACTTTCTCAAGCCAGCGATGGAACCTATATGCTTACCATCAATAGTTTCGACTTCGTTACCAATTCGCTTACGGAGGCGCAGATCAAACAACAAATCAAAGATCCGAATATTAAAATAAAAACACAACACACACTTACCTCACAACAATTAGAATTATCAAATATCCCAAGCAAGAAAAAAGCAATTGATCTTTTTGGAATTATTGTAAGAGATAAATAAAGCAATTTATGCAAGATTTTTCATATAGAAATTTAGGTTCAGATGCACAAAATATCATTGGACAACAAAAGCGCAAAATAAATCGTCAGCGGATCATTTATTTGGTTTTATTTTGGTTGTTTATTTTTTCTGTGGCAGCGTATGTATACAATTCAATTCAGTGGGTTACTTTTGAGGGAACTATCAAAACCTCCAATCAACAAATTACTTTGATGGATGATGCTTATATTTTAAATATTGCAGTTAAAATTGGCGATACGGTATATCCAGGTGATACGCTTTTCGATTATTTATATACACAAAATTTGCTCACCCAAAAGAATAATTTGAGTAGTCAAACTTGGATAGATAAAGAATACAAAGATATTGAACAACGCATAGCGGTATTGAATGGCAATTTGCAAGTATTAGAAGAACAGATCAAGGTGTTACAAAGAGAAATAAAAATTGTGGAAAAACAAATATTCATAGGTGTAAGTACCAAAGCAGATCTTACAAAACTCACCAACGAATTGCGTTCTACGCAATGGAAAGATAAATTGCTTCAACAGGAATTAGTTTTGGAGCAAACCTATTTTTCAAAAATTGCACAACAAAGAGGATTGGCAGAAATGATCCGAATTCCTTCGGAGTTTACCTTACACGATTTATTACAAAATGATTTTATGGGATATAGATATTCGTATATTGCTAAATATGGAGGCATGGTGATCAATATCACTTCATTGATGGGTACCAATTGTTACAAACAAGAACCCGTAATGGAAATACAGCCCTCCGATGCGTATATCATGAATTTATATGTAGAAGCCTTGGTACGACCCAATCAAATGAAATATTTGAAAAAAGGAGATAAAGTTGAAATTGTGATTACCAATAAGGATACCTATATTGGAATTGTAGAATTATTAGGTTATCGAACCGCTGAGATTCCCCCAAACCTCCAAAATCCTTTCGAAAAAGATGCTACGGCCGTATTAGTTCGTATTAAAATACAGAACCCAGAATTGCTGAAACCTTGGGAACTTCTTTCGGGTTTACCCGTGGAATTGCGAAAAAAACGTTTTTAAATCTAAAAATCTAAAAATCTAAAAAATGGAAACATTCAATATCAAAACAAATTGTGCGGGGCAACGTATTTTGTTTATTGAACATGATCAAATATTTATGAATGTAAATGATTTGCCAAAAGAGGGTTACGATGCTATGTTTTTGGATTTCAAATACAATCGACCTTTATTTAAATTCGTGCAAAATATTCGAGAAACGACGGAGGGAATTATATATCTGACCCCTATGTATACTTATTCAACAATTGAAAGAGATGGCGACTACAAAATGGTTAGCGAATTGATAGATGAATATGTCAACGATATCGACAATCCTTTGTTAATTGAAAGTATACAATCCATCAATCAAATTGTAAAAACATTTACAATCATCAAGCAGGAAAGCATCTATCGTTCTATTGTAGGGATTGTTTTACAAATTATGCGATATTCCTATTCTCGAGGTAAAGAATTGTCACCTATACCCAATCGTTTTTCACAATTGGGATATTCGCGACCTATGGTATGGTTATTTCATAAAGATAATCCAAGTTTACTTTTAGAAATCTACGATTATTTTGAAGAATTATATGCGGATGGTTATTTAGATGGTTATTTTGTAGATAGAGTTCATTTGTGTCCATCGTGTGATTTTGGATATTTAAATTTTCGTGAAACCTGTCCCAAATGCGGTTCGGCAAATATCAATGCGAGTACAATGATCCATCATTTTGTATGTGCAAATGTGTCGCCTGAAGAAGAATATGTGCATGGTAATACATTGGTTTGTCCCAAGTGCCATCGACTTTTACGCCATATTGGGGTCGATTACGATCGACCTTCGGATATTTATAAATGCAATCAATGCAGTACCTCCTTTTTACATCCCACAATGACGGCATTATGCTTTAATTGTGGCATAGAAAATTCTTTAGATAAATTAAGATCCGTAAATGTTTTAGGCTATAAATTTAATGCTAAATCCGTCAATTTTTTAACTCGACCCAACCTAATCAAAATGGATCGTCAAAATATCTTTTTCCCAGGTTTGATTTCTCATGATCATCTAATACAACAAGCAAGTTCGCAAATTGCATTTATAGAAGATAGCCAAAGTATTCGACAAAATATGATAATCATACGCGTGAAAGTGAATGTGCAAGAACAGCAAGAATATATGAAGATAGATTATTTTGAGGATTTACTTCGTTTTGTGAGTGCTAAATTTCGTTTAATGTTAGATTCCAAATATTCTATGGCCTATTATGAAAATACTTTCTATGTGTTATTCACCAATGAATCTTCCGAAACGGTTGTTAGAATGTGGCAAAGAGACCACGCACTCATTCATAAATTGATCTTGGAAAAATATGGAACAGATATTAAAATCAAATTTGAGTACGCTATACTCGAATTTAACAAAGGAGATAATATCCCTGCTTTTGTTTCAAATTTGAGCGTTTTTTAGAAAGTAAAATGTATTATATAGTTCATTTTTGGGATTCTATTTTTGCCTTTTTGGGTAGTTGGTCATGGCCGATGTTGCTAACTACGTTTTGGTTTTTCTTTTTTATAGAAGTGCCTCGCTACTATTTATTCGATTTAGTTATTATCGTGTATCGCAAAATGCGTTGGAAATACTATCTTAAAAAATATCAAAAAGCAAAACTCGAATTTTATCATGCGATGCCTTTTATTAGTATTTTGGTGCCAGGCAAAAATGAAGGTAAACATATTTTCAAATTAGTCAATTCCTTGAGAGAACAGACGTATAAAAACTTTGAACTTATTATTGTAGATGATGGATCCGATGATTTCACCCCGCAAATTTGTAGGGATCTGGAAAAAAATGGATTTATCGATCGCTACTTACGCAACGAAATCAATGGCGGAAAAGCAAGTGCGGCAAATATGGGCTTATATTATGCCAAAGGACAGTATATCGTACATTTGGATGCCGATTCTTCTTTGGATAGAGATGCCTTAGAACAAATTTTGATTCCATTTTATACCGATAAGCAGATTAAAGCGGTGGGAGCCACGGTTAAAGTGCGCAACCAAAGCCACAATTTATGTACTTCTCTACAAGCTTTAGAATATTTGGAAACGATTATGATAGGACGAATGGTAACGGCCACTTTGGGTATTTATCGGACTATTTCAGGGGCTTTTGGTGCTTTTGACACGGCAATGTTGCGGCAAGTAGGCGGATGGGATATAGGCCCTGGATTAGATGGTGATATTACACAAAAAATACGTAAATCGGGAGGGGAAATAGGATTTGCACCTAAGGCAATTTGTTTAACCAATGTGCCCACCAAATTTCGCTTACTTACCAATCAACGACTACGTTGGTCAAAATCTCTAGTTCGTTTCCGTATTCGCAAGCATATTGATGTTTTATTGCCGACTCAAAATTTCTCTTTTTCTAATTTTTTTTCTAATATAGAAAATATAATTTTCAATTTTTTGTTTGATATCATTTGGCTGTTCTATTTGATAAATTTATTGATCCAAAATCAAGCTTTTATCATAGAAATTTTCTTTATCAAATTTTGTATCATGTTAGTAGTTGGAACACTTAGTTTTGCTTTAGTTATGTGGGTTTCCGAACGAAAGCGAGAAGAGTTTCCTCTAATCAGTATGGTGCCTTTTATGGTATTTTATACAGGTTTGTATTTGAGATTGGTTAGAATTTATGCGTATTTGCTTGAATTTTTCTTTTTCTCTTCATTTAGAGATCCTTGGAATCCAAGCAAATCCTCTAGGGCCATCAAAGAAGAAACTATCGATAGTCAGAAAAATCGTAGAAAACGTTATTTTAGAAATGTACGAAGATGGTTCAAAAAACACACCAAGTTTTAGTGTTTGAGTTTTACCTCAATCGTTTGATTGCTTTTAAGATCGAAAGAAGCATCCTTAAAAACGGGTTGACGTAGGATGGTAGGGTTGGTTGACAATCCCCAACTTTCGGTTGGAATCCCAATAAAATTACGTTCTTGCTTACGATTGTTGTTTGCATCTTGAAAAAGAGCCACCGCATATTTTCCAGAAGGTACATCCGTAAAAACACAACGGATACTGCCTTTTTGAGGGCTTGCTTTTAGTCCTTTATACGGTTTATTCATAAATCCATCGGCAGTATAAAGGCCTACCATCATTGTGCCTTCTGTGCTTTTAATATTTGTTATTTTTACAGTAAGTGTGTAGTTTTGTGCATATAAAACAGATGAAATAAACACAAAAATACAGAGTATGGAGCTTCTCATAATGATAAAATTTTAAATAGATTTACAAAGATAAAATTTTTCGACAAAACTACATGATAATTTTTTAAAAACAAAATTTAACAAAAACAATATTCCACAAGTCTCTTCTGTCAATATTTTTCGTCCAACCCAAAGCTTCTCTTTGCAAATCCTAAAAAAAATCTTACATTTGTACTTTGCCTTTATATTAAAGGCTCCTGTACAGTACATATTTAAAAAAGACCTATTTATTAAAATTATTTATTATGAAAAGATTATATCGAAGCCATCAAAATCGAGTAATAGCAGGAGTTGCTGGCGGTTTATCCGATTATTTAAATATTGACCCCTTAGTGATTCGATTAATTTTTGCTTTCTTAGCTATTTTTGGAGGAAGTGGTATTTTATTGTATCTTTTGATGTGGATTTTTGTACCCCAAAACGAAGTTCAATACTAAGAATACAGAAGTTCGTAGAATGATGAAATTTCACCGATTTTATATAGCTTTTTTTCTATGCTTTGTTTTGCATTTTGTATCTTTTTCGCAAGAAGTTTCCAAGCAAGCTTTAGTCGCAAAAATGCACAATTTATTGAACAAGGAATTTCCGAATCAAAATCTATATAATGTGTCGATTTCCGATTCTTTAATCACGGTTTCACAAGCTCTTCCCGACACTCTTTTCTATGGCGTAGTCAAAAATTTAGGCTTAGTTTTCTTAGAGAGAGGACGGCAAGTTTCGGCCATCGATTTGTTTGTTTTTGCACAGAAATATTTTGAGAGTTTAACCGAAAAATCAACAACTACTTGGTTGCAGTTTTCTGATTTGAAAATTGTTTTAGGTGCTGCATACGAGGAAATCGGGATGTGGAATAAAGCTATGGAAAACTACCATGAAGTACTCAAAATTATAGAAGCTCATCATTTTGAAGGCTCCAAAGCCAGAGTCTACAACAATATAGGCGCAGTGCATTTCAATAGACGAGAATTTGATAAAGCGGAGTTCTATGTTCAAAAAGCAGTAGGCATCAACCATAAACTTTTAAATAAAAAAGAACTATTCAACAATTATAATAATTTAGGGGCCATTTACATGGTCAAGCAGAATTATACCAAGGCACTTGAGTATGCTTTTTTAGCTTTACAGCAAGTTAACAAAAAGGAGAGTCCACATGCGTATTATTTTGTGCACACCAATATTGCTCGAATATATATGGCACAAGAAGATTTCGAAATAGCCTTAAGTTATTTGCAAAAGGCGATGGACTATCAAGAAAAAATGGGCTATGATCGCGATTTAGTGTCCACCTATGGGCTCATCAGCCAAATATATGCACAACAACACAAAAACGAAAAAGCAAAAGAATATTTACTTAAAGCCGAAGATTTGGCCAATGGACTTACCAATAATTTTCTCTTAGAAGAAGTTTATGGTAATTTAGTAAATTACTATGCTTCGATCAAAGACTATGAAAAAGCCTACCAATACCAAAAAAAGCTAATTGATATTCGCGACTCTTTGGATATGGCCAATAGTCAAAAAAAAATAAGTGATGTTGAGTTTTTATATGAAACCGAACGCAAAGAAAAAGAACATAAATTACTGTTAAATCAGTTGAGTTTAGAAAAATATAGAATACAAAAACAATCCATTCTTTCGATTAGTTTAATTGCGCTTGTTTTAGCTGTTTTTTCTACGCTTTGGTACCGAAGTGTAAGTAAGGGAAAAGTACGCGAGGCACACCTTGTTTTGGCCGAAAAACAAAAGCTATTGCATGAACAAGAAAAGCATATTTTAGAAGAGAAAGAAAAAGAGTTAGAACAGACCATTGAGCAAAGAAATAGAGAGCTTACATCCAAAGTAATCTACCTAGTCAAAAACAACGAATTTATTATGTCAATAGTGGCAGAATTACGATCGCTTTTGCTCGAAATGGAAAATAAAGATATTCGTAGAAAAGAACACGTTCGACAAATTTTGGCAAAACTTCGACAACAAAGTAATACGGGTAGTTGGGAGGAATTTAAATTTTATTTTGAACAAGTCCACCATTCATTTTATGAAAATTTATTAAATAAATATCCCGATTTAACCGCCAAGGATTTACGCCTTTGTGCTTTTTTGCGTTTAGGGCTTTCCACAAAAGAAATTTCAGCTATTACTTTTCGTGAAATTCGTAGCATCGATTCTGCCCGCAATCGTTTACGTAAAAAAATGAACCTATCTTCAGAGGAAAATTTAACCGAGTTTTTGGTGCAATTTTAATAAAAAGAAAGGGTACCGACGAATCGATACCCTTTCACAAACAAACCAAAACCAAAACACGTATTTAAAATCTTATTTTATAAGAAGTTTAAAATTACATATTTTATTTTTTTCATACACGCGTATAATTACAGGCTGAGCCGATAGATTGGTATTGATAAGTACATTTTCGTTACTACGAATATTGTATTCTTGCAAACGTTGACCCATGGTATTGTAAAGTTCTATACGATCAATAAATAATCCATCTATGTTAAGTAAATGAATTTGTCCTTTATCTGTATAAATATGCAAACCACTATTCGCATCGTTTTCAATGGCTACCTTTTCGGTGCTGAAATTAGCTTGATTGCCCCATGCACTAATACGGCCTTCTTCACAAAGACCTTGTACCGACCAAAGATAGGCGGTATTAGGACTTAGATGTTCCAAGGTATAGGTTTTTACACTAATATTTTTGACAGAATCCCAAGCAAGGACACTAGCTGCACGATAACGAACCAACCAACTTGCATTACTTACAGTTGCTTCCCAAGCAAGTTTGGCACTGGTAGTGCTAATGTTTGATACGCTCAAATTAGTAGGTGCATCGCACATTGGAATAGCTAAAGTTGTAAAATTAATAGTCGCACTCCAATCGCTGGTATCGTTTGCCCCACAAATTTCACGTACGCGGGTGTTGTAGGTCGTCAAAGGGCTAAGTCCTGTCATTGTTAATTCTTTGGCATTAGCCACAAGAAGGGTCCATGTACCCGTTTCTCCCAATTGATAAGCCACTTGATAATTGCTTCCCTTGCCTGTCCAACTAAGTTTTGCTGAGTTGTGTTTTACTAAGCTTGCCGTTAATTCCGTAGGTGCAATACAACTTATTTCAGCGGTTGTAAAGCTAGCAATTTCGGTCCAAGTGGAAGTATCGCCCATAGCTTGACTACAAACGGCTTGTACTTTATATTGGTAAGACGTAGCTGGCAATAAAGCCGCAATTGCAAATTCGTTTGTATTTACAGTTTCTTGAATCCAAGTGGTAGCTGAGGCCGATTTGAATTGTACCTTATAGTTTGTAGCGCCTCCTGTCCAAGCAATAGTAGCTGAATTTTTGGTAATATTTTTTGCATGGAGTGCCGTAGG
This sequence comes from Bacteroidales bacterium, assembly GCA_036655775.1. Lineage (GTDB taxonomy): Bacteria > Bacteroidota > Bacteroidia > Bacteroidales > P3 > JAVVPL01. The sequence goes on along the minus strand of JAVVPL010000009.1, from coordinate 23,158 downwards.
CATATTGCAAGGTTCCAACGAAAGCGTGGTAAAGACTAAGTGCATCCATTGTGCAGTATCTGCAGCTGAACAAATATTTGTGAGGCAAATTTCATAGTCTGTTTTCTGGATTAAATTGAGAAACGTATGCTCTTTGGTAATCAAAGTAGTATACGTATAGGCATTTTCACCCACTTTTCTAATTCCTACAATCCATTCGTTTGCACTGCTATTACTTTCAAATGCAAGGGTAGCTTTATCCGCAGCAACAGAAGTAATTGCTAGCTTAGTTGGGCTTTGGCAAGTGGGTTGAACTCCAATATTGTCAAGCCAAAGATAGGCGGTTTCTTCCACTGGGCTAGAAGCAAAAAATCCAATTTGAATTTCTCCTTTATAAGGACTAAGATCGAGTACTACATGTGTGGAATCACCCAATTTGAGCAAGCTATTATTAGTGGAATCGTATACCTTAAGAATATTGCTTCTTTGGAAACTATTGCCTCCATCGGTAGAAATTGCCACGCTAAAAGAAATCGCTTTTTTAATGCTATCTGGCGCTTGATAAATGGAAGCTGTTTTAGTTAAAGAAGCATCAAATTCGAGTTGATAATGCACATTGCCTGTGCCAAGAGAAACTTTAGGACTCAAGAACCAAGCTTGTATGGGATATTCTGGAGAGCCATTCAAGCTGGTGTTCATGAAATGTTTTTTTGGATCGGTCTTAAAGTCAAAACTCCATCCGTCATACTTAGCCGTTTCAAGATCTTTGACCAAGGTAGAGCTTGTAAAAGCACCTTTTTTATTTCCCCAATATAGAGGAAGATCGGAGCCATTGAATTTTTCAACAAAAGGCACCACATATCCTGATTGAAAACTGTTTGAGGTTTTTGACCAAAGACTTAAATCTTCTTGCGTACATTTAGCCTGTACTTGCACTTCCAATAGGCTATTGGGAGTAAATGAACTTACCATATATGGATTGTTATCTGCGGCAATAGGATCTGACCATAGCAAACTATTCACACTACGGTACCGAATATTCCAAAGGTTTTCTCCATTCAAAGCATCCCATTTTACCAAGGCGTTACTACCCTCTATGGTCGAATCAATGACACATACATGCAATGGATAATCACAAGGGCGCAACTCTTCTATTTCGAGAGCATTGAATGTGAGTATAGGCCTATTAGAGGTTTTCCATTGTAAACGCAACTTAATTGTTTTCCCTTTAACCCCATTCATTGGAATGCGTTTGCTTGCAAATGTTTGGGCGCTAGCTAAAGAGTCGCGATTTTGTTGATTGATAGTAAAGAAAGTGGTATAATCTATTCCGTTTTCGGTATATTGAAATTCAAGACTGTCGGTACCCCAATCATTATAAGGTTTTTTCATATAACCAGCAAAAGAAGTAATGTTATACGTAAACAATAAGCGATTTTCAAATGTGCCATTCATTTTAATCCAAGAAAGAGTCGTCATTGTATTTACAATTGATTTTCTATTTTGATTGGCATTCCATTCAAAAATATTATCACGTCCTATTCTAGGAGATATAGGCCCTGTTAAACTCCAACCGTAAGGTTCTTCAAAACTAGGAATTGCGGATAAGTTGCTATACCAAGGCACTATACCATCGGTAAGAGTATCGGCTTGTGCAAATAAAGAAGAGCAAGTACCATCGGTTTCGTTTAAACTAAAAGCCGCAAAGTGATATATCGTATTGGTATTAAAATTCTTTATACTTTTTTGGCTAAAATCCCCCCCTTTATAAATAACCAAAGCGCCCGTATTCGTAGTGTCTCCTACATTTAAATTCACAGTAGGAAGTCCAAAATTTCCACACATTTGAACATCTCCATAATCACTTAAGAGCGGTTTGTCCGTCATCAATACGAGCATATTTGTATTTGTTGCATTGGTAGTGCCCGAAATCACCAAACTATCAAAATTCATTGCATCTATATGTAAAGAAGAAGGTGCCTTAGGCCACATTTTTACATTTCCCGAAAGTACTTTGTCGGTACTATATGGAAAACTACCTGAGCAAAAATACGAAGCAGGATAAACATGATAATAATATGTAGTGGAAGGAATTAAATTTTCCACGAAGAAAGTGGTATCTTGAAACCAAGTTAAAACAATTCCGTTGCCAATGGTATCGCCTTCTGCATATATTTTACCGTTTACAGGTTGCTTCGAAGGGGTGGCC
>JAVVPL010000009.1:13772-20960 GCA_036655775.1 Bacteroidales bacterium | reverse complement strand
GGCCTCTAAACTTTGTACCACCAAATAATAATCGGCATCCGTGCTAGGTTTAAAAGTGGCTTTTAAATCTGTGCTTGTTTGTTTCAATACCAAATTGCTAGGAGCCACAGTAGGAGCCACACAAGTGGGAGGTTGCATAAAAGTATAGGTCAAGCCAGAAACAGGGAAAAGCGTTTTAGTCCACTTTAATTCTCCTGTTGCAGTAGTTTGTATACTTTTTGCAAATTGGCCTCCTCTCAAATGTACATCCATTTCTGAAGCGCCTTTAATTCCGCAACTAATATATACATCATTAGGAATCTCGTTGGTATAATTGCCAAATACAAATTCAATTTTGTTGCTGCTTTCGTAGAGTTTAATTTGAAAATTGACCGTATCTTCGGTGCCATCGCTCCATCCCAATTGATAGCCTAAATTTCTAAATTCAACGGTCAAAACACGATTTGGACTGCTCCCACTAGTTTTATATAAAAGACTAGTAATTGGGAATGCAAAGGCATCTTTATTAGGCATAGAGCCCATAATATAGCTAAAATAAGGTTCGGGATAAGACGATCCAAAACTTCCCCAACTACTTTTTGTATATACGGAATCTTTGCCTAAAGCAATATTTCCATTAGAATTGATGGCAAAGCGGTTCATAGCAATTCCACAATACGTAAAATCAAAGCCTATGGGATAACCTATATCTTTTATTTTCTCGGCCGATCCAATACTAGAATTATTAAAAGTTAAACCATTAAAAGCTGTTTTGCTAACTGCACCAGGAGTTGAGCCTGAAAAAACAAGCGTACCGTCACTAATAGGCGTATACGTCCCCTGCGTAGAGCTAAATGTATAGCTTACCACAGGTTGTGCCCATAAAAGTCCACTAAGTAGACCTAGGATCACAAATATTGAACTAAAAATTAATTTTTTCATTGTTTTGTATTTTTGGTTTTAGATTATTGATGCACCATTTTAAAGCTACTAATTTTGCCATTATTGTTTAATACCGCAAAATAAATCCCTGCTTTTACTTGACTTCCATTCCACGAAAATTCATGGGCTCCGCTGCTTAAATTTCCATCAAATACCGAATTTATTTTTTGTCCAAGACTATTGTAAATAGATAAATTTACTTTACTATTTCCTTTAACCTGAATCAAGAAATACACTTCTTTTTGCATAGGATTAGGATAGACCGAAAAACCACTTTTGGCATCTTGTAAAATTTCATTATCTACGATATTGCCCAAACTTCCATCCAAATTCATGTTTTGTCCATATAGAGTAGAACCTGAATTAGGTGCACTTCTGGCATCCTCCCATGCCAACACCCATTGTTTATCTCCCAAAGAGGTGGATGTCAAATTGCCTTTTTCACTTTTGGCAGTAGAAATAGCTGCAAATTTTTTGTCTTTTCCCCACGCAAATTTACCATTGGCTTCAAGCAAACAAGCTAATGCTTTGGTTTCTCCATACACTTGCACACTATCTTGAATCATAAAAAAGTTGATCATTCTGTTTTTATCATCCAATTGGCAGTTGTAATATCCTACGGCTCCTTTTGAATAGTCTTGTACATCAACACCATTTGGATCCCACATAAGTTCTCCCTCCTTAGTTATTCTTTGTGCACAAAGACGTTGCCACGATTGAGCTGCACTAGTTTCTCTCCATACCACATAACTGCTTTCATCCGAAGGATTATATACCATTTTGGGGTGAAATTGTCTGAATCCTGAAAATCCAATTTGTTGTCCCTCTATCCCTGCGGAATACCCATAAGTTCCATCAGGTTTGATATATGAAAGAAAAGCCGACTCAACATTGGTAAAATTTCTATCATCATGCCAAGAAACAAACACGCCACCTCTAGGATCTTCATATACTTCTACAAATGTCCAAATAGGGATAGAGCCAAATCCGCCTCTGTAAATGGTTACATCTTGTGGCCAAACGGAAGAGCCATCAAAATCTATTTTTCGAGCCATTAAATCCTGATTGGTCCCTTTGGCATACACAAGTATCGCTTGTCCATTTCCTGCATTTTTAATCCAAGGGTAATTGTAAGGAATCGTTGGATCTTTTAAATATTGTGTTGTACCCACAAATTTACCTGCTTTATCCAAGCGTTCCATCACAATATAGCCAGGTATTTCCTCTTCGGCAGCCTTTACGGAAGATCCATAAATGCCGTTTGCATACAAACCAAAAGCAGAAGCTGCAGTATTTTTTTCTCCAATTCTAGTCCATGCAAACATATATTGATCGCCTACTTCAATAATATTCATAACCGCTTCTAGGTTGTAGCCTTTCCCTCTATCTAAGTCTACGCCCTCTTTGCCCCACAAAAATTCACCACTAGGGGAAATTTTGTATGCAGTATAATTAACGGCGTCATTGCTATCTGTTGCGTTTCGGCAATCTTGTACAACGACAATAGCATTGCCCTCTTTATCCACTATAAACATTTGATTGACCACGGTCCAACTTCTATTTTTATGATTACTAATCACAAGACCGTTTTCTGGCAATTTTTTAACGCCTGTTTTAGAAAGAATTTGTAGATGGGTGCAAATAGCCCCTGTCACAGGAACATGATAACAGATATAGGTATCACCATTGGTGAAGTTAGCCGTTTCAAACGAATAAATATTTTTATTTTCTTCGCTAAGTAATTTATTGACCATGGGATCGGACGACCATTGTGCGATCGCCATCGAACTTAATAAAAACGTCATCAGAAATAATGTAAGTTTTTTCATAGTTGTAATTTTTGTGTTTATAATTTAGTATTTGTTTTGTGTATCTTCGTTTTAATTCTTATTGTATAATTAATTTGAGTGTTTTTGAATTTTCGTTTTGTGAAATTTTAACAAAATAAAATCCTGTTTGTAGATTACTTATGGGCTGTTGATATGGCGTGTTGGCTTGCACAGGCACACAGCTAGCAAAAATCCGTTTTCCTTGAATATCAAAAATAGCCAAATTGGCATTCCCACTTTTGGGGCAAATAAAATTTATTTGCGTATTTCCATTTGCAGGATTTGGAAATGCGTTCAAACGTAAGTTTTCTGCATAGAGGATCGCTTCATTTTCAATTTTCTCCACCGTATTAAAAAAAACGATATCGCCAAAATCTAAAATTGTATTATTTTCTGCAAAAATAGTGCGGTGATCCGCATCATAAAGTCTGTAAAATCCATCTATGACCCCATTGGCCCAAGCATCCGTAAGTTCAAACGCATATACGCCAGGTTGTGTAAATTCAAAACTATCTCTATACAATTTAACTTTATCGGTAAAAGGCCCCATTTTTTTGAGTATATTTCCTTCCCTATCCTTTAGATAGAGCGTATTATCGGCACCATACACATCCGTCATAAATTCTATAAAAATTTTGGGTGTACATTCGCTAGGCGCTTGGAATACGCCAGTCAATTTATTTCCAACGTATGCTTGTTGATTCAATCCTTTTAATTCAATTGAATAATTTTGAAATTTTTCCACTGCATAGCTTTTGCAAGAAATGTGAATACTGTCTTCGCTAAAAGGGGGGATATTGCCCGTCCAGCTACAAGTTTGTTTATTGGAGCCTATGTTGATAAGAAATTCGGCCGAATGAATAGGCGTGCTTGAAAGATTTTCTAAATACACAGGGAAATAAGTATACGCATGTGTTTTAGAAATTTTTATAGATTTTATTTGTGCTGCCAAAGCTTTGCTAAGTGTAGGGATACTTGCTTTGACTCCAGTCACATTCAACACTCCTATAGTATCCAAATTGACAAAAGCAATAAATTCAAGATCTTCTAATTTGAGGGGTACTTTTTTAAGACTATCTGGAATAGTATACGTATATGTTTTTGTAAAATACTCGCCCACCATAGGTTTATATAGGGTATCTCCCCATTGTCCAGTAATCAAATCTCTAAGTACATGTTGGTGAATATAGTCCGATCCAATACCCGCACCTGTTTGAGGTCCTTTAATATTGTTTTCGGTCATAGCTATATTTAAAAGAGCATAATTTTGACCTAAATCCATACTATAATATCCTTCCACTCGAATATTTGCCACTCTGCTTTCCTTGTCAATACTACATTCCATCCAAAGATTTACTTTTGCCGTATCCTTTACAATTTCTCTACCATAGATACCCCAAGTCGATCGATCCAAAGTTAAAATGTGCGAACGAAACATTTCGCGATTCAAGGTGCCAGAAGGGAAACCTCCTTCTCCCGATTGCTTATACAAAGCCTCTCCATAATCACATCTAAAATCTGGCTCATCACTTCCTGGAACTGACAAAAAACCAGTGTGTATGGCAAGCACATAAATATTTCCCTTTTGGGCTTGTGTTAAATTTCTTGCCACAGTATGTCCTTGAGGACAATATCCACAATGCATGCCTGTAAATTCCTCCAAAAGAATTTTCCTCGATTCAAAATCTTTGGAAACCTTCATAGTTTGAGCGTGTCCTGAATTTATGAAAAGTAAAAAAAAGAGTAAAGAAGTAAAAGCTATTTTCATAATATATGTAATTTTTAGTAAACTGTTTTTAATAAAATGCACAAACATTTATTTTCATACTCTCTCTTGCTTGCGATTTTGAACGCATGTTTATTTCATTTCGAGATAAATTTTTAGATATCCTTGATTTTAGAAAGTAAAGATAGTATATAAAATTGCAGAATGTATATTAATGTTGCTCATTTGACTACTGCAAAGAATTTTTTAATACATAAAATACTACTGCAAATAATTATAAAATGCAATTTAACAAACGAATAAAGTATTTTATTAAAATTTTCAAAAAAAATAATAAAATTTTTGAAAATTTGTTTAAATGATGTACATTTGACAAAATTAAGTGTATTTACAAAAAAATTTAAACAAATGATTGCTTTAATTACAGGAGCTTCGAGTGGTTTAGGGCACGATATGGCTCTTTATCTGTCATCTTTAGGCTATGATTTAATTTTGGTGGCTCGCCGCAAAGAGCGTTTGGAACAATTGGCCCAAGCGGTGTCGACCAATGCGCAGATTATCGCTTTAGATTTAGCCCTAGAGGAAAATTGTTATACGCTTTATGAACAAGTAAAAAATCAAAATATAGATATTCTGATCAATGATGCAGGTTATGGCCTTTTTGGGGCATTTTCACAAACCCCCATCAAGGAAGATGCAGGAATGATTGATATCAACATCAAAGCCCTTCATTTATTGATGAAATTATTTCTAAACGATATGAGGGCTCGTAACGCAGGCTATATCCTCAATGTAGCTTCTTCGGCTGCTTTTGCGCCAGGGCCCATGATGGCTACGTATTATGCCTCCAAAGCATTTGTGTTGCGCCTTAGCGAAGCGGTGTATCAAGAATTAAAAGAAGAACATTCCAAAGTGGTCATCAGTACACTTTGTCCAGGTCCTGTCAAAACCGAATTTAATAAAACGGCCAGTGTTTCATTCAAAATGAAAGGAATGTCATCGGTGGAGGTCAGCAAGTATGCCATCGATTCCATGTTTAAAAAAAAATTAGTGATTATTCCAGGTTTTACTATGAAAATGGCAAAAATATTGGCTACTATTTTGCCCAATAAATGGATATTAAAAGTAGTTTATCGATTTTCTACAGCCTTCACGGAATAATTTATTATTGGATATTTCAAAAAAAAAGCCTATATTTGTATTGAAAACTAAATTCAATGAAGCAAACTAAGCTAATCCTACTCTTTTTATGCTTTTTATATTTCCCAACCTCTCTTTTTTCTCGCACGGAGAAAGATAGTACGGACTATTGGAAGCATATCTTGCAAATAGATACATTTTCTATCGATCAAAAGAAAATAGTATTAAAAAAAGCAATTGAGTATTCTCGAAGAACCGAGAATATGTATGCCGCTATCGATTATCAAATTCGATACGGTGAATTATTTTTTAATGCAGGTAAATATAGAGAATCGGTGATGTGCTTGACCAAGGCCGTAGCCCAAACTGAAAATTCGCTTAAAAAAATCACTTCTTCTTCCGATTTGGCGCTTAAGAAAAAATGGCAAAATTTACATATCGAAGCCTTAGCGCAATTGGGTCGTTCCGAAGTTTATTTAGGAGTGTTTGATGAAGCCATGTTGCGCTTTAATCGAATTATGGATTTGTATGGATCTGATGTAAATTCCATAGGGGCAGCCAAGGCGTACAATGGGATGGGAATTGTTTTTGGCTCTCTCAACAAATGGAGTACAGCCATTGAGTATTTCAAAAAAAGTTTGGCCATTTACAAAAAACAAAACAATATACGAGGACAATATGTGGCCTATTCCAATATTGGAGGCACCTATTTAGGCTTAGAAAACTATGCTGAAGCCCTCAATTCCTTTGTAGAAATGCACCGTATAGTATTGCTAGAACAATATTCGGGCAACGAAATAATATATGCAAATTTGAATTTAGCTTTGGCCTACCAAGGACTGAAACAGTATGAATTATCAAAAAAATACTATCTAGGAGCCCTTGATTTGGCCGATTCTAAGAAAGAATATCATTTACGCATGTATATTCAAAGTAGCTATGCCGTAGGTTTATACGATCAAGGCCAATATGCAAAGGCCCAACAAGTCAACGACCAACTTCTACGAGAAGCCCAAGGAGCCAATGCCATTAGTATGCAAATGTCCACGCTTCGTTTGGCCAGTGCCATCTGTGAAAAGCAGGGCAATTACAAGCAAGCCAATCTCTTATTACACCAAAGTTATAGCCTTTTAGATTCAATCACCAATTTGCAAGGTGAAGAAAAGCTCATGACTTTAAAATATAAATTTGATAATTATAAAACCCTTCAAGAGCGCAAACTAAAGGCAAAAAGTTTAGAATTGGCGGAAGAAAAAGTGTCGAATCGAAATTTATGGATCGCGTTTTTATTAGCATTGGCGGGCTTAGCAAGCATTGCCATTATTGTGATGACACGTCGTATTTTATATCAATGTAGGGTCAATAATTTAATGAAAGAACGTTTAGCTGAAGCCAAAGAAGGGGAGGGGCAACGTTTACAGGGGCTTAAAGAACATTTTGGCGAACAATTAGACACCAAAAACAAAGAACTTACATCCAATGCGCTTTTATTTTTAAAGTTCAATGAATTGGCTATCTCTTTAATGGATAAAGTCAAAGATCTTAAAATACATTTCACTTTAAAAAGCCGAG
>JAVVPL010000009.1:0-13762 GCA_036655775.1 Bacteroidales bacterium | reverse complement strand
TAGCGATTACAACAATTGAAATATGGGATAAACAAAGTTTGCTCAAGGAATTTTCGCCCAATAAGGATTGGAGCGAGTTTCAAATGTATTTTGAACAAGTAAATAGTGGCTTTTTTCAAAAATTGGAAGCCTCATATCCTGGTTTAACACCGAATGAAATGCGTTTATGTGCATTAATTAGTCTCAATTTAAGTGCAAAAGAAATAGCCTCTCTGACCAATCGTACTTTTCAATCGGTAGGTACTGCCAAATTTCGTCTAAAGAAAAAAATGAATTTATCTCCAGAGGTAAATTTGTATGAAGTATTTCTAAAATTGTAATTTTAAAATTTCTTTTTAAGGGTGTTTTGTCGTTTATCTTCACAATAGTATAGGCTCTTGTAAAAAAATATACTATATGTAATTTCTTGGTTTAAAAATTGTTATGTTGAAATGTAATAAAATGTAAAGCAAAAAAAACAGCACGTTTAAATTTGTGATTTTTTATTTTCTTGCATTCTTGTTTTTTTTAGTTACTTCGCATAAAATTTTTAGAATTATAAACTCCAAAATAAAACGGAAATGAAACAAAAATTATTATTAGGTTTTGGCTTTCTATTCGCCTGCTTCTTTGCCTGGGCGCAGCCAGCGAATACGTATGTTGTGGAGGCTTCCACGGCTACGCCTTATCAAGAAATTTCTGATGGTACACCTATTGGAACCCAATTATATGGCAAAGATTTTGATGCCAAAAGCATTCTTTCCACCAAAACTGGTGTAAATGTAGACGTTTGTGAACCAATAGGAACAAAAGGTTTTCAAATTGGTTTCCCTTTTCGATGGTGTGATCAAACCTACACTACTTTTACGATAAATACACGAGGCTTACTCTATTTAGGGGGTGCTACTGCCGACGATAGTATTTTCCCTGGCTTTGCATATACAGGATTTTATGGTAATGCGTGTGAAAATACAATGCGAGTGATAGGAAATTTGTACTCTGATACCGTAATGAGTTTGCAAACGTCAGATCAAGATCCTGTGTTTACACAAATTAGCTATAAACTTGAGGGAACTACAGTGGGTAGTCGTGTATTAGTTGTTCAATTTAAAAATATTTTGATTCGAACTGCTGCCAATTATTACGATACATTGAATTATCAAATTCGTTTGTCTGAAGACAAAACATTTCAGATTGCTTACAAAAATGCACAAATTACAGCCCCAAAACCCTTGAGCCTCTCTTTTCAAATAGGTTTAAAAAACAATAAAACCGATTTGTCACTTTTGAGTGCCTCTGCCGATTGGACTAAAGTTACCAAAAGTGCTAGTGTGTGGAATAAAAATATGTTTAGCGCAAAGGTATATCCAGCTCCTAATTTAGTCTATACTTTTTCGCCTCCGCCTGCATGCGTAGCCTCCAATCCACCTTCCGACTTTGTGTCTTCCGATATTTTATCTACGGGTTTGTCTTTTGCTTTCACCAAAGAAGCTAAAGCCGATGGATATTTAGTATTACAAAGTACTGAACGGATATTGGATGTACAACCTCAAGCGGGCATTACATATAGCAAAGATAGTTTATTGGGCAATGCCAAAGTTATAGGTTTTGCTGCCACCGATAAATATACACTTTCCGAATTACAGCCTTCCACACAATATCAGTATCATATATTTAGCTACAACAATCAATGTTCGGGGCCTATTCTTTATAGTACTACCCCCTTAAGAGATTCGGTACGAACCTTGTTTGGTGCCCCTTCGTTAAAAACGATGCAAAGAGACACCCATAGTATCACCCTGCAATTGACGGCAAATAAAGAGAAACATACCATGGTGATAGCCTTATATAGTGCCGATGAATATGCCCAGGCAAGTCCTAAAGGAAAGTTGCAAGTAGGCGATACCCTCAGCAATGGAGCCAAAGTAATTTATAAAGGAAGTGCTTCTGAATTTAAAATTCAAAATTTAATTCCCAATGGTCGTTATTGGATTACGGCCTGGAGTGTGGATGGAAGTGATACTGTTTATTCCAGTACCTCTAGTCAAATTGGCGAAAGAACTTGGTCAAAACTTCCAGCATTCTTTGGTTTTAATGGAGAAAAACAAAATGAAATGGCCGCAGGATGGTCTACTATAATTAAGAATTTACCAGGTTCTCCATATTATAAAGTAGCCCCCATTGCGATGGTTGGCAACGATTGTGAATTGGCAACCTATGTTTCGGAAGGAGAGCTTACGCAATCAGATGCCATGAGTCCCTCTGTTGTATTTGAATCGGGTAAACATCGTTTATTTTTTGGCTTTACCTCCAAAGTTCCTGGACCAATGATGGGGAATGTAGGTTATAAATTAACTGAGTCCGATTCGCTTCTTGTTCAAATTACAGAAAACGGAGTTGATTTCAAAACTTTGTACACTCTCAATAGTACAAACTACACACTGAGCACCACGGCAGTACAAGAGCGAAGTATAGAAATCACAGGATACGACAATAAAATTGTGAATTTCCGTTTTGTCTATTATTCTCCTCATAGATCCATTTCATCCATCACATATCTCAAAGTGGAAAAAATATTTTCTTGTGATTATGTATCTAGAGTACTTGCTATTGATTCTACAATTACTACCCATTCTGCAGCCTTAGAGTGGATCAATAGTGAGAGTTCGGATCTTACTCCCACTTCTTGGAACCTTAGCTATAAGGCCGAATTCGACACCACTTGGTCTCCCGCACAAAATGTAACAAGCTTTCCTGGAATACTCTCTGGACTAGTTTCCCAATCGGCCTTACAAGCTAGAGTACAAGCGGTATGTGAAGGAAATATACCTAGTATATGGTCGGCTCCAAGTCCTATATTTTATACCAAATATGCAATGCCACTTTTTGTCAATTTTGAAAGCGATCTTTGGGTAGAGGGCAAATTTTTCCCCGCTTATTGGACAGGAACCAAAAGTTTATTTGCGGATAAAGATAGTGTGACTTTCCCTGTGTTAACTGACAATACAGGCGATTGGAATATTAGAAAATGGAAACAAAATGCAAATACCAAAGCCATCAATTGCAATTTTCCAGCCAATGCCAGTAGTTGGTTTTTTACACCCGTAATGGATTTAGGTGCAGATGAAAATAATCTATTATTGTCTTTTGATTTTGCTTTAGCTCCTCGTTGGCAGATAGGGGGTTTGGATAGTGTAAATAGTCAAGCTCGTTTTTTGGTAGTTCTTTCTACCGATGGAGGTAAAACCTATACCAAATCCAATATCCTTAAAGCTTATGGAGCTGGAAGTCCCAATAAATTAGGCAATTTAGATAGTGTTCATGAAAGTATTTTATTAAAAGGACAAAGCGGAAAAATTGCCATTGGATTTTATGTAGAAAACACAGGAAAAGCAAGTGTCAATAGTTGTATATATGTAGATAATATCAATTTGGATTATACTTGTCCTATGGCAACAAATCTTACTAGTAGCCATGTTGGAGAGGATTCAGCGATGCTTTCCTGGACCTCTTCCGATAAATCTTCTCAATGGCTTTTACGTTATCGCACACAAGATCAAACAGACTACAGCTACCAAACAACCGATTTACCTTCTATTACACTTAAATCTTTGGCTGCAGCCACTCCCTACCAATGGGGCGTTTTGAGCCTTTGTGCAGCCAATGACAGTAGTCGATGGACCACCAATACATTTACAACGCTTACACCTTATGTTTGTGATACCATTACCAATAGTCGAGTTATTCGTTCCGCTCTTCATGAAGTGGATTTGATTTGGAAAGGGGAAGCCCATTCATACACCTTTGCGTATCGTAAATTCAATACTACCGATTGGATACAATCCAAAATAGATACAACTAAAATTACACTTTCCCAACTTCAAGAGGGTACCAAATATGAATACAAAATCCAAGCCCAATGTACGGCCGATACCACCGATCATAGCCTTTGGACAAGTCCAAAATATTTTACCACCCAATATGTTACCTGTCCAGCCCCCGAAAATTTTCACATTATCAAACCTACTTTTGAGTCGGTGACCCTAGTTTGGAAAAGTGAAGCTAGAGCTATTTCTATATTAATTAGAGAAGACAATGCCACTTCATGGGGCAAAGAAATTCCTAGCTCGGCAAAAGACACTATTGAACTTTATGGATTGGCTGCAAATACAACCTATTGGATACGTATGCGTATGACTTGTGCTCCTGGGGATATAAGTGAATGGTCTGATTCGGTACAATGTGCCACCCTTAATTATCCTTCATGCTATCCTCCCACCAATTTGCATGCAATTGCTATAACTCCCACAAGTGTACAATTGACTTGGACTCCTTCTCAAAAAACCTATGAATATAATATCTTATTCAAAGCAAGTACTGCTGCTAAGTACGACACCACCATAGGTCATTTTGCAACTATCTATACCATCAATAATTTAAAAGCCAACACCGCCTACACTTGGCAAGTTCAATCCCGATGTGCACAGCTTCTATATAGTCAATATTCAAATGCAAGTAATTTTACCACCTTGCCTATATCTTTAGAGTCTAGTACCGATTTCAAAAAAGGATTTACCGTATATAGTCAAAACGGTCAAATTCACATTGTTAATCTTCGAAATCAACGCATTGAACAAGTTGAAATTTTAAGTCTTGAAGGAAAACTACTAGGAAATTATCCAATTCATAATTCCGATCATATTTTAATTCCCACCAATCTTCAAAATACTATGGTTTTGATTCGATTGCAAACAGTCAAAGGCAGCATAGTGTACAAAAATTTAGTTAAATAATAATACTATTAAAAACATGCAAAAAATAAATAAACAATGGATATTTTCCATGGCCATGCTTTTACTTTTTTCTGTTCCAGTTATGGCGCAGACAGTAACTTTAGGTGCCAAAGGAAAATTTAGTTTAATGGATCATATCATGGGTGGTAATGTGTCCTGTGTTTCTGGAAATGGGAAATATCTAGGAGGTTTTTTTAGTCCAACCCAAGGCTTTGTCTATGATATCCCCCACGATACGGTTTACGTATTGGATATGTTTGTCAATGGAATTTCTAATACCATGGAAGCAGCGGGTCAATATGAAGTGAAAGCGGAACGCGATGAAGCAAAAGTATGGCGCAAAGGTCTCTATACAACATTGCCTACGGCTGCTCCCGCCGATGCCGATGCTTACACAAAATCAAATAACGTTTATGGTATGTCCGATGATGGCCTAACCATTGGAGGTTCTGGTTATGAGGATATACCTGAATCAAACAAGAAAATTTACAAAGGTATTTTATGGCGAGGAGATACGGTTTACAAAACTTTAGAATCCTATTTCCCTCGACCTACGGATGGCAATTGGATGTCTTATGGAGCCAGACCCAATGCAATTTCTGGGAATGGGAAGGTAGCTTATGGTTTTAGTATTTGTCGTGCTGGAGGACCTCGTGTTCCCGTGTATTGGGAAGGTGATAAATCGTATTTGCTTTCCACCGAAGCCGAACTTGCCAATGAAGATGATGGCGAAGTTTTTGGTTCTAATTACGATGGTAGTGTATTGGTAGGTGCATTGAACGGTCGTGGAAAAATATGGACCAAGGGCAAAGAAACAATTACCATTGAACCACTTCCTGGTTGGAAACAAACCTCTGCAGGAGGAATTTCCGAAAATGGCGTAGTTTTAGGCTATATGACAGGTATTGATTTTGGCGATCGTACGCCATTTGTCTGGACTAAAGAAAACGGAACCCTCACACTCAATGAGTATTTATTGGAATTTTATGGGATTAATGTAGGTGACAAAAATTTATTTACCGCTTATGCAATTTCGAGAGATGCAAGAGTGATGGCTGGTTTTATTTTTACTAATGGAGCTCGTTGTTCGTATTTAATACAGTTGGACGAACTTCCCCTAAATACACGTCCGTTATTTTTAGTGGCCAAACAAATCAAACAAAGTATGAATGTTCAACTAAGTTGGAAAAAACCTTATAAAATAGCGAATTCAGTGCTAGGTTATAATGTTTATCGTGATTCCGTACTTCTTACCAAAAGTCCAATTACAACTTTGACATATATAGATCTAGCCACACCTAGAGGCATACACAATTATACAATCACCGCGGTTTATGCGGATGGTGAATCTGCTTTTAGTCAAGAAAGTAAAGTGCAAATTGTAGAACCAGGAGGTTGCTATTCTGTCAAATACCTTCGTGCCGATTTAGAGTATAATCGCAATTTAAAATTACAATGGGGGCTTTCTTCTTCCGAAATAGTAAATGAATCCAAGTATCTAACCAAAACATTAGAGAGCGTTGAAGCCTTGGAACCACACACATTAAGCTTTGTTCAAAATCCCATATTTGATGTAGCACCCATATCAAATCTATCTAAAGCACCTATTCTCAACAAGCAAGCCTCAAACAATCAAAGCAAAATTAACAATGCCGACAATCAATTAGATTTAGTTTATATCAAAAATCTAAAAGGGTATGAAAAAATTGTAGTGACCCAAATAGGGGATTATTATTATGCAGACAATTGGAATATTTCGGGTATTACCAAATATAATGCACAATGGCAACCCATTGAAAATATAAAAATAGAAGGACTTCCTGCAGTGCGTGGATTTGCCACTGATGGCACTTCTATTTATGCAGTAGCAGGCACTAAATTTATATACGAACTAGATTTTGAATATAAAACGATTGTCAATACCATTCCTGTTCCAGAAAATGCGAGACACATTACCTATATTCCCGAATTAGATAATGGCAATGGTGGTTTTGAAGTTGGTAATTATAATACGAGTGTTTTTATCAAAAAAGACGGTACTAAAATTAGTGATGGTTTAGAAGGTTTAGTGGATGCTTCTGGCGCTGCTTATTACAAAGGTAAAGTTTATATATCTCAATATACAGGCAAATCCAATGCTGAAATTCATGAATATGAGGTAGCTACCAAAAAAGCCACAGGTTTTGTTTTTGATTTTGGTCAAATTCCTGAAGTCAAAGATATTACTTCGAAATATGGAGGAGGAACAGGCGGCATGACCTTAATTACCTTAGAAGATAGCACCGTTTGCTTAGCTCCTGTGATGCAAGTAACTTATGGTGAAAATGTGGTTGTAATGCTTGAATTGGATAGTCGACCCAGTTTAGTGGGTTATAATCTATACAAAAACGAAGTAAAAGTAAATCAAACACCTATGAAAAAACGGCATTATTCAGAAGACTTATTCCAAGTAGGTACCTATACGTACAAAGTCTCTGCGGTTTTCAACAATGGTTGTGAATCCGAACTCTCTTATGCACAGACTGTAACTATTGATACTATTTTACCTTGTTATCCCATCCAATCACTTCATTCAGTTGAACAAAATAAAAATGTATTGCTTACCTTTGATTTACCTGCCAAAAATCAGCAATCTCAACTATTGGGTTTCAATGTGTATCGAGATGCCCAACGTTTAAATCAAGAACTTCTGATATACACACGTTATCAAGACTCTGCTCCAAGTTTAGGTTCACATACCTATAAGATAGAAGCTTTTTATAATAATTCTTGTGTTGCTTCCGATTCCACCATCCTTGAAGTTACCCACCAAGGCAGTTGTAGTCAACCTGAATATTTAATATTCAAATCGGTACTGAAAGATCCACAAGCTAAGATTTTTAATGTAAATGCCTCCTGGTCAGCTCCTTTTTTTGAAGAACCTCTTTCATTGCGTTGGGGTAGTGGAATTAGTGCAAGACCCATAGGTCTCCAAGGTGGTAAATCACTTGCTGTAGCCATAGCTTGGGATTCAACACAATTAAATCTCTATCGTGATTATTCAATAATAGGCATGGAATTGATTCTTCGTGATGAAACCACCGATGTCCGTCCAATTGTGTTCCTTAACGAAAAATTGGTTTATCAAGAATCCATAGGTAAAACACCAATAAATGAATTTTTCAACACTTATTTTGAACATCCTATACCCATTGGTGCCCAAACGTATGAATTAGCACTTGGTTATGTAGTAGATTATGTGGATGGTAAAATGCCTATAAGTATGGACAACGGTCCTGCCAAAGTAGGCTATGGGGATCTTTTTACCACTGATTTTGAAGAATGGAAACAATGGGGATTAGCCAGTCGAGATTTAAGAGTGAATGCCAATTGGACGATTGCCGCCATTCTTGCAAAAACACACGATATTGCATCTTCTACTCAAGGTGTAAATCAAAATAGTTCTCGAGGTCAAGGAATTATAAAAGTGGATATACATTCTCTACAAGTAAATACCCACGAAATACTAACCAAAGAATTTGCAGAGCCCTTCTATGCACCTTCAGAAACGCTATCTCTTACAGGTTTTAATATTTATCGGGATGAGACTAAATTAAATGCTTCTCCTCTCAAAAGTTTAAATTATATCGATAGTAATTTGAATGAAGGTACATACGCTTACAAAGTAAGTTCACTTTGGAATACCTGTGATGAAATATTTGCAGAGACCAAAAATGTAAAATTATCTGCCACTAGTATCCAAGTAGATAAGTCCACCAACCTAAGTGTATACCCTAATCCCGTACAGGATATTTTAAATATTCAAGGAGAATACCTCCGAGTAGAGTTGTTTGACAGTTACGGGCGACAAATCTATACCTTAGATAATTCTGCTCAAACACTCTCTTTCAAAAATTTAGCAAAAGGGTTATACACACTTCGTTTTATAAATGCAAATGGAAGTGTACAAAGCATGAAAATAGTAAAGAAATAAAATAGTTTTGGTTTTGTTTGGTTTTGGTTTTCGAGAAAAGGGTCTATTTTATAGACCCTTTTCTGTTTTCTGCTTAATAAAATATCATATTTTATTAAGCATATTATCAGCTTGTTATTTATAGTGGTTGACTAAATGTAACATCAAAATACGAGGATGTTTAAAATTTGTAATACCTATTATTTTGTTTTCTTTGATAACTTCATGTTCTTTGCCATCGAATTTATTCGGATAATTCTGAATAATCTAAAAATAATGAAACAAAAAACTAAATAATGAACTAAAACTATTAATTATGAAACTAAAACTAAAACAATTATTATTTGTCGGCTTCTTGTTTGCCTGTACAATGGCAATGGGACAACCGGCGGCGAGCTATAGGTTCGCCCAGAGTAGAGTTGCGCTCTATGGCGAAATTCCTCTAATGCAGGGAACACGACTAGGGGCCAAATTGCAAGGTAAAGATCTCCACAAAACACTCTTAGTAGGCGATACGGGGTATGTAATGCAAACGGGAGAAATTAAATTTCTCAAAGCAACTCCCATTGGTTTCAAATTTCAATTAGGTCGTCAAGTATTTACACACTTTTTGGTAGCTGCAAATGGAATGGTTTATCTTGGTAATGATTCTATCAATGCCGCTTTTTCTACACCTATCCAAGGTAATATATCTACCAATCTAAATAATAGTATTTTTTGTGTGCAAGCTTCGAATTTGTCTGGTCAACAAATATCTACCATTCCTATGGGGCCTAAGCAAACTACGATATTGTATAAATTGATAGGCGGTACTGGTGGTGGTCCTGGTGGTCCTGGTGGTCCTGGCGGTCCTGGTGGCAAAGCTCCAGTAAGTCCTGGCGGTCCAGTAGGTCCCCCTCCAATAGGTCCTCCTGGTGGTGCAGTTCAAACTTTAACTGTTCAATGGACCAATTTATTATGGACTAATAATATATGGGCAACCCCAATTGTTTACGATACGCTTTCTTTTCAACTTATTCTAAGTTCAGACAATACGTTTAGTATCTCTTTTGATAAATACAGATTGCGCAACAATAAAAAAGATCAAACGCAAATAGGTCTTAGAATTACGGATGAAGATTATCACACGAGAACGAGCACCACTTCCTGGATGGGGCCTCTAACACAGCCTCTTACAAATTTAATAACGGGATTACCTTATAATGCCCCTAAAGGCATTATGTTAAATGATTCTATATTTCCTCCATCAGGTAGAATGTATACATTTTCATTACCTCCTTCTTGTAGAAAACCTGGAGTAGCTCAAACGCCTGTTATCAGTGATATTCAAAGTCATGAAGTAAAATTAACATTAGCTCCTCCTACAGCTGCTGATGCTACTTTACTCGTCCTAAGTGCAAAAGGGCAGGTAGTTACTCTTGCCGATTCTACGATATATAAAGATAACGACATACTAGTTGGTGGGGCACGAATCCTTTCTGCTAATTTTACAGATACTATTTTAGACATAGACAATTTAATTGGATCTACTGAGTATACAGTATCTGCATTTAATTATAATGATATGTGTAATGGAGGTCCTAGTTACGCAGCTGCAGCTACGGTTGATTTCACTACTCGTTTAATTGAACCTAAAGTAGCTCAAGCAACAGTAAGCACTAGTTCTATTGCCTTAAATGTCACAGCCAATACAGCGGCAAATCCTGTTTTGATATGTATTGCAAATACCCCAGATTTATATACTCCAATCGAAATTGCCTCCACAGTCAAAGTGGGCGATGTTTTAAACAATGGAGATAGTGTACTATATAAAGGACCTGCTTCCTCGGATTATACTATTTCTAATTTATTGCCTAATACAGTATCTCTTTTCAGAGTTTATAGTTATTCAGAAACTCCTTTTAGCTATTCATCCGAAGCTGCAGAAATATGGACTAGAACCGCTGCTACAATTCCTACCGATTGGGATTTCAGTACATTCCCAGATAGATATGAAGCCGAATGCGTACCTGGTTTTTCCTCTTTGTTAAGCACAAAGTTTACTAAATATTTATTTGCTACTCCTACCGATTGGACGGGTCAAATACTAGGTCCTCCTTCTTTTGAAGCAGCTACAAACAACAATACTGCAATTAGAAAACCAAGTCATGATTCTACCGATTTAATTTTACCTCCTGTACTTTTAAAAGAAGGTCAACATCGGATTGTTTTTGACAAAAGCTTTCTAACTCCTCCTTCTCGTAGAGGAGATCCTACACCTCGTAAGTTAATTGCAGGCGACTCTCTTTGTGTACAAATTGGTACTTGCGACACCTTAAATAGTAGTTTCAAAACTGTTTATACGGTGAATCATCTCAATTTTGCTGAAACTGTGCCTGATTTATCCAAAACAACAGTTATTTTTTCGGCTTATGACAATCAAATGGTATATGTGCGTTTTCTATTTCATTCCAATGAAAAAGCCATAAATCGGATATCAAATGTTAAAGTAGAACAACTTAAAGATTGTGACTATCCTACTACTATCAATGTACTTGAGGATAGTACAAAACCGAATGCTATTTTAGTAAAATGGACGGATGCACAAGAGGGAGCTACCGCTTGGGAACTTTCTTATAAGGATGCATCTACGACTGAATGGTCAGCACCTATTGCCGTTGCTTCAAATCCAGCTTATATCACAGGCTTAAAATCGGCTACCTCATATAAGGTACGTGTACGCACCCTTTGTTCTCCTACTTCTGTGAGCGATTGGACCATGATGACTGAACAAGCCAAAACGGACTATGCAATTCCTTTCTTTACTAATTTTAGTGAAATACCTCAAAACGTTGATTTTACCATTAAAGGATTTAAAAATTACAAAGGCAGATTTGGCCCTTTCTTAAAAGAAACGCCTACGGCACTTTCTAGTTTAAATAAAACGCCTGCGGCTGTTGAAACTTGGTCAGGTCAAAATTGGAAAGGAATGGTGAACAACAATAGATATACATCTATACATGCTTCATGTGGTCCTAGAGCTGCTTCCTTAATCACGCTTCCAAATTTGGAATTTAAAGCGGATGGAGGTACCAAATATATGAGTTTTAGTCTTAGTATAAATGATGATTTTAAGCCTGGTCTCCAGACCATGTTAGATAATGAATTGATTCGTCTTTCTCTTATTGCAATTCCTAGTTCGGATACTTTTAGTATTAAAGATACAATCATTACCTTTGGTAAAGGAAGTACATACGATCTAAACAACATGGATAGTCTATTTGTCAAAGTTAATCTGTCTCATTTAAAAGGTTTTGTGAAAATGGCATTTTTGTTAGAAAACGAGGGTGAGCAACCTGTCTCTGCAGGTCCATTTATTACAAACGTAACCATCGATTACAATTGCGCAGCTCCATTGGCTCTAACAACTTCTAAAATTACGGATACTACGGCTAATATTGCTTGGCAATCTCCAAATTCAACCGAATTTGTATTTGCTTACAAAAAGAATACCGAGACCGATTACACGTATTCAAAAATTGCTGCAAAAGATACCCTTTTGAAAAAATTGACTCCTTCTACCTTATATGATGTTAAAGTAGCTGCTTTATGTGGTGCAAGCGACAGTTCAATATTTGTTCCTACCACTTTTACAACACTTGACAGTTATGTTTGTGATACAGTAAGCAATATAAAATTTGCTCTTCAGGTAGATAAAGCCACAATCTCTTGGGATGGAAGTGGTGTAAAATACAAAGTGATTTGGAAAGGCCTCACTGCCACCAAATGGGATACACTTGAAACCGTAAACAAAACGCTTACTTTATCAGGCTTAACCGAAGGTACGCAATATATGGTTTCTATTTCGAGTCAATGTAGCGATAAACCTAACGATCAAAGTGTCTTTACACAAGCTCGTACATTTAGAACCCTTTATATCACATGTCATGTTCCTGCCGACTTCAAAACTGTTTTGGTAGAATGGAATTTAGCTGCCTTCTCTTTTAAAGCACATGAAGATGCACAAGGTGTTGAACTTATGATTTATGAACAAGGTGCTACCAGTGGAAACACCTATCAATATGGACGTGCTAAAGATACAATTTCCATTGTAGGTTTAACTCCTAAAACTGTTTATTTTGCCAAATTGCGTTCTAATTGTGGTGGAGCCGATGTTAGTGACTATACGGATAGTATTACATTTACTACACCTGCTATTCCTCCATGTACGCCTCCTACCGATCTAAAATCAACGGTGGATGAAAAAAGCAAAACTGCTCAACTTTCATGGGCTGGTACAGGACATATTGCATGGAATCTAGCTTATAAAGAAGGTTCCGTAGATTGGGATACAATCAGAGTAAACACGGCTGCACATTTACTAAAAAGCTTAAAAGTAAACACGCCTTATTTATGGAAAGTACAAGGTTTTTGTAGTAAATATTTAGCTAGTCAATATTCTGCTTCAGCTACTTTCCAAGTAAAAACGAATATCGAAGATGAGTTTAGTGTCAACAATTTCAAAGTGTATACACAAAAACAACAAATTCATATTCTCAATCCACAAGCAAAACACATTGATCGTTTGGAAATTTTCAATCTTCAAGGTGCTTTATTGCAATCTCATATCATCAATGCCAATAGTAATATTATTTTGCCAGTGGCTCTTGATAATGCCCTTGTTTTAATTAATCTTTACAGCAAAGGACATGTATACACGTATAAAATGATTATACAATAAAATTAAAAATAAGGGCCGATTTAAAATCGACCCTTATTTTTCTTTGAATCAAAAACGAAACAAAATCACAAATTGAATTTGTTTTTACAATTGGTTCTTTAATTAATTTTTCATATTTAGCAGAAGCGAGATAAACTTCTGCCAAATATGAAAAATTTTTTAAAAATAGATTTCCACAATTACATTTAATAGTAATTGTTGATTTTGTCAAATTTAAAAATTCATTAAACTAAAATTGAAATTTATGAAAAAATATACACGCATCCTATTATGTGTGCTTTTTTGTTACTCTACCCATAGTGTCATTGGACAAACCAG
>JAVVPL010000008.1:0-33406 GCA_036655775.1 Bacteroidales bacterium | reverse complement strand
GCAAAAGCAGGTGTGTCGAAGGTATTAATCGAAAGGACCTTAAAACTCGTTACGATTACTATCCATACAGCTCGTCCAGGTCTTATCATTGGTAAAGCTGGACAAGAGGTTGACAAACTAAAAGAAGAGTTGAAAAAATTGACTAACAAGGAAATTCAAATCAACATTTCTGAAGTTAAACGCCCCGAACTTGATGCAGTTATCGTTGCATCTTCAATTGCTCGTCAATTGGAAGGTCGTGTTTCCTACCGTAAAGCAATCAAAACAGCTATCTCCTCCGCAATGCGTATGGGATCTGAAGGTATCAAAGTACAAATTGCTGGACGTTTGGGTGGTGCAGAAATGGCACGTACGGAACATTTTAAAGAAGGCCGTACACCACTTCACACTTTAAGAGCCGACATTGATTATGCTTTAGCCGAAGCACATACTACTTACGGACGTTTGGGTATCAAAGTATGGATTTGTCGCGGATTAGTGTATGGTAAAAAAGACCTTACTGCTAATTTCGGTGCACTCCCTGCTACCAAAGATACACCAAATCGTGGAGGCAACCAAGGAGGTCCTCGTCCAATGGGTGGTGGCAATAGAAGAAAAAAACAATAATAAGCGAATAGCGTCAACATTTTAATACAACACAGAAATGTTACAACCAAAAAAAACAAAGTTTAGAAAACAGCAGAAAGGGAAGATGAAAGGTAATACCAAGAGAGGTGCAGAAATTGCATTCGGTTCTTTCGGTATTAAAGCTTTAGAGTCTGCTTTAATTACAGGTCGCCAAATAGAAGCTGCACGTCAAGCTGTAACTCGTTACATGAAACGTGAGGGCCAAATATGGATACGTATTTTCCCAGACAAACCTATTACAAAGAAACCTAATGAGGTTCGTATGGGTAAAGGAAAGGGTGCTCCCGAATATTTCGTAGCGAGAGTTACACCGGGTAGAATTCTTTTTGAAGCAGAGGGTGTGCCATTGGAAGTTGCAAAAGAAGCACTTCGTTTAGCATCTCAAAAACTTCCTATCCCAGTGAAATTTATTGTTAGAAGAGATTACGTAGAAGAATAAAAAATAGGCAGATATGAAAATTGCAGATATAAAAGAGTTATCAACCCCCGAATTGAAAGAGCGTTTGGCGGAAGAACAGATTCAGGTGACTAAACTAAAACTTAGTCATGCTATCTCACCTGTTGAGAATCCTAACGAGATTAGAGAACATAAAAAAACCATTGCACGAGTTTTTACCGAACTACGTAGCAGGTCATTAGCAGAATAGCTCCATAAAGAAATTTAGAAGCATGGAAAGAAATTTAAGAAAAGAAAGAATCGGATTAGTGGTTAGTACCAAAATGGACAAAACCATCACCGTCTTAGTTGAACGTAAAACGAAACACCCTATTTATGGGAAATTCGTAAAAAAATCAAAGAAATTCATGACTCATGATGAGAAGAATGACAGCCATCCAGGTGATACTGTTCGCATCATGGAAACAAGACCTTTGAGCAAAAATAAATGTTGGAGATTAGTTGAAATTATTGAAAGAGCAAAATAGTTATGATACAACAAGAATCAAGGCTAAGTGTTGCCGATAACAGCGGAGCCAAACAAGTTCTCTGTATTCGAGTGCTAGGAGGCACAAAAAGAAGATATGCGAGCGTAGGCGATAAAATTATCGTTGCCGTGAAAGATGCAATTCCTTCAGGAAACGTTAAAAAAGGTGCCGTTTCTAAGGCAGTAGTTGTTAGAACGAGAAAAGAAGTTCGTCGTGCAGACGGTTCTTATATTCGTTTCGATGATAACGCCGTGGTACTACTTACCGCTAATGAAGAAATGCGTGGAACACGTATCTTCGGACCTGTAGCAAGAGAATTAAGAGAAAAACAATTTATGAAAATTGTTTCACTAGCACCAGAAGTGCTTTAAAAGAAAATTACACAGTTATGAAGTTACACATAAGAAAAGGAGACACGGTAAAAGTGTTGGCTGGTAACGATAATGGAAAAGAAGGTAAAGTACTTTCCATTGACGTCGAAAAGCAAAGAGCGATTGTGGAAGGTGCCAATATGGTATCAAAACATACTAAGCCTAACGCTAAGAACCCTCAAGGAGGCGTTGTAAAGCAAGAAGCCTCTATCCATATTTCTAATTTAATGGTTACAGACTCTAAGGGAGTTGCTAGTAAAATAGGTAGAAAATTGGACGAAAAAACAAATAAATTAGTTCGTTATTCAAAAAAATCAGGGGAGGTAATTAAGTAATGAGTTATTCACCTAGACTTAAAAATAAATATAGAGAAGAAATTGTACCTGCACTCTCAAAAGAGTTTTCATACAAATCCTCTATGCAAGTTCCTCACTTAGTAAAAATCTGTTTGAACCAAGGTTTGGGTTCTGCAATTGCTGACAAGAAAATCATTGATATGGGTATAGAAGAAATGACTTCTATTACAGGTCAACGAGCTGTGTCTACTAAATCTAAAAAAGATATCTCGAACTTTAAAGTTCGTAAAGGAATGCCTATCGGTGTACGTGTAACTCTTCGTGGAGATAAAATGTACGAGTTTTTGGATCGTTTAGTAACTGTGGCTATTCCCCGTATTCGTGACTTCAGAGGGATTAGTGATAAAGGCTTAGATGGGCATGGAAACTTTTCGTTCGGTATTAGCGAACAAATCATTTTTCCAGAAATCGATATCGATAAAGTAAATAAAATTTCAGGAATGGACATCACTTTTGTTACTACGGCAACTTCCGACAAAGAAGCTTTAGCCCTACTAAAAGAATTTGGTATCCCATTTCAAAAACCAAATACTAACAACTAAGCAGTATGGCAAAAGAATCAATGAAAGCCAGAGAGATTAAACGTAGACGTTTAGTCGAAAAATACGCTGAAAAACGCGCCGCCTTAAAATTAGAAGGTGATTATATAGGATTACAAAAACTACCTAAAAACGCTTCTCCTGTTCGTTTGCACAACCGTTGTCAATTGACCGGTCGCCCTAAAGGATATATGCGTACATTTGGAATCTCTCGTATTAATTTTAGAGAAATGGCTTTGAACGGTTTAATTCCCGGAGTAAAAAAAGCCAGTTGGTAATATATAAGTCAATCACAATAAAAAAGAGAAAATAAAATGGTTACAGATCCGATTGCAGATTTTCTAACTAGAATTAGAAATGCCAATATGGCTAAACATAGAATTGTGGAAATTCCAGCATCTAAAATGAAGTTGGAAATTACTAAGATTTTATTTGAAAAAGGTTACATCGTGAACTATAAGTTAGATGACGGAACCAAACCAACAATCAAAATCGCATTAAAATATCACCCCGCAACTAAATTACCTGCTATTTCACAAATAGAAAGAGTTAGTAAACCTGGTCTTAGAAAATATGCAGATACCGAAAACTTACCTCGTGTTATGAATGGTTTGGGTATTGCAATTTTGTCGACTTCAAAAGGTCTAATGACCGACAAAGAAGCGAAAAAAGAAAGTATCGGTGGTGAAGTAATTTGTTATATTAGCTAAAAAGGAGAAATACAATGTCAAGAATTGGTAAAGCACCTATCCACATTCCACAGGGCGTAAATATCACAGTAGCCCCCAATAATCTAGTAACTGTAAAAGGACCTAAGGGAGAATTGAAGCGTATGGTTGATCCTGATATCACTATCAACGTAGATACCGCAACTTCGATCCTTACAGTACAACGTCCTACTGATCAACAACGTCATCGTGCGCTTCACGGTTTGTATCGCGCTTTGTTGAACAATATGGTAACAGGCGTTGCAACAGGTTTCACAACCACCTTAGAAATTGTAGGGGTTGGTTATAAAGCAACCGCAAACGGACAAATTTTAGATTTAGCATTAGGCTATTCTCACAACTTGTTCCTTGAATTGCCAAAAGAAATCAAAGTGGCCACCACTGCTGAAAAAGGAAAAAACCCAACTATAATTTTAGAATCTTTCGATAAAGAATTATTAGGAATGGTTTGTGCAAAAATTCGTTCTTTCCGTAAACCTGAACCATATAAAGGAAAAGGTATTAAATTTATGGGTGAAGAATTGAGAAGAAAAGCAGGTAAATCAGCTGGTAAATAGTATTTAAACAATTAACATTTTAGCATTATGGCTATTACAAAGACATATAGAAGAAATCGTATCAAGCAACGTATCCGCAAGAGAATTGTCGGTACTAATGAAACGCCTCGCTTGAGCGTATTCAGAAGCAATAAAGAAATTTATGCGCAAATAATAAATGATGCCGATGGTAAAACATTGGTAGCTGCTGGTTCGAGAGAAAAAGACTTTGAATCAAAAGGAAATAAAAGCGAAATGGCTCAAGTGGTGGGTAAAACCATTGCCGAACGTGCTATCGCTGCGGGTATCACCAATGTGATATTCGATAGAAATGGGTATTTATATCATGGTAGAGTAAAATCTTTGGCTGATGCAGCTAGAGAAGGTGGTCTTAAATTCTAAGAAAAATATTATGACAGACGCAAACGTAAAAAGAGTAAAATCGAGCGAAATCGAATTTAAAGACAAATTGGTTAGCATTCAACGTGTAACCAAAGTAACCAAAGGAGGTAGAACATTTAGTTTCTCTGCTATTGTAGTAGTTGGAAATGAAAATGGCGTAGTTGGATACGGTTTGGGAAAAGCAAAAGAAGTGCAAGCTGCTATTTCAAAAGGAATAGATGATGCCAAGAAAAATCTCATCAAAGTTCCTGTTTTAAAAGGAACTATTCCTCATGAACAATATGGAAAATATAGTGGAGCAAAGGTGTTTTTAAAACCCGCATCACATGGTACAGGCGTAATTGCTGGAGGTGCTATGCGTGCAGTTTTGGAAAGTGTAGGAGTTAAAGACGTTTTGGCAAAATCAAAAGGCTCTTCAAATCCTCACTCTGTAGTAAAAGCTACCATTGATGCACTATTAAAAATGAAAGATCCATACACTGTAGCTCAACTTCGTGGGATTGAATTAAATAAAGTATTTAACGGCTAAAAAACCTCTAGCAAAAGGGTGGTACTCCTACCCTATTGTGAACAGATTTAAAACACAAAGACATGAAGAAGGTAAAATTGACACAAGTAAAAAGTGGGATTGGAAGACCATTACGTCAAAAAAGAACATTGCAAGCTTTAAGACTAGGAAAAATGAACAAAACCGTTGAAGCTACCCTTACTCCTCAAATTGAAGGAATGATAGCAAAGGTAAGTCATTTGATAACAATAGTAGAAGCATAGTATTAAAAAAGGAAAAACATAGAAATATGAACTTAACAAATTTAGCACCTGCACAAGGTGCGGTTAGAACAAATAAACGATTGGGTCGTGGTTTTGGTAGTGGATCAGGCAAAACTGCAGGCAGAGGTCACAAAGGTGCGCAATCACGTTCTGGTTATAGCCGTAAAGTCGGATTTGAAGGTGGTCAAATGCCTTTGTATAGACGAGTACCTAAATTCGGTTTTAAAAATATCAACCGTGTTGAATATATCGGAATCAATATTGATACCTTGGAAGCTTTAGCTACCGAAAAAGGAATTAAACAATTTGATTTAGCTGTATTCATTGCTCATGGATTAGTATCAAAAACCGATAAGATTAAAATTTTGGGACGTGGAGAATTGAATGCAAACATCACAGTAACTGCACATGCATTTTCCAAAACCGCACAACAAGCTATTGAAGCCAAAGGTGGTTCTGTAACCACTCTATAAATACAATAGAAAATAAGCATATCTACGAATGAAAAGATTTATAGAAACATTAAGAAACATTTATAAAATAGACGACTTACGTAAGAAAATTCTCTATACGTTAGGTATCATTGTTATATATCGGATAGGTTCTTTTATTGTATTGCCTGTGGTAGATCCCAATCAATTAGGAGCTCTTCAAACTCAAGCTAGCGATGGTCTATTAGGTTTATTGAATATGTTCTCCGGAGGTGCATTTTCCAATGCCTCTATTTTTGCTTTGGGGATTATGCCTTACATTTCGGCATCTATTGTCATCCAATTATTTGGTATGGCCATTCCTTATTTCCAAAAATTACAAAAAGAAGGTGAAAGTGGACGTCGGAAAATAAATCAAATAACTCGTTTCTTAACAATTGCTATTACAGCATTACAAGCACCTGCTTATTTAACAAATTTAACGAGTCAATTACCTAATTCCGCATTTATTCCATTTGATGGAGCGGCTCCAGGTATTTTCTTTTGGGTTTCATCCACCATTCTTCTTACTTCAGGCACCTTGTTTGTCATGTGGTTAGGAGAGCGTATTACCGATAATGGAATTGGAAATGGTATTTCATTAATCATTATGATTGGTATCATTGCTCGTTTACCTTTTGCTCTTTTCGGAGAATTTGTTTCTCGTTTGGAACAACAAGGAGGCGGGTTAGTTGTATTTGCTTTAGAAATTGTCGTACTGATTTTAGTGATTCTCCTCTGTATATTGTTGGTTCAAGGGACTCGAAGAATTCCTGTTCAATATGCTAAACGTGTAGTTGGCAACAAACAATACGGTGGAGTACGTCAATATTTACCTATGAAAGTAAATGCAGCAGGAGTTATGCCTATCATTTTTGCACAAGCAATTATGTTCATTCCTGTTACTATTGCCGGTTTTGCTAGTCCAGAATCTGTAAATAATGGATTTTGGAGAGCCTTGATGGATTTCACAGGTTTTTGGTATAATTTTGTCTTTGCAATCATCATTATCGCATTCACTTATTTTTATACGGCAATCACCATGAATTCTGCACAAATCTCTGACGATTTGAAAAAGAATGGAGGATTTATCCCTGGGGTAAAACCTGGTAAGAGAACCGCTGAATTTATTGATGATGTGATTTCTCGTATTACTTTGCCTGGATCTATTTTCTTGGCCATTGTAGCGATACTTCCTGCAATTGTGGGTCTATTTGGAGTTAGTTCTCAATTTGCACAATTCTACGGAGGAACGTCTTTATTAATCTTAGTGGGTGTTATATTAGACACTTTGCAACAAATAGAAAGTCAATTATTGATGCGTCACTATGATGGATTGACTAAATCTGGCCGGATTAAAGGTCGTACGTCAGGAGCTTATGGAGTCTCCTAGCATTATTTATAAATAAAAATGACAAATCAACATACAGAAGCTGAGATAGAGCTCGTAAGAGAAAGTTCATTACTTGTCGGGAAAACATTAGCAGAAATTGCTCACTATATTGCCCCTGGTGTAAAAACAATTACATTGGATGAAATAGCCGAAAAATTCATACGAAGTCAAGGTGCTACACCTGGTTTCAAAGGATATGGCGGATTTCCATATAGTTTGTGTATTTCGGTAAACGATGTAGTTGTACATGGATTTCCTAGCAATTACGAACTCAAGGATGGCGATATTGTTTCTGTGGATTGTGGCGCATATAAAAATGGATTTCATGGAGATTCAGCATATACATTTCCTGTAGGGAACGTAGCAGAACCCATTTTAAAATTGATGGAAGATACAAAGGCTTCTCTGTACAAAGGAATAGAACAAGCCATTGCAGGAAATAGAACTGGAGATATTGGATCTGCCATTCAAATTTATACAGAAACTAGAGGCTATGGAGTAGTTAGAGAGCTTATTGGACATGGTGTTGGACGCAATCTACATCAAAAACCCGATGTTCCTAATTACGGACATCCTGGCAATGGAAGTAAGTTGAGAGAGAGTATGGTTATTGCCATTGAACCTATGATCACTTTAGGCAAACGCAATATCAAGATGGAACGAGATGGATGGACCATACGCACCCTAGATGGATTACCCGCAGCACACTATGAACATGATGTGTTGATACGAAAAAATGAAGCTGAGATTTTATCCAGTTTTAGTGAAATTGAAGAAGTTTTAAAAAACAAAATATAATATATAATATGGCAAAACAATTATCCATACAACAAGACGGGACGGTGCTAGAGTCGTTAGGCAATGCAATGTTTCGCGTTGAATTGGAGAATGGGCACACCGTTATTGCTCACATTTCAGGCAAAATGCGTATGCACTATATTAAGATATTACCTGGCGATAAGGTACAATTAGAAATGTCACCTTACGACCTAACCAAAGCAAGAATAGTTTTCAGACACAAATAAAAACAACTTTTAAAATGAAAGTAAGACCATCTGTAAAAAAGAGATCGCCCGAGTGCAAGATTGTAAGAAGAAAAGGACGAATTTATGTGATTAACAAAAAGAATCCAAAATTCAAACAAAGACAAGGGTAATAAAATTTAGTAAGCAATAAATCAAAATTTAGTAATACATGGCAAGAATTGCAGGTATAGATTTACCTAAAAACAAAAGAGGTGAAATCGGTTTGACCTATATTTACGGGATAGGTAAAAGTACAGCTCGTAAAATTCTAAGTACTTCCAATATTAACTTTGATAAAAAAGTGCAAGATTGGGATGATGAAGAATTAGCAAAAATTCGGGGTTTTATCAGTGATGAAATCAAGGTAGAGGGAGCACTTCGTTCAGAAGTACAAACAAATATAAAACGTTTAATGGATATTGGATGTTATAGAGGTATTCGTCATCGTAATGGGCTTCCTTTGAGAGGACAAAGCACCAAAAACAATGCGCGTACTCGTAAAGGTCGTAAAAAAACGGTTGCAAATAAGAAGAAAGCACCTAAGGGCTAAAACTTGACATTCGTATTTAACACAGAAATTGATAATATAATCAGAATTATTTAGATATGGCAAAAACTGCTAAAGTAACAAAGAAAAGAGTCGTTAAGGTGGAAGCAATAGGCAAAGCTTATATATTTGCATCTTTCAACAACGTAATCGTTTCTCTAACCAACAATTCGGGTCAAGTAATCTCTTGGTCGTCTGCTGGTAAAATGGGATTCAAAGGTTCTAAAAAAAATACTCCTTATGCTGCTCAAATGGCAGCGGGCGATTGTGCTAAGGTTGCATACGACTTGGGATTACGTAAAGTAAAAGCTTTCGTTAAAGGTCCTGGAGCTGGACGCGAATCAGCCATCCGTACTATACACGGAGCAGGAATTGAAGTAACAGAAATTATGGATGTTACTCCACTACCACACAATGGATGTCGTCCTCCAAAAAGAAGAAGAATTTAATCCGTATAGTACAAATGTACTATGGGAGAAGATATGTTTCAATAATAAAATTATAAAGAAGATATGGCAAGATATAGAGGACCTAAATCGAAAATTGCAAGAAAATTTCAGTCGCCTATTTTTGGACCTGATAAGGTTCTAGAAAGAAAAAATTACGCGCCTGGTCAACATGGTCAAAGTAAGCGTCGTGCAAAACAATCTGAATATGGTATTCAGTTGTTAGAAAAACAAAAAGCAAAATATACTTACGGTATTTTGGAAAGACAATTCCGTAAAATATTTCACCAAGCGAACTCTAAAAAAGGAATTACGGGTGAAGTGCTTTTACAATTAATTGAATCTCGTTTAGATAATGTAGTGTATCGTTTAGGTATCGCTCCTACTCGTAATGCGGCTCGTCAATTGGTAGGACACCGTCACATTACTGTAAACGGATCCATCGTAAATGTGCCTTCATTTCAATTACGTCCTGGAGATATTGTGGGCGTTCGCGAAAAAGCTAAATCCATGGAATTAATTTCCGACTCCTTAACAGGAAGAACCAATCAATACAATTGGTTAGAATGGGACGGAAGTTCTATGAGCGGAAAATTTTTAAGCTACCCAGACAGAGAAAGTATTCCAGAAACAATCAAAGAACAATTGATTGTTGAGCTATACTCTAAATAATCTTTGATGTAGGTTTCAAAGGGAAATTAAGTTTTCCCTTTTCATTCAAGTATAAAATATAAATAATACATTAATGGCAATATTAGCTTTTCAAAAACCAGATAAAGTAAACATGATCAGCTTGGACGACAAGAAAGGTGTTTTCGAGTTTCGTCCATTAGAACCTGGTTATGGTATTACAATTGGGAATGCCTTACGTCGAATCCTACTTTCTTCGCTCGAAGGTTTTGCCCTCACCTCTGTACGTATTGAGGGAGTAGCTCATGAATTTTCGACCATTAAAGGCGTTGTTGAAGATGTAACCAATATCGTTTTAAATCTCAAACAAATTCGTTTTAAACAACAAATTGAGAATGTGAATCATGAAAAAATTCACATGGTAATAAGCGGTCAAAGCGTTTTCAAAGCTGGTGAAATCAATAACTTTCTCAATGGTTTTCAAGTATTAAATCCCGAATTGGAAATTTGTCACATGGAACCTAGCGTTAAGCTATCTATTGATTTTACTATCAATAAAGGTCGCGGATATGTTCCTTCGGAAGAAAACAAAAATACCAACGATCCCATAGGGACTATTGCAATAGATTCTATTCATACGCCTATCAAAAATGTTCAATATGAAATTGAAAACTTTCGTGTAGAACAAAAAACAGACTATGAAAAATTGATATTGACCATACTTACCGATGGGTCGATATCTCCTAAAGATGCCTTAAAAGAAGCTGCGAAAATTTTGATTTTTCACTTTATGCTCTTCTCGGACGAAAAAATATCTTTAGATACAGAGGAACCTAATATTACAGAATCTTTTGACGAGAATGATTTACACATGCGTCAATTGCTAAAAAGCAAATTGGTTGACATGGATCTTTCTGTTCGTGCTCTCAATTGCTTAAAAGCAGCGGAAGTAGAAACCCTTGGCGAATTGGTTTCTTACAATAAAACCGACCTATTGAAGTTTAGAAACTTCGGAAAAAAATCGCTTACCGAATTAGAAAATTTAGTCAAAACTAAAAATCTTGAATTTGGTATGAATGTTTCAAAATATAAATTAGATAAAGAATAAGGAATCGTAGCCATGAGACACGGAAAGAAATTTAATAAGTTAAGTAGAACCCACGCTCACAGACGTCAAATGCTTGCTAATATGGCATCGTCTTTGATATTGCACAAAAAAATAAATACAACTTTAGCAAAAGCAAAAGCTTTGCGCTTGTATGTTGAGCCATTATTAACTAAATCGAAAGAAGACACCACCAATTCAAGACGTGTGGTATTCGGTTATTTACAAGATAAAGAGGCTGTAACCGAATTATTCAGAGAGGTTGCCGTAAAAATAGCAAATCGTCCTGGAGGTTACACTCGTATTCTTAAAACAGGCTTTCGTCTAGGAGATAATTCAGAAATGGCAATGATTGAATTAGTAGATTACAACGAAAATATGTTAGTTGCTAAAGATGCCAAAATAAAAACTCGTCGTGGTCGTAAAAAAGGAGATGTAAAAACTCCTGCAACCCCTGCTCCTACTGCAACTCCTGCAAAAGCAGAAGCGATTTCAGATGCGGTAGTTGAAGACATTACCCCCGAAGAAACACCAAATGCATAATTAGCATACAGCTTTTAATAAAAAAAGGATAAAGTTTTTGACTTTATCCTTTTTTTTGGTTATTTTTACACCCAAATTTAAAATAAGAAAAAATTATGAGTTTAATTCTCAATGTTGCGGCTCGCCAAATTTTAGACTCGCGAGGCAACCCTACCGTAGAAGTAGAAGTTATTACACAAGCTGGTGCCATGGGGCGCGCAGCTGTTCCATCTGGCGCCTCCACGGGCGTTCATGAAGCCGTTGAATTACGCGACGGGGATAAAGGAATTTACCAAGGAAAAGGCGTTTTACAAGCTGTGCAAAATGTAAACAACATCTTATCCAAAGAATTGGAAAACATGGAAGTCACCGATCAAAATATGATTGATGCACGAATGCTCGAAATTGATAATACAAACAATAAAAGCAAATTGGGAGCCAATGCAATTTTAGGCGTATCCCTAGCTTGTGCACAAGCAGCAGCGCAAGAAACAGGTCAACCTTTATTTCGTTATATTGGCGGAGTCAATGCAAATACTTTGCCTATTCCCATGATGAATATTCTCAATGGGGGCTCGCATGCAGATAGTAATGTCGATTTTCAAGAATTTATGGTTATGCCTGTGGGGGCCTCAAGTTTTAGTGAAGCTCTACGTATGGGAACAGAGGTTTTTCATACACTTAAAAGCGTATTAAAAAAACAAGGACTTAGTACAGGAGTGGGTGATGAAGGTGGATTTGCACCTAGTCTTAAATCCAATGAAGATTGATAAAGCAGGCTATAAAGCAGGAGAAGATATTTTTATCGCATTAGACCCTGCCTCTTCCGAATTTTACCTCTCTGAGGAAAAAATGTATCATCTGCACAAATCCACTGGTGAAAAGTTAACCGCCTCTCAAATGGTCGATTTTTGGGCTGATTGGGCTAAACGTTACCCTATTATATCCATTGAAGATGGAATGGCCGAAGATGATTGGGATGGATGGAAATTAATGACCGATAAATTGAGCAATACCTGCCAATTGGTAGGAGATGATTTGTTTGTAACCAACGAAGAACGACTTGCCATCGGAATTGAAAAAAAAGTGGCCAATTCTATATTAGTAAAAGTAAATCAAATTGGTTCTTTAACAGAAACTATCAATACTGTAAATATGGCCTACCGCAATTCATACACCGCAATTATGAGTCATCGTTCGGGAGAAACCGAAGATGTGACCATTGCTGATTTAGCAGTTGCGTTGAATACGGGTCAAATAAAAACAGGTTCAGCTTGTCGTTCAGAACGTGTAGCTAAATACAATCAATTGTTACGAATTGAAGAACATTTGGGAAATACAGCTTATTACCCAGGAAAAGATTTTAAATTTTTCAAAAATAGAAAATAAACAAACACTTAGGCGTTTGTTGCGATTCTAACATTAAGGGACTTCTATCAATAAGTATTGATAGAAGTTTTTTTTTTACCTTCTTTAAGCAAATCTATTTTATTTTCGTATCTTTATAGCTTCAATTTGATTGCCATGCGAAAATACATTTGTTGTCTTCTGAATTTATTGTGTTTCTGTTCGTTTAGTTTTGCTCAATCCTTATTTTTAAATCCATCTATTGAAAATAAATTGATTTTGCATTCGGAAAGTATGGATAAACTCGTTTTTTCTAATTCGATAGGAAGTATTGATACTATCAAAAAAATTCAAATCGATTCTTCTACTTATTTTTCTGAAATACAACAAAATGGATATCGTTTTAGCAATCATATAGGCGAACCCAAACTCCCTATAAAAGTACAATTAATAGAAATTCCCCAAGGAGCAACAATAAAAATACATATTTTAAGTCAAGAATATCAAGATATTTCACTCGATAAAGTAAGGCATCCCTTTCCTATTATTCCCGTACAAAATCCCATCAATAAAGGATTCAAACAAGCACCTCCTTTTGCGCTTAATGAAAAAATTTACAAATCCAAAAAATTTCTTCCCAAGGCTTTAGTTTCAGTGCAAGAACTTGGAGAAATGCGTGCTTCGCGATTGGCACATCTTATTATTTCGCCTTTTTGCTATAATCCTCAAAAAAATATACTTCGAGTTTATACCCAACTTTCTTTTGAAATTATTTTCGAAGGGGCTCAGTTTGAAAAAACCATTGAAAAGAAACAAATTTATCAAACTGAACGCTCCTACAATGTGGGCAATTGGTGTTTAAACCAACTCCCATCCTCCACTTTATCGACACACAAATTTCCTTCTCAAGCTCTTAAATATGTAATTGTAGCCGACAGTATTTTTAAAAATGATTTACAAAAATTTATTGCTTGGAAAAGACAGCAAGGTTATGCTATCATAGAAGCGTATACCTCCAATCCCCTCGTAGGTAAAAGCTGTGAAAGTATACATGCGTATTTAAAAAAACTCTATACAGAAGCCACGCCTTATCAAGCGCCCCCCTCCTACATTTTATTAGTCGGAGATATTGCACAAATACCTTCTTTTCCAAGCAAAT
The DNA here is from genome assembly GCA_036655775.1 of Bacteroidales bacterium. GTDB lineage: Bacteria > Bacteroidota > Bacteroidia > Bacteroidales > P3 > JAVVPL01. Next base: position 19,508 of record JAVVPL010000008.1, on the reverse strand, counting down.
TGCCTGATATGCCGTCTTGTTATACCAAAGATCATATTAGCGATTTATATTACGCTGAATATACGGATGATTATTTACCCGATGTGTTTTATGGACGATTTTCGGCCAATACCGTAGAAGAATTACGTCCTCAAATAGAAAAGACCCTTGCGATGGAGCAGTTACGTATTCCTTCTCAAAATTTTATGGATACAAGTATGCTTATAGCAGGATACGACAAAACCTATGGTAATAGCCATTTAAATACGCAGATAAATTACATTGAGCAGTATTATATCAATGCCAAAGAAGATATTTGTCCTTTCAAATTTTTGTTTCCTGAATCAAAAAATCAAAAAGAAAAAATCTTACAGGTTTTTAGTAAAGGGGTCAATCTAATTAGCTATACAGGACATGGAAGTGAAACTTCTTGGGCCAATATCGAACTTACTACGCAAGATATAGATGCTTTATCTAATCACAACAAATATCCCTTTGTATTGGGAAATTGTTGTTTGACTGGAAAATTTAATTTCGGAGAATGTTTTGCGGAAGCTTTATTACGTGCTGATAAAAAAGGTGCTGTTGCTTACATTGGCGCCTCCAATAATTCTTTTTTTGATGAAGATTTATATTGGACTATTGGGTTTGGGGATATTACAAGCCCAACCCTCACTTATGAAAATACAAGTTTGGGTATGTTTGACAAATTGTTTCATACCCATGGAGAACCCCCTGACAAATGGGCTCTCTCCTTAGGTGAAATTCTCACTCAAGGCAATTTGAGTGTAATGGAAAGCAATTCTATTCTTCAAAATTACTATTGGGAAATTTATCATATTTTTGGCGATCCTTCTTATATGCCCTACAAAAAGAAACCTTCACTTCCTAAAGCTATTTATAGCAAGCATATTGTAAAAGGAGAGACTTTATTTAATGTTCAAACTGAAGCTTTTGCTTACGTAGCTTTATCCGATTCAAATACATTGTATGGCGCCTGCACCGCTGATGCGAATGGAATTGCAGAAATAAAAATAGCTACGCTGCCCCCAAAAGATAGTATTCAATTGCATATTCAGGCCCAATTTTGCTCACCCTATACAGCAAGCATTAGGCTGGAACAACCAAGCCAAGCTTATGTAATTGTAGATTCCATACAAATTTTGAACAGTCAAGGGAGCATGGCTACCAGTGGGGAATACAATAAAAGCTACACCTTACAAATACAATTACATAATTTAGGACGTACAGATGCCCAATTTTGCACATGCAAATTACGTAGTCCTCACCCCTCTGTACATATAGTAGATACCGCTTTTTTGAATGTTCCAATTGTGCCCAATGGCACCTATCTTTTATCACAAAAACTAGCTTTTCATCTTGATGCGAATAGCAAAGATCAAGAATTAATTGATTTTTATATTGATATTGAAACCAACGGGCAAAACCATTCCCTCTATAAATTTTCCTATTTTATCAACGCACCTCAATTGCACTTTGTACAGTTCACTATTGATGATTATAATTCTCAAAAACACAATAGGCAATTGGATATTGATGAAAATGTAAAAGGAATTCTACAATTTAAAAACACGGGGCATGCCTCCGCTCGGAATTGTAAAGTGCAAATTCAAACCCCTAATTCTTTTATTATAGTGCCCGAAACTCAATGGCTTTCAATAGGCGATATCGCCCCAGAAGAGACTAAAACCATTCAGTTTGCTTTGGCATCCACCCATGATGCCAAAGCAGGCGAAGAATATCAATTACACTATATTTTCGACAGTGACTCGAGAGAAAATTCGCTTGAAAGCACGGGGGTTATTTGTGCCATTATTGAAGACTTTGAGGATAGTAACTTTACACTTCAACCATGGATTATAGCCAAATCGGATTGGATCATTTGCCAAGATACTACGTATGAAGGACGTTTTTGCGCAAGTTCTCAAACTATAAACGATAATGATAGTTCATCTTTGGAAATTACGCTAGAGGTTCCCAAAAATGACAGTATACATTTTTATTTTAAAGTAGACAATGAAATGCCTAATGGTAGATTTGGCGACTTTTTAAATTTTTACATCAACGACCAACAAATGCAATTTTATGGAGGGAATATTCCTTGGCAAAAAGCTAGTTTTCCTGTAATGGCAGGCTCTAACACTTTTAGATGGACTTATCAAAAAGATGAATCCATAAGTTTTGCCTCCGATAAAGCCTGGCTGGATTGGATTGTATTTCCCAAAGGAGCTAGATCGGTGAACATAGAATCCCTGACACAAAAAAATGAAAATGAAAGCGATTTTACAGTTTGGCAAAAAAACGAAGATGAAATTGAGCTTATTTTTTTAACAGATACACCTTATAAAGGGAATATATATCTAGTTAATTTATTGGGACAAAAGGTCGGTACCTTAGCAACAAACGTGACTATAAAAGCACAAGAGAAAAATATTTTCACTTACTCTATTAATAAATTACCCAAATCTTTCTATATTTGCATCTTTGAAGGTATCGATTCGCACAATTCATTTTCTTTATTTTCAAAAAAAATTTTATTAAATCATTAACCTCTCAATATCCTATTACAGAACAAAGCAAACGAAGGTATGCAAAAAAAAATATTTTTTATTCTTTTACTATTTTATGGCTTAAGCAATTTGTCTTTGTGGGCTACACCCACGGAAAAAAAAGCAGATTCAACACGACCTAAAATTGGGGTGGTTTTGAGTGGTGGTGGAGCAAAAGGAATTGCACATATAGGCATATTGAAAATGTTGGAGGATTTAGGTATTCCTATTGATTATATTGCAGGTACTAGTATGGGCTCTATTGTGGGCGGTTTGTATGCTATGGGATATTCGGCTTCAGAATTAGACTCTACTTTTAGAGCGGCCCAATGGTCTTTTTTACTCAACGATGCTCCCTTACGCAATCATTTAGGCATTTCCGAAAAACTCCAAGGAGTTTATCAACTCAACCTGCGTTTTGGGGAAAAAGGCATTTCTTTAATACCCATAGGGGTCATCGAAGGTCAACATATTGATAATTTATTCAGCAAATTAACTTTAAATTCATATAATGTAAAAAACTTTAGTGAATTAAATATTCCTTTTTTCTGTGTGGGAACCGATATTATTACAGGTGAAGGCGTTATTTTAGATAGTGGCAATTTGGCTAAGGCAATGCGTGCGAGTATGGCTGTTCCCACGGTATTTACACCCATAAATATTGAGGATCACATATTAGTAGATGGAGGCTTGGTCAACAACTTTCCCGTGCAAGAAACCCGAAATAGAGGGGCAGATATTATTATAGGGGTAGATGTTGGATATCGATATTTAAAAAATGAAAATGTGCATTCATTTATGAATATTTTGGAACAATCTTTATTTTTAAATTCAATGAATAAAAATGCAAGTAGCATTAAATCCTGTGATATTTATATACGCCCCGAAATTGACAACTATACTTCCTATAATTTTAATATGGTAGACTCTCTTTTATCCATTGGGTATCGGGCGGCAGACAGTGCATATCCTCAATTAAAAGCACTAGCCGACCAACTCTCTAAATATACCATACACGCAAAACCACACTGTATTCATCCTATAACATCTATCGAAATAGATAGTATTGCGTACATCGGTTCCAATAAATACTCACCCAATTTTGTGGACCAATATTTACAAGTTTCGTTAAACAAAAAAACAAGTATTGAACATTTAGAAAATGGTATTCAACGTTTGTATGGAAGTTCCGTATACGATAAAGTCACCTATTTTTTAACTGTATCACCCAAGGATAGTACAAATGTAATTTTAAATTTAGAATTGATTGAAGCCCCAATTAATGAACTTAAAGTAGGTGCTCGCTACGACAATACTCGAGGTCCTGCACTATTAGCTGGCGCTGTTTTTAGAAATCTAGGATTCAAAAATTCTCGCTTAGATATTAATTTGGAATTATCGCGAATACCTGTGATTGATATCGGGTATATGTATACGCCTACGTGGACTCGAAAAAAAACTAATTTCTCATATTGGCGACCCTCTGTGGGTTTGAGATACTTATTTTTCAATTTACGAGCATATTCATATTCTCTAGAATCTGCAACTATGCATCAAAAAACCAGTGAATATACCTCCATTACGCAAAGAGCCACACTTTTCGCTCAAATTAATGTAAAAAATAATATCCTAGGACTTAGTTTCAATTTAGATTACACTTACACAAATCAAAGTATAGGTGTAGATGGACTTTCGGAAAATAGTTTTTATTTATACCCCTCTTTATTTTATATTTTCGACAGCTATAACCAAAAATATTATCCAACTAAAGGCTGTAAAATGCATGGAAATATAAGCTATTTTGACAATTTAAGGACCCATCGACCCGAATATGAAAATCATTTTGCATCTATCTTTTTTGAAGGTGACTTTGCCATTAAACTCACAAAAAAAATGGTTTTATATCCTGGCTTTATGGTTGGAGGAACCTTTTTTACTACTGGGGGCAAAATACCGAGTCTTCAATATGTGTTACAAGGAGGATTAATTCCTTTTTCCCATTTAAACTCATCTTCATTTATAGGTTTAAATTATATGCAAGCTGGCGGATTATTTGGCATCAACGCAAGAGTAAATTTGCAATATGAAGTATTCAAAAACACCTATCTATCCGCCCGTTTTGCAATAGGTAAAACAAATAATAAACTTGAGGATTTTGTCGATTTTACCGATTTAATATTTGGAGGAGGCCTATCCGTTTCATACTCCACTCCCGTAGGGCCCATAGGAATTACTTTTCAAGGATCCAATTACCGTCCCTTTAGTGTATTTTTCAATTTTGGGTATTGGTTTTAAGAATAGTAGAGGCTCTTCTTGTAGAATAAACTGCAAAATAACCAATAGCCCCATTGCTTATATTTCCTCTTACATTCGCTGGGGTTGAACCAAAAATAGGCGTAGACGAGCTCACCGCATTTTGGACATCATCAATATATTGATTGTAACCCGCAGTGATACTTCGCGCTTCAAAACCTATGGTATCCCCTACTTTTAAAGTCATATTTTTACTATCTTCAATAAAAAACAAAGCCAATCCATTGATGTATAAACCCTGTGTGAAATCATCTGGCATACGCTTATATTGGACTAAAGCATCATTATATGGATGACCATTGATTGATAAAATAAATACGTAATATTCTTTGCTTGGCGGATCGGAGGCATATAGTAAAATATTCCAACCCAAATTTTTGTTCATCATATAAAAAGGAGGCATTCCAATTCCATACACACCTCGGATAGAATCTAATTTATCCGTAATGGCAGGCATCACATCCGTGGCCGTATAGGTTTCCATTATTCCATTCTTATCGATATCGACATTGCTAATATGTAAAGTATAGGTTTTCCCTACTTGTCCACATACCTTAGGCTGTGTACGATAATACCCAATATGTAAAGAATCTTCGCTTAAATAATATATCTGCTCTCCATCGGTAATATAAACACTGGCCCCTGAAACATAAAGATTAGTAGTGGAAGGTTCATAATAATCCAGCGTTTGTGTCAAGACCACCGTATGTGCTAATGTATCATTGGTAAACGTGGCATTCACTACCAAACGTGTATAGGAACTATCTAAATGAATATCTATTTTTTCACGACAAGCCGTACTGGTAAACAATAGTAGACTTATCCATAGTATATTTATATATTTACGCATCATTTTAAAATTTGAAATTAAAAGTAATGGAAGGAACTATCGAAAATAAATACATCATCTCCGCATAAGAAATCTGAGGCTGTTCTTTATCCTGCTTAAAATTAATAGACCAAGCATTTTTACGTCCATACACATTATAGCAAGCAAATACCAAATCCCAACTAAAGCGTTTTTTAGGATTGGGTTTAGAGCGAAACGTATAGGAAACATCCAAACGATGATAATCAGGCATACGATATGAATTTCGATCCGTATATACTGGCACGTACAAACCGTCAATAACGGCTTTTCCAGAAGGGAAAGTGGCTGGATTCCCTGTATAATAAACCCAATTAGCAGCCACACTATGTCGTGGATGGGGATTAATATTGAGTACAACATTAATGGCATGCGGACGATCATAAGGCGCTAGATACGTTTTTCCATTATTGACATCTGCAATTGTACGTTCTGCACGCGAAAGAGTGTAACTAATCCAACCCGTAAACATTCCTTCGTGCTTTTGCAACATAATTTCCATTCCGTAAGCCTGTCCTTTTCCCACTCTAAGTTCACCATAAAGTTTTTCGTTCATCATTACTTGTGAATGATCTTTAAAATCAATTACATTCTGTAATCCTTTATAATAAAACTCTAGCGAAATTTCATAAGCATGATTTTTAAAACTCTGAAAATACCCTAAGGCCACTTGATTGGCAACTTGAGGTTTGATCGTAGGATTGGCAGGGAACCATAAATCTAAAGGATTCCCTGTATTTGAATTTTGTGCTAATTGTGAATATTGTACAGTTCGACTATAATTGGCTTTAAGCGAAATAGAAGGGGTAAACATATAATTAACACCGATGCGCGGTTCAAAGCCAAAATATGTATTGTAAAACTTAGAGGATCCGAAATATTTAGCATCTATCAATTGATAATTTGGATCATAGTACCAAACACTATCTGGACCAATATTACTAAACGAACTTATACGAAATCCATATTTAAGTGAACATTTTTCGCCTATACGCTGATCATTCCCTATATAAATACCATTTTCTAAAGCATGATAAGGGTCCAAAGTTGTATGCATGGTTTTGGAGGTATCTAAAAAAGTCATATCAAATAAATCTAAAAGCATATCTCCAGGATTATAAATATGATAATAACTCGTAGCTCCAAATTTCAAAGTGTGATTTGCATTAAGCAGATATGTAAAATCAAAACGACCTCCATAATCGGTAAGTTTGGATGTCCAATTTATTTTCATTTGATTGTCTTGTTCTCCCATGGTGTAGCGATAATCACTAATCACAAAAGTAGTGTTCAAACTAAGCTTTTTTGAAAATAGATGATTCCATTTTACACTCAAAGCTTTGTTGCCATAATTCATACGCATATAAAAATCTTTATCCATTCCAAACACATCCTGTCCCATATAGCCAGAAATAAATAAACGATTATTTTTATTGAATGTATGGGCTATTTTTAAATTGAGATCATAAAAATATAAATTTACATCCCGCACTTCAGGTTGAGGCGCCAAAGGCAAAAACACATCGAAATAAGTACGTCTACCCGAAAAAGCAATGGAGGTTCTCCCTTTCCAAAGCGGACCTTCCACAAACAAACGACTCGACAAAATACCGATGCCTCCACCAAAACCCCATCTTTGCATATTTCCTTCTTTTTGTTCTACATCTATTACCGACGACAAACGCCCTCCATACTGTACGGGAATGTCGCCTTTATAAACAGTGGCTCTACTAATGGCATCATTATTAAAAACAGAAAAAAAGCCTAAGGCATGTGAGGGATTATACACCGTTGCTTCATCTAAAAGAATAAAATTTTGATCTGGAGAGCCGCCTCGTACACTAAAACCCGCACTACCTTCACTAGCCATCAGTACACCTGGCAACAATTGCATCGCTTTGATAATATCCACTTCACCTAAAAAAGAAGGAATTTCTCGAATGGATTGTATCGACATCTGCATACTTCCCATTTGATTTTTTTTCACTTGGGCTTGTCGTTCTGCTTTTACTACTACGCCTACCAAAGACTGAGATTCGGGTTCTAATTTGAAATTTTGTTGCATATTGTGCTCAAATTTCATTGTTTTAATTTGTTTTTGATAACCTATAAACGAAACTTCTACATCATAGGTGCCTATGGGGACATGCAAGGTATATAGACCTTCCTCATTGGTGATACAAGCTTGTTTAATTTGTTGAATCCAAACCGCAGCACCCAATAAACTTTCGCCTGTTTGAGCATCCATCACTTTTCCCTTTATAGTAATCTGTGAGTTTTGTGTAAATCCGATAGAAAAAAAACCGAAACAGAAAAAAAGAAAAATAACATAAAAAGGAATAGATCGCATTGTTTTTTTTCACAAAGATACTCAAAAATTTTTGTATCTTTGCATTCATAGTAAAGGAAATAAATTCAATGCGCTTTAGAGATATTATTGGACAAAGAGAACTCATAAACAAAATCATACATGCCGTTGCACAGGGACGCATTGCGCATGCACAATTGTTTTTGGGTGGTGAAGGACGACAAAAACTACCCTTAGCTTTGGCGTATGCGCAATATATAAACTGCACACACAAAGTAAGCAAGCAAGAGGTAGACGATTTGGGCGAATTAGAAGCCGACTCTTGTGGACACTGCCCTTCTTGCATCAAATTCACACAATTACAACATCCTGATTTGCATTTTATATTCCCCAACAATACCAATGGTCGCATTGACGATAAACCCAAAAGTAGTGATTTTATTGGCGAATGGAGAACACTGTGTTTACAACGACAAGCAGAATTTTCACTCAGTCAATGGTATGCAGCAATGGGAATAGGCAACAAACAAGGCACTATCAACACGCGTGATTGTGGAGAAATTTTAGACATACTCAATTATAAAAATTACGAAGCCGATTTTAAATTTATTATTATTTGGATGGTTGAAAAGCTATATTACGCAGCAGCCCCCAAAATTTTAAAAGTATTAGAGGAACCAGCCGACAAAACAGTTTTTATTCTAATTTCCGAAAATCAAGATCAAATTTTAAATACGATTTTATCGCGTACGCAATTGGTCAAATTTCCTTCTTTAACATCCATAGATATCGAAAATGCGCTAGTCAACAAACATTTTGTAAGCACTGAAAAAGCCCATTATATTGCACAAAAAGCAAATGGCAATTACATTGAAGCTTTGAGTAAAATTGAAAATGGAGAAGAGGATTTGTATTTCCACGAGATGTTTGTGAAATGGATGCGTCTATGCTATCTATTAGACATTCCAAAACTAGCTGAGTTTGGAAATCAAATTAATAAATTGGGTCGTGAAAGCATCAAACAATTTTTACGTCATTCCATGGACAAACTTCGTTTATGTATGCTTCTACATTATGGAAACGAGCAATGGATACACAGCGAAGGCGAGGAGCTCAAATTTATAAGCAATTTTTCGCAGTTTATTGATGCCAATAATATTGAACAATTTAATCAAAATATTAATAATGCAATTTATCATATAGAACGTAATGCCAATGGCAATATTCTCATGATGGATTTGTCTTTGCGTTTTTATAAACTTATAAAAACAAAATCTACTAAAAAATAATAAAATGGACCAAATACAGGCGAATAGCTCCTTAGATACTAACGAGCAAGAAGAGATTAAAGAGGTCATTACTGACAATAATACAAACGATCCTCTGTACGAAGAAGAAGATTTATCCAACAAAACAGCTAGTATTTTTGACGAAGTCATCAAACCCCTAAAAACAACTAGCGACGAAAACGAAGACGAAAATCTAGATTTATACAATAAACAAAATCTCAAAGAAGAGAATATTTATTTAGGAAGAGGAATAAGCGCGCCCCCCTCTTTGACTACAGATAGTAAAACACGTTGTTGTCAAATGAATAGTTGTGCCAAAATGAATAGCTATTCTTGGACGGCCGATTATAAAGACACTGCCGACAAAAGTGATTTTCCTATTGTAGAAGTTCGTTTCAAAAACACCCACAAAGATTTCTTTAAAATAGAAACCGATATACAAAACTATGTTTGCGGAGATATCGTAGCTGTGGAGAGTGCCAATGGCCATGATATAGGCATGATTGCCCTCAAAGGAGAATTAGTCAAATTGCAATTACAAAAAAAAGGAATTGCCCCCGATTCCGATCAAATAAAAAAGATTTTTCGCAAAGCAAAGCAAAGCGATATTGATAAATGGAACGAAAGTATTCAATTGGAAAAAGAAACGCAACGTAGAGCGCGAATTATTGCCAATGAATTGGGCTTAAGCATGAAAATTATCAATGTGGAATACCAAGGAGATATGTCGAAAGCTATTTTCTATTATACGGCGGAGGATAGAGTAGATTTCCGAATTTTGATAAAACGCTATGCCGAAGAATTTAAAATTCGCATCGAAATGAAACAAATTGGAGCAAGACAAGAAGCAGGCAATTTGGGGGGAATTGGTTCTTGCGGGCGAGAATTGTGCTGTGTTAGTTTTTTACATAGTTTTAGTTCTGTAAGTACACATGCTGCCAGAGTACAACAAATTTCATTAAACCCACAAAAATTAGCAGGACAATGCGGTAAATTAAAATGTTGTTTAAATTATGAATTTGAAGTATACACCGACGCTTTGAATGAATTTCCAAATATGAACCTAGTACTCGAAACTGAAGATGGACCTGCAAGATGGGTTAAAAATGATATTCTCAAACGATTGATGTATTATGCGTACGATGAAAATCCACATCAATTGCATGAACTCTCTATTGCCGAAGTTGAACGTATTATAGAACTAAATCGAGAAGGCAAAAAATGTCCTAATTTACTGAATCGAGAAATCAAGAATATTGAAATCGCACCCATTGAATTTGAAAATGTAGTAGGTCAAGATGAACTCACTCGCTTTGACAAACCTAAAACAGAACAAAAAAACAAAGCGAAAAACAAAAATAAAAATAAAAATAACGACAAGGAAATTGAAAAAAAGACAAATGACAAAGCGAGTCCCAAATTGCAAGTACCGCCTGTCACTCCTAAACCTAAAGCCACAAAGCCAAGTATAGGAAAACCTATCTTAGCCAAAGAAAAAACACCTAAAAATTAACTTTTCAATGAAACAATTTAATTTTTATTTAAAAATAGCCTTGTGCACCGCTCTAATTTGTTTTTTAAATAGCTGTGAAAGTGGTACTCTGATTAATGATACGCAAAAAGTACCCGAAAAGGGTTGGAATGCAGAAATTCCTTTACGATTTAAAATAGATATTACAGATACGCTGCAAAACTACAATTGTTTTATCGCCATTAGACATACCGAAAAATATGCATGGATGAATATTTTCTTTTTTATAAAAACACGATTTCCAGACCAAAAAATTGCCATAGATACCGTTGAATGCGTATTGGCTGACATCAATGGTAAATGGTCGGGGAAAGGGTTCGGAAAATATTTAGACAATCAATTTTTATTTAAACAAAATATTCGCTTTCCAGAAGAGGGAAGCTATATCATTGAAATTTATCAAGGCATGCGCACGCTAAGTTTGAAAGATGTGGAAAGTATTGGATTGAAAATTATACCCACTACGGTTCCACAAAAATAATCTCCCTTTTATAAAAAATATAGTTTTTTTACACTATGATTCTAAAAGCTAACATTTATGAGAAAAACGCACAAGATATGCGTTTTTATATCAAACGTATTTGGTTAATATTTGGCGGTTTATGCGCCTTTGTTTGCTTAATTTTTTTATTTATTTCCTTAGGGTGGTTTGGCTTCATGCCTTCTTTTCACGATTTAGAAAATCCCGAAAGTTATTTGGCCTCCGAAGTGATCTCTTCCGATCAACAAATATTAGGCACATACTATGTACAAAATAGAACTAATGCTGAGTATGCCGACTTATCTCCCAATTTAATCAAGGCTCTCATTGCCACCGAAGATATTCGTTTTTATCAACATAGTGGCATTGATATTTGGTCTTTAGGTCGTGTTTTTGGGAAAACTATTATTGGGCGAAACAAAAGCGCGGGTGGAGGCAGTACCATTACACAACAACTAGCCAAAAACTTATTTCCTCGCAAAAATCAATGGAAAATCACTTTGGCGTTTCGGAAACTTAAAGAATGGGTCATTGCCATAAAATTAGAGCGTAATTATACCAAAGAAGAAATCATAGCCATGTATTTTAATACGGTAGATTTTGGAAATAATTCTTTTGGTATCAAAACTGCAGCCAATACGTATTTTGGCAAAGCACCTGCCGATTTGAATTTAGACGAAGCGGCCGTATTAGTAGGAATGTTAAAAGCCATTAGTTATTATAGCCCCACACGGAATCCTGAAAATGCTACGCTTAGACGTAATGTAGTTTTAAATCAAATGCGAAAAGCCGATTTTATCACTTCTGAAGTTTACGAGGAAACTAGTAAAAAACCTTTGGATATGTCGCATTTTACGCAACAAGATCATCAATATGGCCTAGCGACTTACTTTCGTGAATATTTACGTTTATGGATGTTAAAATGGTGTGAGAATCACGAAAAAGCAGATGGCACTAAGTATGATTTATATAAAGATGGACTCAAAATTTACACCACCATCAATTCAAGAATGCAAAGGTATGCCGAAGAGGCTGTCAATGAATATGTAGGCAAGGTATTACAACCTGCTTTTTATGAAAATTTGAAAGGTAGAGAAAATGCTCCTTTCATTGATATTTCCAAAGAAGATATTCAACGTTTTATGGAACAGGCCATGCTAAATTCCAATCGATATAAAAGCATGAAAGAAGCAGGAGCTTCTAAAAGTGAAATAAATGCAGCTTTTAAAAAACCTATCGCCATGAAAGTGTTTACGTGGGAAGGTGAAAAAGATACGGTTATGAGCCCTTGGGATTCACTTTGGTATCATAAATGGTTTTTACATACGGGCCTAATGTCCATAGAACCTCAAACAGGCTATGTTCGGGCTTATGTAGGCGATATTAATTATAAATATTTTCAATTTGACAATGTAATGCAAGGCAAACGTCAAGTGGGATCTACCTTTAAACCTTTTGTATATACCTTGGCTATGCAAGAAGGTGAATTTTCACCTTGTACCGAAGTGCCCAATGTGCCCACTTGCATAGAACAAGAAGGGCAAGCCGATTGGTGTCCACAAAATTCAAACAAAGCAAGAGAAGGAGAAATGGTTACTTTACGATGGGCTTTGGCCAATTCTGTCAACTATATCTCGGCTTATTTAATCAAACGTTTTCCCCCACAAGCCGTAGTAAACTTGGCAAAAAAAATGGGGATAAGCTCTGAATTAAAAGCCGTTCCTGCCATTTGCCTAGGGGTTGCGGATATTTCCATCAAAGAAATGACCGCAGCAATGTCGACTTACGCTAATAAAGGCATTTATATTGAACCTATTTTTGTAACACGGATTGAGGATAGGCATGGAATCATATTAGATCAATTCACTCCTATGCAAAACGAAGCGATGAGCGAAGAAACAGCCTATTTAATGCTAGAATTAATGAAAGGAGTTGTAGACGGAGGAACCGCAGGTCGTTTACGCTACAAATATGGTTTAACACAAACCATTGCTGGCAAAACAGGTACCACTCAAAACAATTCCGATGGTTGGTTTATGGGTTTGACTCCCCATTTAGTTTCAGGTGTTTGGGTTGGAGGCGAACTTCGATCTATTCACTTCCGCAGTACAGCTTTAGGCCAAGGAGCCAATACCGCTCTACCTATATGGGCTTTGTATATGAAAAAAGTATTTGCAGATCCCAAAACGGGTATTGTAAATAGCAATTTTGAAGCTCCTTCTACCCCTTTATCAGTAGATCTCAATTGCAAATCATCCCAAAACACCACAAATCCAGAGAGTCCTTTTGAAGATGAAATGTAAACTTACATATACGATAAACTAAATGGATCTATAAACTAATGGCGTTTATTCTTGAAAATAAATTCGTTTGACCCGAGGAGAAATACCCGTTAAGATTTCATACGGAATCGTATGTAATTTTTGGGCCATTTCCGTAATAGGCATTTCTTTTCCAAAAAGAATTACTTCATCTTTTTCATTCGCATTTACCGTTGAAAGATCAATCATACACATGTCCATACATATATTTCCTATAATTGGAACGCGTTTTCCGTTTACCATTACCTCTCCCACGCCATTACTTAAGGCTCGAGAAAGTCCATCCGCATATCCAATGGGAATTACCCCTATTTTCATGGGGGATTTGCAAATATAGGAACGTCCATATCCTATAGCCTCTCCCGTAGGCAAATAGCGTACTTGAGAAATAATCGTTTTCAAGGTACTCACATTTTCTAAATGCGGCTGCATTTCAGCGGTGACCCCGACCCCATATAAACCTATGCCCAAACGTACCATATCAAATTGGTATTGAGGAAAACGTAGTATTCCTGCCGTATTGAGTGCATGACGCAAAATTGGATACGAGATAGCATCTTGTATTTTGCGACTTATTTTATCAAAAAGTGCCAACTGTGCCAAGGTATAGGTATCCATAGAAGGCTCATCTGCCGTAGCTAAATGCGTGAAAATCGAGCGAATTTTACAAAAAGGAGATTTCCGAATTTCATCTATCAATAAATCTATTTCATCTTCCATAAAACCTAAACGATGCATTCCTGTATCAATTTTTAAATGAATATAGGTAACATCGTCTGCCGATTTTTTGGCGACTATACTTTTTCTTAAATAATTCAGTAATGTGAAACTATAAATTTCAGGTTCTAAATTATAATGCAACATTTTTTCCAAACCTTGTTCATCGGGATTCATCACCATAATAGGAATTGTAATTCCATTTTTACGAAGTAAAATACCTTCATCTGTATAAGCCACCGTAATATAATCACATTGATTAAATTGCAAGAAATTGGCTATTTCGTAAGATCCACTTCCATACGAAAATGCTTTTCCCATCACCATAATACGGGTATCAGGTTTGATTTGAGATTTGAAAAAATTCAAATTATGTGAGAGGGCATTCATATTTATTTCCATCACGGTATCATGCGTACGTTTTTGCAAAAACACACTGATTTTTTCAAATTCAAAAATACGTGCTCCTTTCAATAATATAGTTTCTCTTTGAAAAGCATCACAATCTATTTGCGACAAAAAATCCTCTGTACTTGAATAAAAACTAGCTTCAATTTTAAACTTATCAGCCTGACGAATCATCGCTTGTCCAATGCCTATAAGAGAATCAATTTTTTTCTTTTCCAATAAATTAGCTATATCCATATAGAGTTCATCTTCCGAACGACCACTTTGTAACATATCCGAAAGAATTAAACGACGTTTCGCATTTTGATGTTGATGAGCCAAAAAATCCAATGCTATTTCTAATGAATTATAATCCGAATTATAAAAATCATTGATGATATAACAGTGATTTAAGCCTTCTTTCATTTCCATACGCATTTCAATAGCATGTAATACCGATAAACGTTTCGCAATCCATGCGAGAGAATATTTATTAGCTATCAAGAACGTAATACATTGCATCACATTTTCAATAGAAGCTTTATCCGTAAAAGGAATTTCCATCTCCATCCTTTCCGCTCCTCTTACTTCAATGTTAACACGAGTACTATTTGAGTTGCGTACTATATCTAGCACTTTGATATCGGCTTCAACATTCGATTCCATACTCCATGTGAAAGAAGGCGTTTGTTTGAGCGTATCTATATGTAAAATTTTATCTCTAATCTCATAATGATCAGCACAATAAATGAGCAAATCCACTTCTGTAAACAACTTTAATTTTTCTGCTATTTTCTGTGTTTCATTTAAAAAATATTCATCATGTGCCGAGCCAATATTCGTAAAAATACCCATGGTGGGATGAATAATTTTTTCTAAATTTTCCATTTCCTCTGGCTGAGAAATACCCGCTTCAAAAATAGCTAAAGTATGTAATCCATTCATTTGCCAAACAGACAAAGGCACCCCAATTTGACTATTGTAACTTTTAGGACTTTTAACTATATTTTGTTCTGTTTCCAATAGCATCGCAATCCATTCTTTCACAATTGTTTTGCCATTGCTTCCAGTGATGGCCAAAACAGGAATATTAAATTCTTCTCTGTGGCGCATAGCTATGGTTTGTAACGCTTTCAGCGTATTTGGAACAATGATGAAATCGGTGTCTTTTGCTTGCTGCATAGTGGATGGAATTTCTTCCACCAAAAAATGTCGAAATCCTAATTGATAAAGATACTCTATATATTTATGTCCATTATTTTTCGCTGTTTTCAGTGCAATAAATAGACAATTTTCAGATTCTTTTTGTTGACGACTATCTATCAATAATTCGCGAATTTGCACATCATCTTCACGAGTGGAGACTAATTGTCCTTTCGTTATCTTGACAATTTCCGAAATCAAAAAAAAATTTGCATCCATAATTTATTCTTTTTCTTTTTTCTCTATGGCTAAAGGCTTTTTTGTCAGTTGTGCATATTGCTCACGAGAGCGCAATATATCGATGGTTTGATAAATTGTTTGCAACAAATTTTCCGATAAAGTATCCATATTTTTATCCATTGTATACAATAAAGGGATAGCGGGTTCCAAATGTACAAAAGGAAGGCCTTCGGTAAAATAAACTAATGATTTTGAAGATTTTTCTAGAAAAGCACAATTCATCTGTTCTTTGTACATACAAATAACGCCATCAAATTTACTTAAATCGGAACTTGCAAAGAAAGTTTGTGCAGGATAAGGTCCAAAAACAGGCATTCCTTGCATAAAAGCCTCTTCTACAATAGGCACTAAAATCTTAGAATCGTCTTTTGAAATATAGGTATCGTTCATGTTTTTTGAAAGAGATAATATTGCAATACGAGGGGTATGTAAAGAAAAATTAGTTTTCAAACTTGTATAAAATTGTAATATCCGTTGTTGAATTTTATCAATGGCAAAGATTGAAGGATCGTCTATTTCGGTAGAAGAGATTGCACACATACGCAAACTATCCGCTATGGCAATTTTAAAAATAGAAGAAGCTTGACTTTTGGTTTTTAAATACTGTGTTTGATTTTTAAACGCCCCTTGTAGACGACGAAGTTCTTCGCTATTCAAAGGCATTGTAATTAATGCTTTTAATTGTTTTGTCTCAATATATTCCATTGCTTTTTGCAAAGCTAAAAAAGCATATTTAGCCGACATTTCTGTGCTTTTTCCATATTCCCAAATGGCCTCTTCCGTACTTATTTCAAATATATTCGCACGTTTGGCATTAAATTCCGAAAATTGTTTAATACTTTGAAAAGAAAAATCAGGAATTGCTAAACGGTGAATATGTGCGGTGGCAATTTTGGGTAAACCAAACACCAAAGGGTGACATAGCTCCATAATTCCCAAATCGACAAAACTGCGAATAATTGCTTCATAGTTGACGCTATTATAATCTCCTTGCGTAATTCCTATTTGTATTTTAGTGTCTTTTTCCATAATCTATTATGCGTTTTTTGCGCCTTTTGTGTTTGCGTATTGTTGTAAATAAGTATATAAAAGGCGAGCACCTGAAGCCGTAGCTCCACAGCCTCGATACGCATCTCGTTTGTCAAGAAAAGCGGTACCTGCAATATCTAAATGAATCAATGGATAAGTAGTAAAATGAGCCAAAAATTTAGCGGCCGTAATCATCCCCGCTTCACCACCCCCACAGTTTTTGATATCTGCAACCGCCGAATCCAAAGCCTCCTCATATTCTTTCCACATAGGAAAGAAACAAAGTCGCTCATATATATCCAGACCTGTTTGCGTAAATAAAGGGAGATACGCATCGGCATGCTCTTGCATGGCGGCAATACCTTGCTTACCTATGGCACGAGAAGCTGCGCCAGTCAAGGTGGCAATACTAATGATTAATTCGGGTTTGTATTCTTGAGCAAAACTAATGGCATCCGCCAACAAAAGACGTCCTTCTGCATCCGTATTGACAATTTCTACCGATGTATGATCGTGCATATAAATAATATCACCTGGCACTAACGCATTTCCATTTAAACGATTGTCGGTAGCGGGTAATAAAGCTATCAAATGCACAGGCGTTTTGCTTTGTGCAAGGGCACAGATCACATTGGCAACCACCGCAGCTCCTGCCATATCCGATTTCATATCATTCATATAATCCCCCGTTTTGATATTCATTCCTCCGCTATCAAATACCACCCCTTTCCCCACAAGTACAATCGGTTTTTTATTACAAGCTTTCGCTGGTTTCCATTCCATAATAGTAAAAGAAGGCTCATCAACACTACCTTGATTTACGCCCAAAATTCCACCCATTTTGTGTTCTCGAATTTCTTTTTTGTCCCAAATTTGAACTTTGACCCCTTTGTCGTGAGCTAAGTGTTTGGCTCTTTCCGCCAATTGCATTGCATTCAAAGTCGACACGGGTTCATTGACCCAATTGCGCACTTGATAAACCATTTGTGTTATGATTTCCAATTGTTCTAAATCTTTTTTCTGAAGCCTATCCGAAAGCAGATCTATGCTTTGCAATCCTACATATTTCACTTTTGTTTTGTAAATATCAAAACGATATGCACCCAACATCAAAGCTTCTAAATACGCAAAACTTTGTTCTTTGGTTTCCCATTGATCCCAAACAGAGCATTTAGTCAATTTATTTTCGTTCAAATAACTAAGTAAAGCCTCTGCTAAAAGACGAATATTTTCTATTTTTTCAAATTTCGTACAGCTAGGCTCCTCTTTAGGCAATAGTTGTAGAAGATAAGGAATAGAGGTTTGATCATTTGTACGAAGAAATGAAAAAAAGCTTTTGGAATTTGCCTTTACCTCTTTTTGAATAAAATCTTGTTCTGCTTGAGTGAACCCAAAAGCAAGCATTTCTTTATAATTGCGACATAAACAAAGCACAGGGGCTTTTACATCTATTGTTTTAGTTTTTTGTATCATTTTCTTTTAATTTTAAAGCCGCTTTTCCATGATGTAATTCATAATTAGGGCAATCTTCATGTTTACCAGTTTTGCTTTTACATACACAACCCACTGTTTCTCCGTCCTCAAACTCTATACGAGCACAAGTTTTGACAAACTTTCCATTTTTCAATACAAACATTTTAATTGCAATTCCTGCAAAAGCAAGGATAAGAAGACCTAGGGTAAGAAAAAATATAGACCACATAAGAGTTTTGATATTATTTGTTTTTTTTACAAAAATACAAAATAAATATGGTTTTAAGTTAAATTATTCAAAATTTCCGTACATTTGCTAAGTCTATTTACAATTTACAAACTCTATTTTTTTATTTAATTTTACTATGCAAACATCGAAAATAACAAATACTTGGATTTCGTTTAACGTATTATTTTTTTTATTTGTCCCCAATGTACAAAGCAATGCAGAAAATAAAACTAATGATAGACCTTCTGCCATTTTTTGGGAGATACAAAATCCAAAGACCAAAGAATGCTCCTATTTGTATGGATCCATTCATATTCAAGATCAAAGAGTTTTTAATATTGATTCCACAGTATGGCAAAAAATGAACACTTGCAAACGCTTTGCTTTAGAGATGGAGATAGATAAAATCTCGCCCATCACAATGATTCAGTACATCAATATGGATAGTACTTATGATATTTTATTATCTGCAACCGATTTACATCTTTTAAAAAAAGCTTGTAGCGATATAGGGATGAGCTATGAATCTATTGCGAAAATGCGACCATTTTTTCTAAGTGCACTTATCAG
>JAVVPL010000007.1:0-34409 GCA_036655775.1 Bacteroidales bacterium | reverse complement strand
TTACCCGTACGACAGTTTAGCAAACTGTTGGTTTCAGCCACTCACCCACCTCTCCGTGCGTGGCTTTTCAAAATAGAGTGCAAAGATATACAAAAAAAATCAAATAGCCAAAATCAATTTTAAAAAAGTAAGATTAGATTTTTTATTTGCTGAAAAACAAAAATACAATGCCATCGAAACGGTATTTAAAAGTGTATTGTAAAAAAAAATACTGAAAAAACAATTTTTTTCAAACTGAAACCATATTATTAGAAAGATACCCAAATCATAGTATTCCTATTGAATATTATGGTCGAATAGAAGGCGTAGAGATAAAATGTGTATGCAAGAATCTGAGAATAATGAAATCTCAAGATAGAGGATTGTGAACTTAAAATATTTACAGAATGAAAAAAATAAAATTATCGTTCCCCTTTATAACTAATAAGAGTGCTATTTGCTTTTTCTTATGCTTGCTTCCTGCCATAGCGATGACACAGGATTTTACGGATATTCATAAGCAAAAACCGTTTCAAATAGGAGGGGATGTTTCCTTTCAAACGATGAGTGCACTATCAACGAATGAATATGCACATCGACCTTTTAGTTTTATTGTTTCCTTGAGCCTTTCCCCAAAAATTTATGGTATCGATATTCCCCTTAGTATATCCTTTAGTAAGGAAGGATTTGCGTATAGTCAAGCTTTCAATCAATTTAGTTTTACACCTTCCTATAAATGGATCAAAGCCTATATAGGTAAATCAAGTATGAATTTTTCTCAATATGGACTTTCGGGACATTCTTTTACAGGTTTAGGCTTTGAACTGACCCCCAAGAATATTTTTTCATTAAGTGCCATGTATGGACAACTGCTAAAAGCGAGGCAAGGTGATACCTCTCAAAAAAATCCGCTTCTTTCCACCTATCAACGGCTTGGGTATGGAATTAAATTAGGAATTAATCTACATAAACAAACTTTTGCTGTGCATTTTTTTAAGGCTACAGATCGATTAAAATCATTGAAAGAGCCCTATGTTCAAGCGGTTTTGCCTAAAGAAAATGTAGTAATAGGGATCGATGCCAATATTACATTATATAAAGAAATAAAAATTGCCGCTTCTTTTGCACTTAGTGAAATCACGCAAGATAAAAAATCCGAAAAAAATAAAATCAAAGGCGTAGGAGCTGCTATCACGGGGCTTTTTATGACTCATCGAATTTCATCTTCTATACATACGGCATACAAACTAGGACTCAATTATAAAGGATTTTCTTTGTCGTATGAGCGTATTAGTCCCAATTATCAAAGTTTGGGAAGCTATTATTTTACGAATGATTTTGAAAACATAGTGT
Source organism: Bacteroidales bacterium (assembly GCA_036655775.1). Classification (GTDB taxonomy): domain Bacteria; phylum Bacteroidota; class Bacteroidia; order Bacteroidales; family P3; genus JAVVPL01. The sequence continues at coordinate 33,077 of JAVVPL010000007.1, read as the reverse complement.
TTACTTGTAATCAAAATTTCAAGAAGTTTAATTTTTATGTCAATTTGGGTTTGCAAAGAGATGACTTGGCAAATAAAAAAATAAGTAAAATGTTGCGTTTTGTAGGCTCTGCAAATATAAATTATCAAATTAATACCGCTTGGGCAACCAATGTTTCGTATTCTAATTTTGTCAGTTATACGCAAGCCAAACCCATGCAATTGGATGCAGCGCAAGAACCTCTGATAGTTGATTTGGACACTCTTTCTTATCGGCAACTTTCTCAACAAGCCCAATGGTCGCTCAATTACAATCAACAACGTCAAGGAAAACTTGGACACCAATTCTCTTGTGTGTTTTCTTTTCAAGAATCCTCGGCTGCCAAAGAAAGTCAACGTACACAATACTATTTTGGATATTTTCAATATGCTTGTCCGCTGCCCAAAGAATATCAATTATCCTTGAATATGAATATGAGTGCGCAACATGAAAGTGCCAATGTGGGTTTTATCATAGGTCCCTCTGTGCAAGTGTCGCGTTCATTTTTAGATAAAACCTTACATTGTGGACTGAGTACCCAATATTATCTTAGTATACGCAAGCATCGCAAAGAAAGTAATATTTGGGGTTTGCGTTTGCGTACGGGCTATACTTTATTGAAGAAACATTGTTTTGATTTAAGTTTGATTTCACAATGCAAATTTTTTGCTTCATCGGATCAACAAAGCAAAAAACAACAGAACGATTTAACAATTCAACTATCTTATTCTTTTAAATTTTAATACAATATCCTTCAGAATCACCTCCGAAGAATTAGTAAAATTATTTATTTATGAAACGAGCCTAAGCTTAGACACTCAATCAAGAACATGAAAATAACCCTCATAAAGTTCCCTAAGATTTATTTTTCAAAATCATTTACGTATGAAAACCTTTAGTCAAATTCTCAGTACTTTATTATGTTTGTGGTCAAGTACCAATTTTGCTTCTTTCAATATCGTTGACACTACTTTTTTAACAGAAAATAGTGCAGACCGACTTTCATCTATCTCTTCTCCAAACACCTTCCCGTTTGTATATTGTTCAAACGTGTATTTAGCTACTTCGGTGGATAAACCGTATCCTGTTTTTTTCTCTTTAACAAAGGAGAAAGCCTATACCGCTGCCGAGTTGAATATAGAGCAGGCTGCGTGTATAGATCTTGTTTTTTCCATTTCCAAACAAGCATTTATAAGCCCAGATCTACCTAGTTTCTCTTTTGATATTCCAGGAGCGAAAACAACAAAAATTATACGTTTGCCGAGTCTTGATTTATGGTACGAAAAAGAATGGACCTCTTTGCAAACTTTGGAAATTCAAGGTTCTTCGGCGGGTATCGATTTTACAAAATTGCCTCTTTTGTATGCGTTTGAAACTGGGGATGGACGTCGTGCTTTGTTGTTATTGAAAGAAAGCAACGATGGTTATATTTGTGTCGATTTAGAATGGGAACGAAATCAAAAACTTCGCTAAACTAGAAACTAATTATGCCGGTAATATATTCGGTGAGCGATTTGCAATAGTCGATAACAAAGCTTCAACTTCTTTTTGTTCTTTGCTTTCCATCAAAAGCATTTTGATAGGTTTGAAATTTTCGATGCCTTTAAAGTATCCGCTATAATGTTTTTTCATTTCTAATACGCCCACGATTTCGCCTTTCCAAAGTATAGACTGAGCCAAATGTTCTTTGCATACAGCAATACGTTCACACAAATCGGGAGTCCGAATATTTTCGCCTCGAAGTCCCGCCTGTATTTGTTCAAAAATCCATGGATTTCCAATGGCTGCACGTCCAATTAAAATGCCATCAATACCATATCGATTGCGCATCAATAGCGCTTTTTCGGAATTATCTATATCTCCGTTTCCAAATATAGGTATGTGCATACGTGTATTGTTTTTGACTTCTCCAATCAAAGTCCAATCTGCGGTTCCTTTATACATTTGTGCACGTGTTCTTCCATGTATACTAAGTCCTGCAATGCCTATGTCTTGTAAGGCTTCGGCTACATATACAATAGGTTTAGAGGTTTCATCCCAGCCCAAACGCGTTTTCACGCTTACGGGAATAGCGTATTGCGCCATTGCTTCCACCACGGCACGAGTAATTTGGATCATTTTGGGAATATTTTGCAAAATGCCAGAACCTGCTCCTTTAGAAACTACCTTTTTGACTGGACAACCCCAATTAATATCTATAAAATCGGGTTTATATTGAGCGGCCATTTCTGCGGCTTGGCGCATACTGTTTTCGTCATGTCCAAAAATTTGAATTGCTAGAGGTCGTTCCCCTTCTTCAAAATCTAATTTATGTATACTTTGTTCAGCATTTCTAATAAGAGCTTCGGAAGATACAAATTCTGTGACTAGCACATCGGCACCCATCCGTTTGCAAATACGTCGAAAAGGAGGATCGGTCACATCCTCCATAGGTGAAAGCCACAAAGGAAACTCCCCTAATTCAACAGTTTGTATTTTGACCATATTGGTAGGGGTTCTAAATTTAAATCTGTGCTTTGATTGCGGCCCAAATTTCTTTAGGGAGTTTGGGCCCTGCTACTTCTACTACTTTGGAGGAAACCAAAGAGGCAATTTCTCCACATTTTTGCAAGTTGAAACCCTGACATAAACCGTAGAGCAAACCTGCGGCATAACTGTCGCCTGCGCCATTGGTATCACGGCAAATGCAAGGACAAGCGGCAATGGTATATACTTTATTTGCCTGTTTGATAAGCGACCCTTTACTTCCTATTTTCACTACGGCAATATCACATATTTGCGCAATAATATCTAAGGCTTCTCTATCTTCTTTGCCTGTAAAAGCTTTGGCTTCTTCTTCATTTGCAAATAAAATATCGACATATTCAGTCACCATTTTTTTGATAAAATCAAGATGATCTTCCACAATATTATAACTGGCCAAATCGTACGATATTTTCAAGCCCGCTTGTTTTGCCAAACGCATGGCCTCTTCCATAAGTGCATAATTTTGTACAAGGTATCCCTCAATATGCAAATAGGTATATCCCTCAAAAAAATCAGCTTTTAGATCCTCACTTGAAAGCGTACAAGCGGCTCCTAAAAAAGTGGCAAATGTACGTTCAGAATCGGGACTCATAAGTGTAATTGCATTTCCCGAAGGCATGTTACGTTGGATAAGAAAGGGAGTGATCCCACTTTCTTTTGCATCATTTGCAAAAAATTGGCCGTATTCATCTTTGCCAATAGTTCCGATCAAAGCGGTGGGTACACCTAGGTTTGCAATTCCGTGAATTGTATTTGAGGCCGAGCCTCCAGAGGCTAATTTTTTGTCTGCATTTTTAAAATAATCCAAAATGCTATGTGCTTGTACATCGTCAACCAATTGCATACTGCCTTTGGGTAAACCTAGTTTTTCTAATTCCGCATCGCTTTGGATGTTAATAATAATATCGATAAGGGCATTTCCCATACCGAGCACTTTTGCATTTGTAGTTGACATTATACGTATGTTTTAAAATAAAAAATAGTGTTTTTTAAGAAAGTGCAAAGATACAAAATAAGTTACAATATTTTATTTTTTGATGCAAAATCGACCCATGGTAGATTCTCATACCAAATGCAATGTGTAAGTATCGCTATTAAAAATAAGTTGAGTGGCATTTGACACCTTGATTTTTAGTTGAGATTTGGCAAAATTAGCAACGAATTTTCATACATTAGATGTATTTACAATCTATTGTAAATAAAGAAGCTTTTTTGTATCTTTGCGCACTTATGAAGAATATTAGAAATTTTTGCATTATTGCCCATATAGATCATGGGAAAAGTACATTGGCTGATCGTTTGTTGGAGTATACTGAAACAGTGAGTCAGAGGGATTCGCAAAATCAGATTTTAGACAATATGGATTTGGAACGAGAGAGAGGAATCACGATCAAAAGCCATGCAATTCAAATGAAATATTGTTTGAATGCAGAACATTATATTTTAAATTTGATAGATACTCCTGGTCACGTCGATTTTTCGTACGAAGTATCTCGTTCAATTGCTGCATGTGAAGGGGCTCTATTGATTGTAGATGCCACGCAAGGGATACAAGCACAAACAATTTCCAATCTATATCTTGCCATAGAAAACAATTTGGAAATTATTCCCGTGCTCAATAAAATGGACCTTCCCAATGCAATGCCCGAGGAGGTCAAAGATCAAATTGTCGATTTGGTAGGTTGTAAACGCGAAGATATACTAGTTGCTAGTGGTAAAACAGGCTTGGGTGTTCATGAGCTTTTAGAAGCGATTGTCACTCGTATTCCTGCGCCCATAGGCGATACAAACGCCCCATTGCAAGCGCTTATTTTCGATTCTGTATTCAACTCGTTTAGAGGTATTATTTCTTATTTCCGTATTTTTAATGGCAGTATTTCCAAAGGAGATTTAGTTAAATTTGTGAATGTGGGCAAAAGTTATAATGCCGATGAAATAGGCGTGTTGGGACTTAAACAAGAACCTCGTCAGCATTTGGAAGCGGGAGACGTAGGTTATATTATTTCGGGTATAAAAACATCTGCCGAAGTAAAAGTAGGTGATACCATTACGCATGTAGATCGTCCTTGTCTTAAAGCTATTGAAGGTTTTGAAAATGTAAAACCAATGGTATTTGCGGGATTATATCCCATTAATACGGATGAATATGAAGAATTGCGCGCCTCTATTGAACGATTGCAACTCAATGATGCTTCTCTTACTTTTGAGCCAGAATCGTCCGTGGCTTTGGGTTTTGGATTCCGTTGTGGTTTCTTAGGATTACTGCACATGGAAATTATCCAAGAGCGTTTGGAGAGAGAATTTAATATGGATGTGATTACTACGGTGCCCAACGTTTCCTACAAAGTATATACTACCAAAGGGGAACTTATCGACATTCATAACCCTTCGGGTCTACCTGCCCCTAACTATATTGATAGAATCGAAGAGCCGTATATTAAAGCACAAATTATTACAAAAGCCGATTATGTTGGTGCCATTATGAAATTGTGTATTGATAAAAGAGGTTTTTTACAAAATCAAGTTTATTTGACCACCAATCGCTTGGAACTTACTTTTGAGATGCCTTTAGCAGAAATTGTTTTCGACTTTTACGATCGCCTAAAAAGTATTTCGAGAGGGTATGCTTCTTTTGATTATTATCAAAGTGGCTACAAGCCTTCCAAACTTTCTAAATTGGAAATATTGCTTAATGGGGATACCGTGGATGCCTTATCTACACTTATTCATGTGGATAATGCGTACAATTTTGGACGAAGAATGTGTGAAAAATTAAAAGAACTTATTCCACGTCAACAATTTGATGTAGCTATTCAAGCTGCGATAGGATCCAAAATTATTGCACGTGAAACCGTGAAAGCGGTACGTAAAGATGTGACCGCAAAATGTTATGGGGGAGATATTAGTCGTAAACGTAAATTGTTGGAAAAACAAAAAGAAGGCAAAAAACGCATGCGACAAGTAGGGAATGTAGAGGTGCCGCAATCCGCATTCTTAGCGGTATTGAAGTTAGATTAAAAAAATACGCGCATTTTAACGCAAACATAAGTTTTAAACGATATAGGTGTCTACTATTCATTTAAAACTTATGATTATGAAAACACATTTTTTCCATTCTATTTGCAAGCAGTTTTTGGTTTTTTGTTTGTTTACAAATTGTACCCTATCTGCTTTTGCACAAACGTATCCTTTGCCAATGTCTCTGCCGGTCAATGTCAATTTTGGCACGACCCATTTTTCTTCTATTCCTTCGGGTTTTCAAACATGGATTGCTCCTTTATGTCAAACTACGGATGCAAATCCTCCTCTCAAAATTCCCATGCCTTTACAAGATACAGGCATACGGGAAAATGTCAACACTACGCAATCTTCATTTGGTTGGTATAGTTATCTCTCTTCCGAAAATGCAAAGTTGTATTTGCAAATTACCTCCGTATGGACTGGACAAATGGTGGCGGCTATCAATACGCTCCATAAACAACAAATTGTATTTTCTTGTGCTCTCTCTTCATTTGGCAATAATACACGCTATGGAGGATTGGTTTTTCAGTATAGAATCCCCTCCTCTGAAACTTGGTATCCGTATGGATTTTATAAATTACAAAATGTAAATACCGATACGGTTTTACATCTTTCTTTACCTAGTGTATGCAATCACCAATCTTGTGTTTATTTACGTATGATTGCGTATCGATCCAATGTTCGTGGCGAAAGTGGAGGCAGTGTGATGCCCTTACTTTTGGATAATATTTCTATTGATGCTCAAGAAATACCCTTAGAAGACACCCTTCTTCATACGTCCACCGATACCGTATATATAAAAATGCCCCTTGATACAATCTATATCCCCCTCGATACAATTTGTCCTCAAAGGGATACCGTATTTGTAGAAATTTCTAAGGATACTACATATCTGTCCACCGATACCGTATATATAAAAATGCCCCTTGATACAATCTATATGCCCCTTGATACAATTTGTCCTCAAAGGGATACCGTATTTGTGCCTATATTTAAGGATAGTGTTTTAATTAGAACCGACACCATCTACAAATATCAAAGAGATACTATCTACAAATATAGAACCGACACTCTTTATATCTACAAGGATACCCTTTACCTCCCTTGTGATACGCTAATTATTCCTCGGGATACAATTCCTCATAATGATACGATAATCCCTCTACGCGCCTGTTCTCTTCCTTTTGTCTTTCTCAAAGATTGGGGACGTTTGGCAATTCCTACTCAAGTGGGTTTTTATGAAAAAGGTTTGGGAAATGATTATGCTTCGCCTTGTCGTTTGCGTTTTGATAATACCGATGATTATGTTTTTATTTACTACAAAGATACTGCCTCATTTTTGACTTATGATATCAAATGGAATGCCGCCCCTTTGGCTGTATGGGGAAATTTTGTGCTGGAAGGTTCGGTGGATGGAAAACGATACACGGTTTTGAGATCCTACGATGCCACAACAGAAAGAGCTTTTAATTCGGGTAGTTTACGAAAAGAAACAGTAAATGAAATTCCTTGGGATACGCGGTATATTCGTTGGCGTTATGCAAATAAAATAGATGGGAATATAGGCTTAGGAAATATACGATTAGAAAAATTAGAGCAAGAAAAACCGAAAGAAATAGCTTTAGAAAACATAAAAACAAAAAATTACAAAATTTATCCCAATCCATCCAAAGGTTTATTTAGGGTAGAGTCCGAGCATCCGATACAATTAGAAATCTACACCTTGTCGGGACAGAAAATAGAGGAACAAAAAGTAAATGGAAAAGCTGAATTTAATTTGAGTGCACAAGCAAAAGGGATGTTCTTTATTCGCATCATTTCACTATTGACAAACAGTGTGGAATTGAGAAAACTAATTTTATACTAAGTACGTTTTGCTTATAATATATCGAAATGTTGAATTGCGTGCTATCTATTGTTTTTCCTCAATGAGATTGAGATAGCGCGCAGCCACAAATAAAAAATCGGAAAGTCGATTTAAGTATGCCAAATTACGTTTGTGTATATCGATGGCTTGAGAAAATTCGCCCTCTACAGCCAAGCGTTCGGCACGACGACAAATACAACGTGCAACATGTGCTTGTGCGGCCGCAACACAGCCTCCTGGCATAATAAAATCTTTGAGTGGAGGAAGGAGTGTTTGGGTTTGATCAATAAATTTTTCTAAATTTTCAATTTCATCACATTCTAAAACATTTAAAAAAAATTCTTGTTCGCTTAGGAAATCAAAAGAATAAAAAGATCCAATGGTGAAAATATTTTTTTGAACGCGCTGAAGTAAGTCGCGTAGGTGCTCTGTTTTGTTCGATTGAGGAAGATAGGCAAGGAGTAAGCCAATATGTGAATTTAATTCATCTAAATTGCCATAAATATTTACTTGTATATCATTTTTGAGTACGCGCCTCCCTCCTATGAGGGAGGTTGTACCCAAGTCACCTTGTTTGGTATAGATTTTAAGAGCCATTCTATTTTTCTTTCAAAAATGGATATTTATAATCCGTAGCTGGATTTAATGTTTCTTTTATGGTGCGAGGATTGGTCCAACGGATAAGATTTAGGTAACTGCCTGCCTTGTCATTGGTACCCGATGCGCGTGAACCCCCAAAGGGTTGTTGTCCAACCACGGCTCCTGTGGGTTTATCGTTGATATAAAAATTACCTGCGGCAAAACGTAATTTATCGTAAGCAAGTTCTAAAGCACTTCTGTCTTGAGCGAATATAGCTCCAGTCAACGCATAAGGAGAAGTGTTATTGCAAAGATCTAGGGTTTTAGCATATTCTTTGTCGGGATATACATAAATTGTCAAAATAGGCCCAAATATTTCTTCTTCCATCGATTTAAAATGAGGATTACTGGTAAGAATTACAGTAGGCGAAATAAAATATCCTTTTTTCTTATCGCCTTTGCCTCCAAAAATAATATCGGCATCTTTTGCCTTTTTTGCATAGTCAATATATTTTATACAATTGTCAAAAGAAGTTTCGTCAATTACCGCATTGATATAGTTTGAAAAATCGGAAACATCTCCCACTTTCATATCGCTAAGCATTGTTCCCATTTGCTTCTTTACTTTTGACCATAAAGAATTTGGAATATAGGCGCGAGAAGCTGCGGAACATTTTTGTCCTTGAAATTCAAAAGAGCCTCGAATAAGAGCGGTTGTTAGTGCATCTACATCCGCCGAAGTATGTGCAAATACAAAGTCTTTGCCACCCGTTTCTCCTACGATTTTGGGATACGAAACATATTTGTCTAAATTAGTTACAATACTTTTCCATAATCCATTAAATACGGTAGTGGATCCCGTAAAATGTACCCCTGCAAATTTGGGATGCGCGGTACATAGGTCGCCAATTAGTTTGCCTGAACCAGGAACAAAGTTTACAACTCCATCGGGAAGTCCAGCTTCTTGCAAAATTTTCATTAAATAAAAATTGGATAATAAAGCGGTATTAGAGGGTTTCCATACCGTGGTATTTCCCATTAATACAGGGCTTAAATTTAAGTTGCTGGCAATAGCGGTGAAATTGAAAGGCGTGATGGCTAATACAAAGCCTTCCAAGGAGCGATATTCCATGCGATTGAGAACCCCAGCTTCCGACATGGGTTGTTCACTATAAATACGAGAAGCAAAATGTGCATTAAAACGTAAAAAATCGATCAATTCGCAGGCCGAATCAATTTCGGCTTGAAACGCATTTTTGCTTTGCCCCAACATGGTTGCCGCATTTATTTTATAACGATATTTTGTTGCAATTAAGTCGGCGGCTTTAAGCAAAATACTAGCACGTTCTACCCAAGAAACTTTGGACCAAGACTCCTTTGCTTTTAGTGCAGAATCAATAGCAAGTTTAATTTCTTTTTCAGAACATTGATGATAATTTGCTAAAATGTGTTTGTGATCGTGAGGCATGACCACTTGACTTATTTTGCCTGTGCGAATTTCTTTACCTCCAATAATCAAAGGAATTTCAATAACTTCAGATGATTGTGCTTTCAACTCTAGTTTCAAAAGCTTACGTTCTTCCGAGGCCGGCGCGTAACTTTTTACGGGCTCGTTTTTAGGCATCGGAAACTGATAAAGGGCATTGCTATTCATAATTAGAAACGATTTTAATGTTATTTATACTCACAAAAATAGCTATTTATGAATTATTTACAAAGAATTACAAGGCTTTTTTTTTAAAATTTATGCACATTTTGTAAACAAAAATCCAATGAATTTGCTATAAATCCATTGGAGGATAAAGACTATCCCACCATAATGGCTCTCCTTTTAGATATTTGGCAAACCAAGCTAAAATAGTCTTTTCCCAGTCCAAGCGTTTGGAAGGTTTGGCAATGCCATGATCTTCGCCATCTATTTCAACATAATCCACGGTTTTGCCCAATAAACGGAGTGCGGTAAACATTTGTAAACTTTCGCCAGTGGGTACATTCTTATCGGCATTTCCATGTAAAAGAAGCAGAGGCGTTGTGATTTTATCGGCACGAAATAAGGGACTTTGTCCTACATAGATATCTTGACGATTCCATGGAAATGCGTTGGCTGTGGCAGCCGAACTATACAAATACCCCCAATAGCCTTCTCCCCAATAACTCGAAATGGAACTGATGCCTGCATGTGAAATGGCTGCGGCAAATAAGGATGTTTGAGTCACTATCAATTGGGTCATGAACCCACCATAAGAAGCCCCTATACAACCCAATTTAGTGCTATCTACAAAGGCAAATTCTTTGCAAAACTGCCTAGTCCCGCTAATAATTTCATCGGCCACCGTTATTCCCCAATTATTGACATGCTCAGCGGCAAAATCTTGACCAAAACCTGTGGCTCCAGAAGGTTGTAGCACAAGGACGATATACCCTTTGGACGCCCATACATTTTTGGGATAGCGAACTTCAAAACTACGAGGGGTAGGTGTCGTGCCTCCATAATAATACACAATGGTAGGATATTTTTTTAGACTATCAAAATCAACAGGCAAATAATAGGTGGCTTCGATAGAAATTCCGCTTTTGTTTATGAATTGCCAATTTTTATGTTTTCCAATTTTTACATTGGCCAATTCTGCTTTTTGAGGATGTGCAAGTAGTTGGGTTTGATAACTCCCTTGGGCCCAATTTGATTTTTTTCCATTCTTTACTAAATAGGCTCTAGATGATTCCGAAGCTGAACTTCCTGAATATATCAATGTGGCTTGCGTATTTGCAAGATCAAAACTTTGTAGATTTTCTACTTCTAAGGGAATATTCGTGTATTTTTGTGTGGCGAGATCATACACAAATAATTTAGTTGAATCTTTGTCTTCAACATTAAACCAAATAGATTTACCTGAAACATCCCATTTTGCAGAAACAATGTTTGGGTTAAAGTTAAGGCTGATGGGTTTTGCTTTTTTTGTATTTATATCAAAAAGATAAGCCTGTATATCATAATCATTGACAATGGGCGCTTGGGTTGCTTTGCCCAATTCATTAAACATCGCTGCCGAACCTAGTACGACGAGTTGTTTGCCATCGGGCGAAAATAGCGCGTTGCCTGCAAAATAATCTTCCCACAATAATTCGACATGATTGTCGGTCAAAGACATTGTGTACATGCTTTGTTTTGAATAGGGGCGAACACTATCACAATCTTTATTGATAGAAAATAAAATCTCATTTCCATCTTTCCTAATATCTTCCAAATTTGTGGAGACATAGCCATGGGTAAGAGGTAATACAACTTTTGAGTTGATATCTATTTTTTGCAATAAGGAACGCGTGCGCCAATAAGGCCAACGATCGGTAAGACTTGCGAATTTTCGTAAGCCATTGGTAGGATTATCTCCTTCTTCACTTGTGGAAAAAATAAGATATTTTCCTTGTGGATCCCACGCTAGGGTATACGCTAACTTTTCTGTGGTTTCGTAAATTTTTTCTTCGGTATTATGAATCAAATCGCCTATATACAAAGAGGTTTCGGAGCCTTTGGTTTGACGATAGGCATACAAAGGTGCATGTTTGGCAAAAGAAAAAGAAGTAAGCCCTTTTAAGATTTTTTCAAGTCGATTAGTTTGTGTATTTCTAATTTCTACCCATGATTCAGTGGTTAGTTTATCTTTGTCGGTTTTTGAATGTGTGAGGGCATAGTATTGTCCATCATAGGAAAGAAGGGCATTGCTAAGCCGTTCACCATATAAATAGTTTGCCAAATCAAAAGCATGCGTGCTCGAGAGGCTGGTTTTAAGAGAGTTTGCGTTCGATTTAGGATATGCAATCCAAGCATTCAACATCCATGGATCTTGTGTATTGACGGGGAAAAGCGTTTTTATAAATAAAGTATGAAATCCAGGTTCTAAAGTGATTTCTTTTTTGTTTCGGGGCATCAAAATACTATCAACTTCCACATTTTTTTTATCGAAAATAAGTTTCCCGTCCATATATACGGCATACGTTTGTCGACTTTCTATATTTAAGGTGATTTTTTGATATCGCGTAGATTGCAGGTAGGTCAATAAAAAAGCACACTGTGTATTTTTTTCGTTTTTTGAAGGAATGCGTATCCCTCTATGGGTATTTACTATTTGTATTTCTTTTTGATTCCATGTATAGGTATTGCCATTCCATGCAAAAGATGTATTGACTTCGGCATTTACTTTATCAACATCGATCATAGGAAATGAAAGCCATTGTACGCTTGTAAATTTTTCTCCTTTAACATTGTTTAAAGTGTCAAAGGCTGGGGAAACCAAGGGGATAGGGCCTGCAACTAAAAAATGTGTAATGGCTAAACTATCCATTTCTACGGTGGCTTGTATCTCGTTTTTTACGCCTAAAAGAAGACCTAAAAACAAAAGAATAATATGCTTTTTCATCTCTGTAAATAATTTTTATTTATATTAAAAAGGCCCTTTGTGCAAAGCCTTGAATAAAGGAAATAGTTTGTTGCTCTTCTTCTATAAAACCCATGTGTCCCGAATCAATTAATAATATTTCGCTATGCTTAGGCAATAGGGCTTGGGCAATTACTTTTTGCAAGTTTGATTTTGTATCGCGTTTGCCTTGTATAAAAAGCACGGGATGCGAGGCTTCGACCAAAACATTTAAATAAGAAGTTCGGTCGCGCATACCCAATTGGGAAGCAATAATAGCATCTTTGTCCATCTTTTGTGCGCCTTCGGTGAGTTGGCGAATTTGTGTTGGAAATTTTTCGGCATTGCCTTCTGCAAATAAATCAGGAATAAATTGCGAAATAAAACCTGTTTTGTTTTTGTTTAATAACACAATGGTTCTATCTCGAAAAGCTTTGGTTTGTTCACTGTCGGCGGCAACATGGGAATGAAATAAGCCAAGTCCTTGTGTGTTTTCGGGAAATTGTTGTGCAAAGGCCGCACACACATAACCTCCCATGGAATGTCCAATAAGCACGGTGTGATATACTTTTTCTGCATCCAATACCATTTTTATTAAACGTGCTTGTAGGTCGATAAGATGTACATCCCCAAAAATATCGCTTTGTCCGTGTCCAGGTAAATCAATGCAAATTACTTTAAATTCTTTGGAAAGACTTTCTGAAAATTTTTCCCAAATTTGTGACGACTCCATAAATCCGTGAATAAATGTGAGGGTATTCCCTTGTCCTGCTATCGTATAATGTAGTGTTTTATGGGCAATGCTGACTGTTTTGTTTTCCATTTTTTTTAATTATTTTCGTTTAAAAGGCGTGCATTCATTATTTTTTCTTCGCTAGTGGGTTCTAAAGGTAAATCTTCTTCATACTCTTTATTTACAATATAAGAACGCCATTTATCCAACACCATGCTCATATCTTTAGGAATGGTATTTTCAAAACGCATAAATTGATGTGTGGTGGGATGCACAAAGCCTAATGTAGCCGCATGCAAGCCCTGACGAGGCATGAGTTTGAAACAGTTTTGTATAAATTGTTTGTATTTGCTAAAAGTGGTACCTTTGAGTATTTGATCTCCTCCATACGTTTCATCGTTGAATAGGGGATGTTTTAAATATTTTAGATGGGCACGAATTTGATGTGTTCGTCCTGTTTCCAAAACACATTCGATGAGTGTAACATAGCCAAAACGTTCCACTACTTTGTAGTGCGTAATGGCCGAACGTCCCATTTCTCCATTTGGAAAAACGGACATCACTTTACGATCTTTGATACTGCGACCTATATTCCCTTCAATGGTGCCTTCATCTTCTTTAAAATCGCCCCATACGAGGGCGTAATACTTGCGTTCAACAGAGTGTTCATAGAATTGTTTTGCCAAATAACTTTGTGCAATTTCCGTTTTAGCAATCAGTAGTAAACCCGAGGTGTTTTTGTCAATGCGATGTACCAAATAGGGTTTGCCTGTTTGCCCTTTTTGGGCGTTTTTCTGTAAATAAAAAGTGAGTGCATTGAGCAAGGTGCCTTGGAAATTGCCAAAACCTGGATGTACAACCATATTGGGTGCTTTATTTACGACCAATACTTCGGAATCTTCATAAACAATATCTAATGGAATATCCTCGGGTGTAATTTCGGTTTCACGAGGAGGGTGGGCCAATACAATGCTGACGATATCTAAGGGTCTTACTCTATAATTAGGTTTTACCGTTTTGCCATTAACTAAGATATTTCCTGAACAAGCTGCATTTTGTATTTTGTTGCGCGTGGTATTGATAATTCGATCCATTAGAAATTTATCTATACGCAATGGACTTTGTCCTTTGTCGATTTCTATGCGAAAATGTTCGAAAAATTCATTTTCTATCTCTTCGGTGTTTTCTATCTCTTCGATATTTTCGGTATTTTCGTTTTGTGAATCCATTATTATTTTTGTTTCTAAGTTGACAAATGAGTTTTGTATTATTTTTCGTAAAACCCCTGATCCGTTTTTTTATCGGACAATTATTAATTTGGCATAATACGATAAACCGCTTTTGCGATCCCAAAGTTGCACGGTATACAAACCCGCTTTGGTGGAAGGTAAATTAATTTGCGTTTGATAATTACAATCTATAAGCATGCGACCCGATAGATCAAAAATTCGGACACGAGAATGCTGCGCATCACAAGTTGGTGGTAAGCGAAGATTGAGACTTGTGTTTCGTAGAGGATTAGGGTAAATAATCAACTGCTTGCTTTGCCGATCCACAGTGGATATATTGTCATTTTCTATGGTTGCACCCATTCCAAAAGCAGGACGTAACATCCATGAGCCATAGTAAATACTATTTTTCCATGCCCATACATTTTGGTCGTTCATATAATAATAAAACAGTTGTTCGCATGCATTTCTATTTTGATCATATCCAAAATTCAGGTAGTCGCTACTCAATTGTTCTATGCCGACAAAAAAGTTGCCAGGTTCTAATATAAGGGGGGTATTCAAAATATATTTTCCAAAAGAATTGAGAGGCAAAGTTATTTGAGGAAGTGTAATGGGGCTTTTGTATAGAATGTTTTTGGGCAATCCATTTGAATCCGCATTCCAAACACATATTTTAAATCCTATTTCATTATTGTTTTCGTAACTATGATTAAAACAAATACGAATAGCTGTAAGGGTGTCGGCTACGTTGAGTGTAAATTTATAAGCCATAAAACTGGGATAGGTCAAGCCAATACCCGCCTCGGAAGTGCCATCATCGTAGGCAAATTCATTGCCAAAATCTTGGGTAAAACTAAGGGTGTCATTTTGTGGAATTAAATCATTTTGTAAGTCAACCTTCACTATATGGCGTATGGTAAAATTTTGTTCCTTCGCATTAACCTCATCAAAGGGATAGCTCATGGGAAATTTGCTTATATCAGGATCGCTTGTATAGCCAGAGGTAATAAAAGGAAATAAATTACTATTGGCTTCGCCCGAATTCGGTTGTGCATATATTTGATCGCCTTGTTCATTGGCAATGGTGTATTGATATTTGCAACTTAAAGCGGTATTGTAAAGATTGCTAATTAAGAGAGAACGTGTATCCTTTAGCATGTTTGGTTTAAATTGTTTGAAAGGTACTTTTTGATACGCTTTGAGTAAGGAAGGCTGTGTCTCAACGATGGCAATATCGCGCAAAACGGTGTCGGCCAAACTGCGACCTGTGTTTACGTATACGTAGTCGATATGCCATTGACCACCTCCACTTCTAAAATGAGGATCGATAGACGATTTGGCGCGGAAGCGAAATTGAAAACTGCTTTGTAAAAAAGCTTCCCTTACAATAGGAATCATCACTTGTCGAAAATAAAATTTGTTTTGAATGGGCAGATTGGTGTCGGCAAAATGATTACAAAAACTGTCTAGACTTTGTCCTTCTGCTTCCCAAACGCGTACCCAAAGATCTAATGCTTGATTGTAAAATTCAAGGGTTAAAGCATCTTTAGCTTGAGGGGTAAAACCTCTTCGTGAAGGATCCCACAAATTTCCACCCCCACCACCAGGTTGATAATAAAAGCTTAAATAAATTGAATCGGCCGCACTTAGGGCTTTAGGGTAGGGTGCAAAGATGGAGTCAAGTCGAATAATTTGAGAAGTCAATGTATCCGATTCAAATGAATTGCCAAGAATAGAGGCTTGCGAATAAATCCATCCCCTTTCATCAAAAGCATCAAAGGTGGCTACGCCAAGGGTAGGAGGATAGAATGGAAACGTATTGTTTATAAAAACAGTGTTCCCTTGCCATAGACTGTCGTTGGGGTAATTGTTGAGACCCGAAAAATCATCTATGAAAGGCAGTTGCCGAACTATGGGTTTGGAGTCGGCAGCCCATTTCTTTTTTTGTAAATTTTGTCTTTGATAAGCTGCTTCAATTATAGGATTGCTCATCAAAGGACGAAGTTCCAATTGAGCAAAGACCGTAAGAGGGAATCCTATATTTACAAATAAAAAAAGAAAGAGGAATTGCAAGACTTGCTTTTTACTTTTCATAGACACCTAATTTTTATTCTGTTTCAAGTCCGTTTTCCGCATTCATTGAAGAATCGGAAACAATTTCAGGTTCCCCTTCTCCACTTCCTAATACAAGTCCAATGGAGGAACCTCTTTGAATTACTTCACCAGGCTCTATGGTATGGCCTTGATAGGTTTGACTCAAAACAGCATTTTTGGCCGAGGAGGCTTCATAGCTTACGTTGCCTAGCTCAAGCCCATAAGTTTCGAGCAAAGCGGAAGCTTGTCGAAAAGATAGATCGATCAAATTGGGCATATTGATTGAAGAGGGAATACTTGCAGCTACAACTAAATAAAAATTACGTCCTTTTTTGACTGTGGAATTGGGTAGTGGCGATTGTCCAATAATGGTGCCTGGTTTTTTGTGTGGGTCAAATATGGAATCTCGAATTTCAAACGTAAAATCAAATTGATCTTCCAAAAATGCAATATCTTCTAAAGTTCGTCCTGAAAAATCTGGTACTTTGATAGCTTGCCCATGACGTGTAAACCAACGTAAAGAAAGTAAACTCGCTACAACGATAAAGATGCAAATAAGAAACATAATACCTATTTGTTTCCATGCAGTTTTAGTCTTTAAAAAATCACTCCAAGTCATATTTTTAATATTTGTATGCAAATGTACATAAAATTTTGCAAAAATTTATGTACATTTGCCAATTAATAACGAATATATAAACAACAAAATAATATTATTATGAAACGAATACTTTCATTCACAAGTATACTGATACTTGTCTTTTCGGTTTTTCAATTAAATGCCCAAGAGGTAAAAAAAGATTCTGCCAATAAAAAAGTCTATGAATTTTCTATAATCAAAGAACTTCCAGTTACTTCAGTCAAAAATCAATTTCGTTCGGGTACTTGTTGGAGTTTTTCTGCTCTTTCTTTTTTGGAGTCAGAACTACTTCGTGTGGGCAAAGGTGAATTTGATTTATCTGAGATGTTTACTGTGTACCATAGTTATTTGGCCAAAGGTGACAAATATGTGCGCTATCATGGAAACACGGCTTTCCCAACAGGAGGTGCTAGTAATGATGTAATTTATGTTTGGCGTACAGTAGGTATAGTGCCCGATACTGTTTTTGCAGGTTTAAATTACGGAGAACCCAAACACAATCACTCTGAAATGGACCGTTTACTTTCCGATTTTTTGGCTTCGGTAGTTAAAGGAAAAGAATTGACTCCTGTGTGGCGTAATGCTTACAAAGGCATTTTGGATACCTATTTAGGACAAGCACCTACCGAATTTACCTACAAAGGCAAAAAATACACACCTCGTACGTATGCCGATGAATTGGGTCTTAATCCTGATGATTATATCAAAATTACTTCTTTTACACATCATCCTTTTTACACCTCCTATATTATGGATGTGTCCGACAATTGGAACAACGGTACGGCCTATAATGTACCTTTAGATGAATTACAAGCGATTGCCGAAAACTCAATTAAACAAGGATATACAATGGTTTGGGGTGGAGATGTTAGCGAAAAAGGATTTTCATGGAAAAATGGTGTGGCCATTATTCCAGATGAAGAAAATGGCGATTTAAAAGGAACCGATCGAGATAAATGGGAAAGCATGTCCGACAAAGAGCGTAAGGCCGAAGCGTATAAATTTACAAAAATTGTAAAAGAAAAAGAGATTGATCAAGTAGAACGTCAAAAGGGATATGATAATTACAATTCAACAGACGATCATGGAATGCACCTTGTAGGTATAGTCAAAGATCAAAATGGAACTGAATATTTTAAAATAAAAAATTCTTGGGATATTGACAATCCCTACCAAGGATATATCTATATGTCAAAACCCTATTTCCGTAGCAAAACCCTGGATATTATGATCAATAAAAAAGCTCTTAGTTCAGAGATGCGCAAAAAATTGAATATTAAATAATTTGTTTTCTCTTTTTGCATGAAACCCAACACCCCCATAGTCTATACCTTCAGTCAAGGTCTCGAAAAATTACGCCGCTATTGTGCGTATCAAGAACGAGCACAAGTGGAAGTTAGGCAGAGGGCATACGAATTGGGTTTGCGAGAGGATGAGATAGAACAAGCCTTGACCCAACTTATTATTGAAGATTTTGTGAATGAAGAACGTTTTGCTCGCGCCTATTCGCGCGGTAAATTTCGGATTAAACAATGGGGAAAAATCAAAATTAAGTTGGGTTTAAAGTCAAAACAACTTAGTGATACTTGTGTGCGTATGGGTTTGAGCGAAATAGATGAAGACGAGTATTTGAAGGTATTACATGAGATTGTTGAAAAAAAAGGAAAACTCTATGCTATTTCACGAGGTTTTGAAAGAGATTTGGTGAATGCGTGCACCTGATCTTTGTGATTTTGTTTTTTGTTAAGCGCTGTTTTTAGTGAGCTTCCAACCAATTTTTGCCAAATTTGAGATCTACTTCTAAGGGAATAGAAAGGGTAAAGGCATTGCGCATTTGAGTTTCAACAATATTTTTGACTTGCTCTTTTTCTGCGGATACTACATTGCAAATAAGTTCATCATGCACTTGAAGTATCATTTTTGATTGCAAATTCTTTTCGCGAAAAGCTTTGTCAATATTGACCATGGCAATTTTTATCATATCGGCAGAAGAGCCTTGTATAGGGGCATTGATTGCATTGCGTTCTGCAAAACCTCGCACTATTGCATTGGAAGAGTTAATATCGGGCAGGTATCTTCGTCGGTGCAACATCGTTTCAACATAGCCTAATTCCCGTGCCTTCTCAATACTTGCTTGCATATATTGAGAGATCCCTTGATATTTTTCAAAATATTTTTCAATGAGTTCTGCGGCCTCTTTGCGCCCAATTCCTAAGCGTTCGGACAATCCAAAAGCAGAAATGCCATAGATAATTCCAAAGTTCACCATTTTTGCGGATCTTCGCATAGGGGATGTTACTTCCTTAATAGGTATGCCAAAAACATTGGCTGCGGTGGCGGAATGAATATCGTGTGCTTGCAAAAAGTCGTCAAGCATAATTTTGTCTTGACTTAGGTGGGCAATAATTCGTAATTCCACTTGTGAATAATCGGCTGCTAAAAGAAAATCCTCTGGCGTATTGGGTATAAATGCACGTCGAATTTCTTTTCCCATTTCGGTACGAATGGGAATATTTTGTAAATTTGGATTTTGTGAACTCAAACGTCCCGTGACGGTGTTTGCTTGGTTGTACGTGGTGTGAATATGACCGCTTAGGGGATCAATTAACAAAGGAAGGGCTTCCACATAAGTGGAATTGAGTTTGCTGATGGAGCGATATTGCAGCACAAGTGCCACAATAGGATGTTTGTGTATTAATTTTTGTAATACGTCTTCAGCGGTAGAATATTGTTTGGTTTTGGTATGTTTGGGCTTTTCGGTGATCGCTAATTTATCGAATAAAATTTCTCCCAATTGTTTGGGCGAAGCAATATTGAAAGCCTCGCCAGCTAAGGTAAATATTTCTTGCTCTAAATTGGCCAACTGTTCTCTTAAGTGTGTTCCGAAATCGGCTAATGCCTGCGTTTGAATTTTAACCCCTTCTCTTTCCATATTGCAAAGTACAAATACTAGAGGCATTTCTACTTGGGTATACAAATTATTGATATCTTCCGACCAATGCTCTCTTTTAAAGAGTGTGTATAATCGTTTGGCAGCTAAGGCTCGCTCACAACTCAAAAGGCTCGCAAAAGCTTGTCTATTGTCAGGTTTTATCTTGGCAAAAGAAAGTGCACTTTGAATCTGGAATTGAAGGTATTTGGAAGCTAAGCGTTCGAGCTCGTGATTGCTTTCTGGTGAAATGAGATAATGTGCTATTTGCACATCTTCGGCTAATCCTTTAAAATCAATGTTGAAAGAGTCTAAAAGATGCAGTTGGTTTTTTAATTCGTGTGTGATTTTTTGTATCGATAATTCTTCAAAATACAATTTAAAAATGGTTTGCAGATCGGCTTTTTCCCAAAGTGTACAGTCAATATAAAAAACCTCGTCTTCGTTTTTGGTAAAGGCAAAACTGAGAATTTTTGCATGCCTATATTCGCTTGTAGAACTCCATAAATAAAAAGCCGAATTGGAATCGTTCGGAATACTTTGCAGCGTTTGGATTGCTTCTTCTGACGTATGTAGGCAGGTATAATGACAAAGTGCTTTGTCGAGAGCCATTTCTCTAGGTAATTCTACGCTTAGTTCTAGGCTATTCGGATCTGTATCTTGAGACGAAAGATTACTAAATAAATCGGGTATTGGAGCTGCAATGGGTTTACTTGATTTTTTGGCAGCTTCACTAAGGGGGAAGGCTTGCTTGTTGTCTGTAGTGGCTTCAGGAGTTACTATTCCTTGCGATTTGTAGTAAGCAAAAATACGATTACTAAAACTGCGTAATTCAAGTTCATTTAAAATTGATTCTAAACTTGTAAAATTGGGTTTCCCAATACGTAAATTCTCAGCAGAAAATTCAATGGGGACATCTAATAAAATAGTGGCTAAACTTTTAGAAGCAATGGCTTTTTCCTTATTGGCTTCTATTTTGGCACGCAATTTTTCATTGGTAATTTGCGCACTATTGGCAAGCATATTTTCAATTGTATCAAATTGTGCAAGTAGTTTGCGTGCGGTTACTTCGCCAACGCCAGGTACTCCTGGAATATTATCGGCGGCATCGCCCCATAAGCCTAACATATCGATCACTTGGGTGGGACGTTGAATTCCAAAACGTGCACACACTTCTTGAATACCCATAATTTCTACGCCATTTCCCATTCGAGAAGGTTTATACATGAAAATATGCTCATCTACAATTTGTCCAAAATCCTTATCAGGGGTCATCATATAGGTGATAAATCCTTCTTTTTCGGCTTTTTTTGCTAAGGTTCCTATTACATCATCGGCTTCGTAGCCATCTACAAATAAAACAGGAATATCCATTGCATGAAGCAACTCTTGAATCAGGGGAATGGATAAGCCAATATCTTCGGGCATTTTTTCTCTATTGGCTTTATAATCGGCAAATTCTAAATGCCTTGCCGTGGGAGCGAAGGTATCAAAAGCCACGCCAATATGAGAGGGGTTTTCGGTGCGAAGAACTTCAAAAAGTGTATTGACAAACCCTAAAATAGCGGAAGTATTGAAGCCTTTTGAATTTATTCTCGGATTTTTATTCAATGCAAAATAAGCGCGATAAATAAGCGCCATTGCATCAAGTAAAAAAAGTTTTTTAGGTTCTGCCATAATGCTTATTTAAGATATTTGGTTTTGAAAAAAGTCATATAGGCTTCTATGTTTTTAGAGGATTGCAAAAGAGAATAATTGTGTGCATTGATAACAAAAATATATTTATCTGTGGCTTCTACAACACCAAAAACATAGTCGTTGGTTGAAAAATTTTGATAATAAATTAAGGCTTCTTGTGCATTTTTAAATTCGGTAATTTCCACTTGTATAAATTTTTCGTCAAATTCACTAAGATTAATACTTAATTTGCTTTTTTTGAAAAATTTACGATTAAAATCGGAAATTTTTATTTTCAATACATCTGGATTTATTTTTTCTTTTGCAATAAGTGCAATTACAAATTGAGGTTTATTGTTTTGAAGTACGAATTGAGGTGCGTTTTTTTTGATTATGTTTTCTGCAGAGGCCAATGTGTCTTTAGGTGTTTCATTTGTTGTTTCGGCAGGGACACTGGTCGTATTTTCGGCAAGGGGTATATCTTTTTCCACTTTGGCAAATGAAACGCCAGATTGAGCCAAATCGAGCAAGCTTTTCACCCTTTCTGCTAATTCATGTTTGGGATATAATTTCAAAAACAATTCAAGAGATGGAGTCATCGCGCTAACTCCTTGAATCCGTCCTTCGGAAATTGCTTTTAAATACAACAGTTGGGGCTTGAAATTATTAATAGGATATGTATTTTCTATTTCGGCGATCAATGCCAAAGCTTCGGTAGAGGCATTTTGTTCAAAAAAATGATACACCGACTCGTACAAATTATTTACTTTTTGGGCGTTGGCTTGTAATTTTTCATTGTATTGGGGATCGTTAATTCGCTGATCATGTTCGCTCCCTGCATAATTGTTTGCTAAAAGTTGCGCATACTTAGTAAAGGCGGCTGTATTTTTATTTATTTTATAAATACGGCACAGACTTTCATAAACGGAGGGTTTGTATGTTGTATTGGGAAAGTCTTTCAAAAGACGTAGCAAAGCTTCTTCAGCTAAAGCATATTCGCCTAATTTTT
The DNA here is from genome assembly GCA_036655775.1 of Bacteroidales bacterium. Classification (GTDB taxonomy): domain Bacteria; phylum Bacteroidota; class Bacteroidia; order Bacteroidales; family P3; genus JAVVPL01. The sequence continues at coordinate 10,340 of JAVVPL010000007.1, read as the reverse complement.
CAAAATAAAGATAGCCTAAATTAAATAAAGCAATTTCAATGGCTGAATCTATACTTTGCTTTTTGCTTGGAAGTAAAGTCATACTTTTAAGATAGAATTCTTTTTCCTTAGGATCAACTATTTTTTCTTTAATGGTATCTTTGGTAAGCGTTTCTTCATCGTCAAATCCATAATTCATATTTCGTAAAGCCGATAGAGGTGGTTTATTGGTTAAAAACCAAAAATCGACCAATTCACGACGTCCCCATTTACGAATAAATTCGGTATATCCCGCGTTTTTAATTTGATCATTGTAAAAATACCAGTTTGAACGTCCTGTAATACCTGCGGTATTATTGGTATTGGTTCCTTTATTCAGTTTTGCATCGGCCAATTTTTTGATATACGCATCGGCTAATTTTTGCGCCTGTTTTTCTTGAGCGGCAGGACTCATCCTAATAATTGCTAAAAGGCTATCATTTTCCTGTAATGAATTATAATATCCTACCAATTCATTTAAGTTTAAGGAACGGCTTTGCACAATATAGTATGCTGGATTGTTTTTGTCTATAACTTTTGAAGCAATTTCATAATATTTTTGTGCTTCTATAAAATTAGGTAATTCATAAAAATATTCCGACAAACGGAGTGCAGAAGAAAGCATTCTTTCTGGATCTTGTGCACTCACATCTATGGATTTTTTAAGATATTCCACGGCTAAATTTTCATTTTTATCTTTAAAGGCAATTTCGGCCAAAACAAAGTAAATTCGGCCAAAATTTCGTTCATTTTTAGAATCTTTAAGCATACGCAACAATTCTTTGGAAATGTCGGCACTATTCATGGTTTTATTATCATAGCATAGCGCAATATTGAGCCGTGCATTAAACGACATCACTAAAGGTGGATTTGCTTTTAAACAGTCTTTAAATAAAAGATAGGCTTTTTGTGTATTCCCTTTCGATTGCTCTATTTGACCTAATATAAAATTAATTCGGCTTTTAAAATCTTTATTCTTGGTCAATTGTTTTCCTTTTTCTAGATAAGGGATGGCTTGCTCATATTGTTTTTGGGCTAAATAAAAATCCGCAAAGGTCAATGCCAATTCACGGCGAAGAGAGGAAGATAAGTTTTTTTCGGCCTGTACTTTTGTGATCAAAGCAATAGCCATATCATACTCTTTTTCTTGAATATAGGTGCGTGCAACCCATAAACGAGCTTCGTTTTTTTCAGGGTTTTTGGGAAATTCGGAAACTACATAATTGAAAACCATTCGGGCTTTACTAAACTGATGCTTATAAAAAAAAGCTTTGCCGAGTAAAATATAGGCATCATCAATAAATTTGACATATTCAACCCCTCGAATTAAAATAGAATGTTTTTTAACTGCCGTCGTTGCTTTTTCGATGGCTCGATTCATTTTTTCGACAGTAATTTGTGTATCGGTGATACTGCCAAATTGATATACGGGGAGTATTTCATAATAATTATCCACTTCTTGATCGGCCAAAAGTTGAACGCCTTCATGTAAAGCTTCCCTTCCATTCCAATAGACGTTATAATAGGATGTTAAATTATGATAATTGCGTGAAACAAAGGTGTTTTTTTTGGTAGAACAACCCAAGGTCAAGCATAGTGCGCAAAGGCAGATACATGAAAGTTTTAAATTTGTAGTTCGCAAGTCGTACGGTATTAGAGTGAGAATGCTTTACAAATGTACTTAAAAAAATAGTGTAAACAAAACGGCTTATAAAAATCGGAGAAAATCAAGCGCAACTTCTTCGCTGGGAAGTTCCTTTAAAAAATCACCTTTGATGGTGAAATAGAATGCTTTTTTTTCAAAATTTTTCTTTTTTCCTCTACTGACTTCTATAAAATATACACTGTTATTTTGTTTTTGTTCTATAACCATGCGTGTAATTTTGTAATTAAGACCTATGGAGTCGGTAGTATATTGAACAATTTTAGTGGGATAATATTGTGGTTCTAGTTCAAATTCCACAGAATACAAAGCATTGTTATGATATTTGGCTCTTTGCTTCATGTCTTTATTGGTGAAATTAGCAAAAAACCAGGTGTCTGTATTGTTGAGTTGTCCATCACTTTTGTTTATTTGCGTTTGTGTCCAAGAAATGTCTTTGGCTTCGGGAAACGATTTTGCAAACGCTTTGACTACGACTTCGGGAGTTTCTATTTTTGGACTTTCCGAATTTTTTTTATTTTTAGCTTGCAAGGGATTAAGGGTGATAAAGATAAATGCGGATAAAAACAAAATTGTGTTTTTCATAGTATAAATAATTTAAAAAATTTAAAGTTTAATAGAACAAATACGATTCACAAGAAAATCCATAAAATGTTTGGATTCGCATAAGCAAAGGCTTTTTCTAACTTTATAATAGGTATAAACATAGAAACAAAACTCTGCGGTATATTTTACGATTTATCCTTTTAATTTAATTTTACAAAAGTACATAAAGTTTTAAGATTCTTAAAATAAATTGTAATTTTGCAAAAAAATAGAACTATGACTTGGACTATAGCCTTTCTGCTTATGGGATCGGGATTACTGGTTGGCTTTATCAATACCTTGGCAGGAGGAGGAAGTGTTATTTCGCTTTCTCTTTTTATGTTTTTGGGTATGCCGCCTGCGATGGCCAATGGAACCAATCGTATTCCTATTTTATTTCAAACCTTAACTTCCTCGGTATATTATATAAAGCACAAAATGGTAGATGTGAAAAAAGCACTCTCTTTGGGTGTTTTTTTAGGAATTGGAAGTGTGTTAGGGGCATTATTTGCCGTGGGTGTTGAACAAATTATTTTTGAACGAGCCATTGGTTTGGTTTTGTTTCTGATGATGCTTATGATGATTTTCAAACCTCAATTATGGGAAAATGGGAGCCCTAAATTATTAGCAAAAAAATTGAATTGGAAAACGGTGCTTGTGTTTTTGGCAATAGGTTTCTATGGTGGGTTTATCTATGTGGGTTTAGGCTATCTTTTATTGGCCGCATTGGTAGGCATGATTGGGTTCGATTTAATCAAAGCAACCGCCTTGAAAAATGTACTGGTTTTTATTTTTATTCCTTTTACTTTAATTGTTTTTATGTGGAATGGAAATGTTAATTACGCCTATGGTTTTGTCCATGCAATAGGCAATGTAATTGGTGCTTTTTTTGCCTCACGACTTTCGGTGCATAAAGGGGTGGGATTTATGCGTTGGTTGATGATTATCATTTTAGCCATTTTTACGGTGCATTATTCGGGTCTTTTCGATTTACGTACTTTATTTGATTTTAAATTATAAAAATAAATAGAATGGGAAAAATAGCTTTAATTACGGGGGCTACTTCAGGAATTGGAGAAGCACTTGCTCAAAGATTTGCAAGTAAAAAATACAATCTAATTCTTACAGGACGTAGGAGTGAAAAATTACTTAGTTTAAGTGAAGCATTGCGAAAAAAATTTGCTATTGAAGTGCTTCCGCTAGTGTTTGATGTGAGAAGTAAAGCCGAGGTCGACACCAATTTAGGCAATTTGCCTGAAACTTGGCAAAAAATAGATGTCTTAGTAAATAATGCAGGTTTGGCTGTGGGTTTAAATCCTTTGCAAGAAGGCGTTGTAGATGATTGGGAGCGAATGATTGATACAAATGTAAAAGGATTACTTTATGTAACTAGAGTCATTAGTCCCTGGATGATAAAAAATAAAAAAGGGCATATTGTAAATATGGGATCCATTGCAGGGAAAGAAGCTTATTTGAATGGCAATGTGTACTGTGGAACCAAACATGCGGTGAATGCAATTAGTAAAGGCATGCGGATGGATTTACTACCTTATGGAATTAAGGTTACGCAAATTTGTCCAGGTGCTGTTGAAACGGAATTTTCTAAGGTGCGTTTTAAGGGAGATGCCCAACGTGCATCGGCCGTATACAAAGGTTTTGAGCCTCTGCAAGCTGCTGATATTGCCGATGCCATTATGTATTGCGTAGAACTTCCCTCTCATGTAAATATCAATGATATGGTAATTATGCCCACGGCTCAAGCTTCTTCTTCGGTGTTTTATAAAAAAGACGTATAGGTTTTATTTAAAAAACATTTTTTGAAATTTAAAATAATTGACGTTAAAATGTCTTTTGAGGCTTATACCGCAATACTTGCCTTGATATGAGGAAGTGGATCGTATCCTTCAATTTTAATATCCTCGATGGTAAAATCAAAAATATTGGTAATGGCAGGATTGAGTTGTAAAGTAGGGAGCTTTCGAGGCTCTCTACTTAATTGCAAACGAGTTTGCTCCAAGTGATTACTATATAGATGGGCATCGCCTAGGGTGTGAATAAATTCACCTACTTGCAAATGACAAACTTGTGCAATCATTGCGGTGAGTAAAGCATAGGAGGCAATATTAAAAGGTACCCCCAAAAATACATCTGCACTTCTTTGATAAAGTTGACAGGAAAGTTTTCCATCGGCAACATAAAATTGAAATAAAATATGACAGGGCGGAAGTGCCATTTTCTCAATCTCACCTACATTCCAGGCGCAAACCAATAGTCTGCGTGAATTGGGATTGTTTTGAATTTGTTCAATCACTTGACTAATTTGATCGATAGAGTTTCCATTAGGTGTATCCCAACTTCGCCATTGATGACCATAAATAGGACCCAAATCCCCATTAGCATCGGCCCATTCATCCCAAATGCTGACTTTATTTTCTTTAAGATACGCAATATTAGTACTGCCTTTCAAAAACCAAAGTAGTTCATGTATAATAGAGCGAGTATGTAATTTTTTCGTGGTGAGTAAAGGAAATCCCTTGGAAAGATCAAAACGCATTTGATATCCAAAATAACTAATAGTCCCCGTTCCTGTACGGTCGCTTTTAAAGGTTCCTTGTGTTAAAATGGTATCTAATAAATCTAAATAAGTCCTCATTTTGCTATATTTATTTTTAAGCCATCGTAAGCTAAACTTACATTGGCTGGCAGTGTTTTATTTATTTCATCATGCTTGCCCAAAGCATGACTAATATGGGTTAAATACGTATTTTTAGGCTTTAAAATGGCAATAATTTCCAATGCTTGAGCAAGCGTAAAATGCGAAATATGGGGTTCTCTACGTAACGCATTAATGACTAAAGTTTCACAACCTTTCATTTGTTCCAACGATTGGGTACTAATATAATTGGCATCGGTAATATATACTAAATTGGCAATACGATATGCACTTACGGGAAGTTTAAAGTGCATTACTTCTATAGGTTGGATTTCAAGATCGAAAATTTTAAATTCCCGATTGTCTAAAGTGTGTAATTCAAATTCAGGCACGCCTGGATAAGGATTTGCACAAAAAGCGTATGGAATTGTTTCTTTAAGCCCTTTGAGTGTATAGGGATTTCCATAAACAGGCATCGGCATTTTTTGATAGTAATTAAAAGCACGTACATCATCAATTCCGCCCACGTGATCGCGATGTGCATGCGTAAGCAAAATCGCATCGAGTCTCTGAATATTTTCACGAAGCATCTGTTGTCGAAAGTCTGGACCTGCATCAATGCTAATTGTATGCTCGTCCCATTGAATCAAGGCAGAGGTCCGAAGACGTTTGTCTTTATGATTTTGCGAGTTGCATACTTGGCAATCGCATCCAATGATAGGAACCCCTTGGGAAGTTCCTGTACCTAAGAAAGTAAGTGTTAACATAGGAACAAAAGTACGGAATTTTTAGGGAATAACAAAAGAGAATTTCTATTCAATTTATTTTCCTCCTCCTTTCCCATTTCCGCCCCCTCCGTTGCCACCCAAACGTCCTGCTTCTTCCAACTCATTTATTTTTCTTTGACGCATTTGTAGATTTTGATTGCCAAATTGGTAGCGTACACTCACAAAAACAGATCGACTTGCCCAATAATAAGATCCTTTCTCATAACTGCCATCGGGATAGTGATTATCAGATCGATAATTGAAGGTATTAAAAATATCATTGACATTCAAAGAAATCGTTAATTTTTTGTCAAAGAAACTTTTTTTAGCTCCGAAATCAAAGGAATATTGTCCTTTATCTACACTAAAACTAGATTTAGAAGGAAAAGAACCCCAAAAATCAAGTTGTAAAGAAAATGTTTTGGTAACAGCAAAATTATTACTTATGTATGCAAAAGCATTAAAAGTAGGTCGAATTTCCATTTTGTTGTTGTATTTAATTTGGGTTTCTCCAAAGGAAGCTTGAATATAGGGATTCAATTGCCATACTTTGAAAAAATAAAATTGAGCACTTAAAGAGGCACTTAAATTATTCGATTTTCCTGCATTTACAGGGCTCACTTGTGTGATTAGGGTGGTGCTGTCAAAATAGGTGAGAGATTCAATATTTCCAGTGGAATGCGTGTAATCGATGGAGGCAAATATCATATAATTAAATGAATAATTTAAATTGAGTCCATGCGAATAAATAGGCTTTAAATACGGATTTCCTGTTCTTAAAGCATTGGCACTTTCTCTTACTATAATAGGATTTAAAGAAGTATATGACGGCCGAGACAAACGGTAGCGATAACCTAAATCAAAACGATGTTTACTCCCTATTTGCTGAGAAATATTGATGTTTGGAAACAAATCAAAATATTGATTTGAATTTGTACTGTCTATGGTTTTGGACCAACCCTTATAAGCCGTATATTCTCCGCGTATACCCAGTTGCATGGAGGTTTTATCTGTAAAATCATAGTTGAAAATTCCATAAAAAGCGGCAATATTTTCCTTGTAAATATATTCGTTGCTGCGGCTAGTGTCCAAAAGAGCGTCTTGAAAATAAACAATGGCATTGTTGTTGTGAACCCAACTATATTTGACTCCTACTTCTAGTTTGGCTTTAGTTGAAAAACTTTGCTCGTAATCAGCTTTAATAGAAAAAATATCGGAAATAATAGGTTGACGTAAGGTATATGCATCTAAAAGTAAAAGACTATCGTAATTGGATTTTGCAAAATAATGAATTGTATTTCCTCCATCGGTTTTATTTGCATTATGTAACCAAGTAGCATCTACATACAATACTTTTCGATGAGCACTGGTATCAATTATATACTGATAATTTAAATTTGTGTTTAGATTGTTTCGGTTTCTTAAATAAGTTCCATTTTCCGAATAAGATGAAGCTCGCTGTATTTTTTCAATACTTTTACTAGGCGAAAATATTTGGGTGAAATCCTCTTGTTTTGTTTTGAAAAAACCTCCAGACTCTCTAAAGGAAAGGCCTAAGGTATGTTGATCATTAATAAAATAATCGATAGAAGCTTTGGCATTAATTCCTTGATAATTTGCTTTCTGTGACCATTTATGCTCCTTCTCTGCATTGGTAATCATAAGGGTGCCATCACTAAATCCTTGTTCTTGCTGATAGCCAGATTTTGAATTTTGTCCGTAATAATCACCCGCTAAGGAGAGGCCAATTTTTTTGCCTCTATAACTTAAATTTAATCCTGCATTTTGTTGAAAATCGCCTGAATAGCCAAGGCCTGCGTTTAAGGAACCATTAAATCCGATGTTATTATTTTTTTTCGTTTTGAAATTGATAATTCCACTCACACCCTCCGCATCATATTTAGAGGAGGGTTTATCCATGGTTTCTACTTTTTCAATCGTACTACTAGGCATGCTTTTGAGAAGATTCGCCAATTCGCTGCCTGATAAGTGGGTCGACCTGTCATCAATCAAAACAAGTACCCCTTTCTTTCCATTTAGCGAAATGGCATCTTCTTTATCAATAAAAACACCAGGCATTTTTTTTAATAGTTCTAAGGCATTATCTCCTGCTGTAAGCGCATTGTTTTCAACATTCATAACCATTTTCCCAGCTAAATGTTCAATAAAAGACTTTTTTGCCGATACAACTACTCCCTCTAGAGCGGTGGCACTACTTTGCAAATAAAGCGTGCCCATATCTACGGTTTGATTTTTAGTATTAAGTTCCACCAGTGGACTTAAATAAGGATGATAGCCAAGGGTTGATATGCGAATTAAATATTTCCCTTTGGGAAGTTTGTCAAATACAAATTTTCCGTTGGCATCCGACGACATTCCTTTTACTTGAGAAGAATCGGAGGCTTTGATAAGTACAATATTGGCAAAAAGAAGCTTTTCTTTGCTTGTATTATCCTGTAATACACCTGATATTTTTGCTGAATTTTGTCCGAAAATGGAGCTTGTACCTAATAAGATACAGAGACTAAACATACACACAATTTTCATAAGTAAAAAAATTAGTAAAAAAATTAGTAAATTAATTAGAGGGAAGATTGGTGGTGGTACATATTGTATTGTATACCTATTTCGTCCATCGAAATTTCAAGCAGTTCCATTTTTTGAAAAACGGAGGGGAGTTCATCCTCTAGAAATTCTTTACGATATAAGATTTTTATATTTTTGTTCGCATTGGGTTGAACAAAAAAGCCAATACCTCTTTTATTGAATATAATTTCAAATTTATCCAATTGTTCGTAAGCGCGCATAATTGTATTTGGATTGACAGCTAAGTCGACACTCAAGTTTCTCACCGAAGGTATTCGTTCATTCTCTTGCCAAGTCTGTTTCAATATTTGTTCACAAATATAGTTTGTAATTTGTAAATAAATAGGCTTATCTTGATTAAATTCCATAATTATAATTGTTGACGTGTGAATTTGTAAAATGAAAGTCCCCACAAGAAAAGAGGAAATATAAGAAAAATATACCAATGCGATAGATCTGAAAAATAAAGAAGAAAATAGTCCAAGGTATTCGTTTGAATTAGATCGGTGAAAATACGCATATAAATAGCAAGAGAAAGGGTGCTAACAAAAAAACTACCTATGGAAAAAATACATAAAGTAAGGAGTAAATTGCGTATTTTATTTTTTTTAAACCAAAAACAAGCCCACAATGCAAGCGATTGTATCGCAATGGAATCCAGGTACTCGACTCCTAAATTGGCAAATAAATTCGATAGTTCAAATTTATAAATCCATGAAATTATATAGTCAAATCCAAGGGTAATAATAATTGTAAAAAGAGGAATACAGATTGCCGTTTGTACTATGGCAGCGGCAAATTTTTCAGCGGCATTGGCAGGCAACATCATATAGTCCACACCTTGTACCTTATCATATAATCTATTGTAAAAAAGAAAAGGTGCAATACAAATAATCAGCCACCCTAGTGGCGATAATAAACTAATAGCCGCAGAGCCGTGCGTGAGACCTGCTTCAATTTGCCAAATATGGAAAGCAAAATAAGAGATAAAGGTAATAAAGATAACTAAATATGTTTTTCTCGAAGCATACAGATCGGTTTTTACTAATTTAAAAAAAGTCGAAAAATTAAATATTGTGTTCATGAGTTAATAATATTAAAAATAAATAGTCGTTTTTAATTGATTGTTTATTTATTTAAAAATAATTTTTTAAATAAATCTTTATTTTGGATCGCGGCATTAAACAACATTTCGATGTTTACTTTGCTTTCGGTTCCGTCATGGTTCATCTCTACCATATAATAGCCTCCAAGTGCAGGTTCAGAATAGAGACAGAGATCGTTTTTAGTTTCATGTATTCCGAATTTTAATTTTTTAGTGATCTCTTCCAGGCTGTTATTCAAAAGAATTTGGTTGTATTCCAAAATTACAATCGGATCAATTAAATTTTCCAAATCTCGCACTTGATGTGTTGAAATTACAATACATTTATCTTCTGTGGCAATTTGTGCAATAAGTTTTCTAAAACTTGCTTTGGAGGGAATGTCTAGGCCATTGGTAGGTTCATCCATCAGTAATAGGGGGGTGTTGCAAGCCAAAGCAAAAGCAATCATTATTTTTTTCTGTTGTCCATGCGAACATTCTGCAATTTTCTTGTTTGCTTCTACGCCAAATTCATGAAGATAAGTGTGAAATTGTTCCGCATTATAGTGTGGATAAAAAACACCTCTTGTTGAGGCGTATTCGTTGCAGCTTAGTTTAGGGGCAACAAAAGTTTCGGGCACGTAAAAAATATCTTTTAAAAAATCAGCTTTTCGTTTTTTTGGTTCAAAGCCGTTCACTCGAATACTTCCTTCTTTAGGGAATAACAAACCTGAAACTAATCGTAAAAAAGTGGTTTTTCCTACGCCATTTTCTCCTAATAAACCATAAATATTCCCTGCTTTTAATTGCATGGAGATTCCGTTAAACACATTGGCATACTTCCCGTATCCGAAGCAAACATTTTGAATTTCAATCATTTTTATTTATATTATGTTGTGTGTATATATTTGATTAGTGTACTAGTGAACCAATACGCTGCAAATGTACAAATAAAATTTGAAATACCAAATAAAATTAAAAAAT
>JAVVPL010000006.1:0-35280 GCA_036655775.1 Bacteroidales bacterium | reverse complement strand
GGACATGAAAGAGCACATTTGGATAAATGTATTGCCGCCTTTACCAAAGTGGGTAAAGAATTAGGCGTTATTAAATAATAAAAAAGGATACTATGGGGCCGATGCAAAAGTCGACCCCATATTTTTTTTGTCAATTATGGAAATAAATATACCTCTCAATACAGTACTAACTAAAAAAATCATAGTACAAAGCAACGACACCGCAAAGGTTTATGGATCGGGAACACTCGATGTATTTGCCACGCCAGCTATGATTGCATTGATGGAAAATGTGGCCTATAATGCTATTCAAGCTTTTTTGCCAAATGGGATGGGAAGTGTGGGAATTAGTATACATGCCGAACATACCAAAGCGAGCCCAGTAGGTACACAAATTGAATGTACGGCTAGTGTAGAAAAAATAGAAGGTCGAAAAGTTTTTTTTAAAATTCATGCCAATGACGAACAAGCAGAGATAGGTACAGCCACACACTTGCGCTATATTGTAAATAATATGGACTTTATGCAAAAAATACAAAATAAAAAATAAATTATGACATTTCCACTCGTTGCCAAAACCATGCGTGGCTTAGAGCCAATACTTGCTAAAGAACTCGAGGTTTTAGGAGCAACTAATATTCAAGAACTAAATCGTGCTGTCAGTTTTCAGGCAACACAAAAAGTGATGTATAAAGCAAACTACTTATGCAGAACGGCATTGCACATTCTCAAACCTCTCAAGGAATTTGATATTGTCAATCAAGACGATCTCTACGATGAAGTAGTAAAAATTACATGGGAAAAACTTTTCTCTGTGGATTGTTATATTACGATTGATACTGTTTGTTTCGATTCTGTATATACTCATTCTCGTTTTGCTTCACAAAGGGTGAAAGATGGGGTAGTGGATCGTTTCCGTCGTTTGTTCAACCAACGTCCAAGTGTCGATAATGCAGAACCCGATATTCGCATTGATTTATATATGAAAGACAATCATTGTATCCTTTCAATGGATAGCTCTGGGGCTTCGTTGCATCGCAGAGGATATCGTCAAAATACTGCACAGGCACCTATCAATGAAGTGCTTGGCGCTGGATTGATAGCCCTTTCAGCCTGGGATACTACAAAAACTTTTTACGATCCTATGTGTGGGTCGGGCACCCTTCTTATGGAAGCGGCGATGTTAGCCTCGAATATTCCTGCAGCCTATTATCGTCAAGGATTTGCTTTTCAACATTGGAATGATTACGATGCCAATTTATGGAGAGAGATTAAAGAAGATGCGGCTAAACAAATTCATGATCCTGAATGTGAAATTTATGGATCTGATATTTCAGCACAAAATATTAGTACAGCCGAATTGAATATTCGTTATGCAAAATTGCATAAAGATATAGAATTACGTCAAGGTGATTTTTTTAGCTTAGATCCACCCGATACGAAAGGAGGTTTTATTGTTTGTAATCCCCCGTATGGAGAGCGTATCCAATTAGAGGATATTATGAATTTTTACAAACAAATAGGAGATACTCTTAAACAAAAATATAAAAATTACGAAGCTTGGTTTATTAGCTCGGATATAGAAGCACTTAAAAATGTAGGTTTACGCGCTTCCCGTAGAATAGAAGTTTTTAATGGCCCTTTAGAATGTAAATTTTATCGTTTTGAATTATATGAAGGAAGTAAAAAACAAAAAGCAGAAATCACAGAATTAGAACTAGATTTTCAAGAAAGCAAAGAAGTAGATGAGGTCAATTAAGTATTTCATCTCATATTTGTCTGCATAAAATTTTGTAGGTTTATTATAATTTTGTAACTTTGCACACTTATAGAGAGTGCAAGAAAAAATTATTAAACATCTCGAAAAAACAAAAACAGCAATGAAAAAATTATTCTTATTGGCAATCACATTTTTGTTATGTAGTTTGTCGTATGCACAAGAAATTACGTATTTTTTCGAAGGATTTGATGACGGGAAATACGATCGTTGGACTTTTGATAGACAAACTAATTGGATTATGGAGCCTTCCAATTTTGTAGGAAACAGTGCGCCAGAAGCTGCATTTGCTTATTTAAAGGCAGACGTGGACGCTCTTAAAGGCACTGCTCGTATGATGTCTGCTTGGTATAGTACTAAAAATGACACGAATTTATACTTGGCAATGAATTATGCATTTTTGGCCTCTACCAGCAATGTCACAGATAAAAGTTTTGGATTGGCAGTCAGAACTTCTAAAAATGCCGATTGGGTTACTATTTTTGAAAAAAAGAATGCGAAAAGTATGCAAAGTCCAGCAGCCAGTCTTATTAAATTAGATAAAGCTTTCCAAAATGTAGATTCAGTGCAAGTATGTGCGTTTGTTTCTAGCAAAACAGCCGCTCCCAATCCTCTATACATGGTTTATTTTGATGACATTCAATTTTTTGCTATCAGAGGAACTGGCGCTCAACTAGCATCAACTACGCCCGAGGTGTTTATGCCGATAGTCGATTCCAATCTTACTGTCAATGGTGTTTTGACCAATAAGGGTTTAGTTATGGATTCCTGTATTCTCAATTATCAAGTAGATAATGAACCTATAGTTGCTCTTACTTATAGAAATCTTAGATTAGGCCCCACACAAATAAAAAAATTCGCTTTCCCAAGTGCGATTTGGAAGAATACCGTAGGCCCTCATATTTTGAAAATTTGGATATCAAATATTAATGGAGCTGCTCCCAAGTTTATGATAGGTGGAGATACTCTCGTGCAAGCCTTATATGTACCAGAAGTAGGTGCAGGTGTGCCTAGTAAATTATTATTGGAATCGTTTTCATCCTCGACTTGTCCTCCTTGTGCTTCATTCAATTCAACTACCATGGCCCCTTTGTTAGAAAAATATAAAGGACAATTTACTTTGGTCAAATATCAAATGAATGGGCCAGGTTCAGGGGATCCTTATTTTATAAAAGACGGAGGAATTCGATATGAATATTATGGTCTCAATTCAGTACCTTCTTTACTTAAAGATGGATCCGAGGTTTTCTTGGGCTCTGCAACTATATATTCTCTTTTGGCAAAAGCCATTGAAAATGCCCCTAAAACTAAAGCCTTATTTGAAATCAAAGAGATACAATCCAAAATTTCGGATACGGGTTTATTGACTTTACGTTATACCATACTTCCTTTTGTAACCACTAATAAAACCACGGTTCAGTCTGTAGTTTTTGAAAATAAAACCTTTAAAAATGCGACAAGCAATGGGGAGAAAGAATTTGATCATATCACCATGGCTATGCTTCCTGACGGAAATGGAAAAGATGTTCAATTTATAGCGAATCAAGCGCAAACTTTTGAATATTCTTTGGATATGAAAAAAACCTTCGTGGAAGAATTATACGATTTGTCAGTAGCTATTTTTGTACAAGATGAAATTTCTCATAATGTATATCAAAGCGCGGATGCTTTTGTGACTAGAGCCGATACAGGAGCTAAAGCCAAAGCCGTAGCTTTCCGGAATCATCCTTATTCCCCCAATTTAACGCTGCCTATTTTAGGAACTATTAAAAATTTGGGTGATGCGATAACTTCCGTAGAAATTGCCTTCCAAGCCGATGGAGGCGCTGTTTCAATCACTAAATTTACAGATTTAAATTTGGAATGGCAAGATGAATATGATTTTACATTACCTAATTGGACTGGTACCGTAGGTACTCATAATTGGAAATTTTGGATTAGCAAAATCAACGGGAATCCATATACAAACAATGTAGATACCGCTAAAATCACCATCGAATTGATTGCCTCAGACATTCCTTTCCGTCCTTTAATTGAGGAATTTACAAGTTCAACCTGTATCCCTTGTAAAGATTTAAATGATAAGGTTGTGAATCCTTTATATACAGAATTTACAAATCAATTAAGTTTGGTAAAATATCCAATGAATACTCCTGGAACAGGAGACCCTTATTATACAGCTGAATATTTAAAACGAGCTGCTCTCTACGATGCAAAAGTGGAAAGTGTGGTATTCGATGGAGCTTTAATTCAATGGACCGACACTACCTCTACAGCTAAATCTATGCAATTAAAAACAGATCTTCAAGCAGCTATTGCCCAAAAATCGCTTTTTGAAATCAGCAAGCCTTCCATCACCATAGGTGCTTTAGGCTCTACGTTTTTAGATGTTGAATATGTAATTACACCTAAAAGTGCTGGAAAATATATGGTTACGAATATCTTGGTAGAAGGTGAAACCGTTAAAAATGATCGTACCAATGGAGAAGTATCTTTTATAAATACAGCAATGAAAGTATTCCCTACCGTAGGGGGATCAATGCCTGCAATTATTAATTTCAAAAAGAACGTTCCTTATACTTATTCGACAAGAGTTCTTTATAAAATATTGAAAATAGAAGAACCTTCCGATTTGATTTTAATTTCGGTAATCCAAGATGTAGAAACTTTGAATGTAATGCAATCCGCTCAAAATAATGTGGTCGATCGCACAAGTAATGAAGCAATGAGTTCCTTTGCTAAAATAAGTCTATATCCTAATCCTGCAAACAGTACTACGCAAATTAAACTCAATGAAATGTCCACACTTAGAGTGTTTGATATGACAGGTCGTATGATATTTGAAAAACAAAATGTAGAGGGAGTCTATACAATGGATGTGTCCACCTTTGCACAAGGTAGTTATGTGCTTAAAGCTAGTTCCGCTTCTTCGATATCAACTATTAAATTAAACGTAATTAAATAATTTCGACGGGGCATCACCCCGTTTTATACAAATCCAAAACTATGAAACGTATATTTATTGCATTATTTGCGCTAGCTTTAGTTCAAATTAGTGTCGCTCAAAACAAAATTCCTTCCGTAAAAATTAAAGATGTTGCAGGAAAAGAAGTAAATACCGCTGATTTATCAAATGATGGCAAACCCATGATTCTTAGCTTTTGGGCTACTTGGTGTAAACCTTGTCTTAAAGAGTTAAAAGCAATCGGAGATGTATATACCGATTGGGTAGATGAAACGGGTGTTAAATTAGTAGCTATTTCGGTGGATGATGCTCGTTCCTCTGCAAAGGTAAAAACAATGGCCGATGCCAATGGTTGGGAATATGAAATGTTGTTAGATCTCAATGGTGATTTTAAGCGTGCAATGAATGTCGCAAATCCTCCTCATATCTTTATTATAGATGGCAAAGGCAATATTGTGTATCAACATAATGGATATTCAGAAGGAAGTGAAAACGAACTTATTGAAAAAGTACGTTTATTGAATGAAGGTAAAGATATTTCAAAACATTAATATTTAGAGGGAGAATAAGCGTATTCTCTGTATGAATTATTTAAATATCGTATGATAGACCTAAGTTTAAAAGCTCGTTCGAAGCGTGAAAATAAACCTTATGGACTAACTACGCTCTATTTATTAAAATTATTATTTTCGTATGAGAAATATAAAACTAATTAGCGTTTTTCTATTGCTTATCTGTGCTTGGAGTACAGTTTCTGCTCAAAAATTTCAAGAAATTTTGAATAGAGGAAGTTTGTCGGGCAATATCCAGATAGATGCGCAGTATTACGTTACAGATACTTTGATTGGAGCGGAAAAAGTTCCAGAAAAAGTGCTTAGTAACTCATTTGCCAATTTGCTTTATACTAATGGTAAATTTACTGTGGGAGCGCGTTTTGAAGCGTATCTTGGCCCGATGTTGGGCTATGATAAACGATATAAAGGGTTGGGAATTCCTTACCGTTTTGCTCGTTTTCAAGGCGATATTGTCGATATCACCGCTGGTAATTTTTATGAACAATTTGGTTCGGGTATGATTCTTAGAACCTATAATGATTGGAATTTAGGCTATGATAATTCGTTTGATGGAGTACGAGCCATTATTAATCCTACACAAGGGATTACGATCAAAGGATTGATAGCTACGGAACGTTCCTATTGGGATAGAGAGGGTTTAGTGCGAGGCTTGGATTTAGAACTTGCCCTAAATGATTTTATCAAACCAATGCGAGATATAGGTACTCGAATTACCTTAGGCGGAAGTTTTGTATCTAAATATCAAAAGACACAAGTGGATATTATGACGGATTCCATGGGAATGCCTTATGAATTTAATTTTCCTGAAAATGTAGGTGCTTTTGGAGGTCGTTTAAATATAGAAACCGATTTAGGGCTTACCTTTAGTGGCGAATACACATGGAAAGATAGAGATCCAACTTCCGAAAATGGCCGAATTTATAAAACAGGCCAAGCCCTATTGTTAAATGTGGGTTATTCTACCAAAGGTTTCGGTATTTTGTTGTCGGCTAAAAGTATTGACAATATGGGTTTTCGTACACGTCGAACAGGAACTAAAATGGATTATATGATCAATTATTTACCCGCGCTTAGTAAAGTACACGGGTATTCTTTAGCTGGTTTTTATCCCTATGCTACCCAGCCCAATGGAGAAGTGGGTTTTCAAGCCGATATTTTTTATAAAGTAAAAAAAGGAACTGTTTTGGGTGGTAAATATGGGATGGATATCAAATTGAACTATGCCTACGCGAGTGCGATCAAAGAAGACCAAATCAATCCGAATACACCCGTAGGAGCCCCTGGTACCTTAGGGTATAAATCCTCTTTATTTGCAATGGGTAAAGAATTATATTTTTCGGATTTCAATATCGAATTATCTCGACGTTTTGGCAAAAAAGTAAAGGCGACGGTGATGTATGTCAATCAAATTTACAATATGGCAGTAATTGAAGGGCATGAAAGTCCAAATGTATATGCCAATATTGCAATTGCGGATGTTACCTATATGATTAATCGCAAAAATGCTTTACGTTTGGAATATCAATATTTGGCTACCAAGCAAGATGAAGGCGATTGGATGATGGGAACTTTGGAATATACCATTTCTCCCGCTTGGTTTTTCTCCGTTTCGGATATGTACAATAATGGCAATGCGAACAAAGAGCGTCGACTTCATTATTATAGCGTTTCTGCAGGTTTTGTTAAAGGATCTACACGTTTATCTCTTTCGTATGGACGTATTCGTGAAGGCATTGTATGTGCAGGAGGGGTATGTAGAATTCTTCCCGCCTCTAATGGTTTAATGTTTACTCTAACTTCTAGTTTTTAAAATGATGACACAAAAAATAAAAACAAGTCTTTTGCTCCTAGGTATTTCATCTATAGTAACTGCGATGCTATGTATGGCTTCTTGCACCAAAATAGATGAAGGTGATTTTCTTATCCCTGCGGGTTTGCCCGAATGGAAAGGACAGTATATTCTTTTGGAAGAATATACCGCACATCGCTGTCCAAACTGCCCTTCTGGTGCTAAAACCGCTGCAGATATGAGTAATTTATTGGGTGATAAATTAATTGTAGTGGGGCTTCATGTTTCAGATTTAGCAGCTCCTGCCCCAGGTTTTACTGTGGATTACAGAACAGAGGCTGGAACCATTTATGAAGGGGCTCTAACCAATGTTACCGATGGACTTCCTACAGGTTTGCTTAATAGAACCCTTTTTAATAAAAATTTGAGTCTTCCTAAGGGAGATTGGGCTGTAAATGCAATGAATCTATATAAAAAGCAAGCTGTTGCAAAAATGGATATTGCAGCCACAATGGCGGCAGATAAAAGAATAAGTATAGCGGTAAATGCCGATTTTACGAGCGAATATCAGGGAAAGGGTGATATACATTTAATCACATGGATTGTAGAAGATAGTTTAATCTCACGTCAATTAATAAAAGATCAACCGAATGATCCTAAATATGTTCATCGTCACGTGATGCGTGGAGCGGTAGAGGGTGCTTGGGGACAAAAAGTGGCAGAACCTTTGGTCCCTGCCCAACACAAAATTAATAAAACCTTGGAAATTGTCGCGGATCCAAGTTGGAAACCTCAGCATCTTTATGTAGTGAGTTTCCTTTGTGACAATCAAACCCGTGAAATTATCCAAGTAATCGAAACACATGTAAAAGTGATCCAATAATAAATAAAAACGAAAAAAAACAAAAATTATGAAAAAAATAGTACTTGGCTTAATTTTAAGCTTATTTATGAGCAGTGTATTTGCTCAATCGTTAAAATTAGAAATTGATGGTAAGGATGTGAATGGAAAACATATTACCATATATGGTCTTTTGAATATTGATTCAAATATTTTTACAATTCATGCGTATATGAATTTGACTAATTTAACTAAGGCTGACCTTTTAGTTTCGGGTACCAAAACAAATATCGTTATGGGAGAGGGAGCGTATTCAAGTTGGTGTGGTTTTGAGAACTGCTTCCCAGATAATTTTGTAAATCAAACTTTAGCTGCCAATGCGAGTACGGGTAAAACATTTTATGGAGAATATACCCCTAATGTTGCCGAAGATTCAGCTGTGGTCGAATACAAAATAGCCGTTGCGGGTAGTGAAACCGATTTTGTAGTAACCACCATTACTTTTATTGTAGGTGAAAAACCCGTTTCTATCGAAGCTGGTTCTAAAGCGCTCACCTCGGTGAAAGTATATCCTAATCCTGCTACGTCAAATGTACAATTCAATTTTACATTACCTACTTTGGCTCAAGCCAAATTAGTTTTCCGTAATATCAACGGAAGTGTGATTAAAACTGAAAATATAACAGGTTTGAATACTAAAAATGTAAACTTAAACGGTATGGCAACGGGTTTGTATTTCTATTCCATAGAACAAAACGGAGCCACCTTGTCCGTAGGCAAGCTTATTGTTAAATAAACTTGTTTTCCACGCCTCTTTAGCTCAGCGGTAGAGCAGCTCATTCGTAACGAGCAGGTCGTAGGTTCAAATCCTATAAGAGGCTCTAAATGGCACCAAATTGTCTAAAACATATTTCCCCCTTACTTCTATCTCTTTGCAGCCTTGGAGCTATTGTAAATGCACAGAGTTCCCCTTCATTTACATTTAAAGCTTCTTCCAATTTGGAAGTATCCGCTTTGTCTATGCCTTGGACAGGAGGTTTTAATGCTTGTCATTTTGCCTCTATCGATCTCAACCACGACCAGATTCTCGATTTGGTTTCTTTTGATCGACTTGGATTTCGACTTCGTCCTTTTATTTTCAAGCAGGATAAGTGGGAATATGCCCCTGAATATATTCAAAAATTTCCTCCTATACATGCGTGGGTGCAATTTCATGATTATAATGCGGATGGCTATCCCGATTTATTTACCTTTAATGGAGTTGCAGGAATTGCCGTTTATAAAAACACAAGTGCACAAAGTGCCTCTTTAAGTTTTGAATTAGTTACCAAATCCATTCCCGCATTGATGTTTGCTTCCCAAACTTCTCTGTATTGTACGAATGTAGATTATCCTATATTCGCGGATATTGACCAAGATGGCGATTTGGATATTTTAAATTTTTGGGTGCCTACCACAGGAGATTACTTATTGTATTATAAAAACATGTCTCAAGAAACCTATCACCATAGCGATTCTTTATGTTTTATAGTAGAAGATTGGAGCTGGGGATGTTTTGCCGAAAGCAATGAGTCGAATGTAATTTATTTAGATACTTGCCAAACGCAATATGCAGATGTTTTGCAAATTGCAAATCGAATGCCCCAAAAGCATTCTGGTTCCACTTTATTTGCTTTGCAAAAACAAGGGATTTACGATATTTTGATAGGAGATGTCGATTATCCCAATTTGATTCATCTTTCCAATGATGGGACTCTTGAAAAGGCACATATTGGTACATATCAAAGTAGTTTTCCTGAAAAAGATCCTGTGCAATTAAATAGTTTCCCCGTGGTGAGCACCTTGTTGCTCTCGGGCGAAAAAACAATGAATTTGCTAGCCTCTCCTTTTGCTATCGATCCCTTTCAAGGGCAGGGAAGGCAAAGTATTTGGCGATATAGTATGGAACCACAAATAAGTGGTATTCCACAGTTAAAACTTATCGAAAAAGATTTTCTTCAAAATCAAACTCTCGATTTGGGCAATGGCGCCTATCCTATTTTTGTCGATCTCAATGCGGATGGATTACAAGATTTATTGATTGGAAATTATAATAGAGGAGATAGTGGATCCTATGCTCATTTGGTGTATTATCAAAATAAAGGCAGCATTCAAACTCCTCGCTTTACATTAGAAGACAACGATTTTGCAGGTATTTCAGCTTATAAAATTCGAGCAGCTTCGCCTAGTTTGGGTGATATTAATGGGGATGGTAAATTGGAAATGTTTGTGGGAACGGAACAAGGGCAATTACTTTATTTTACAAACCAAGCAAACACACAAAGTGATTCCCCTCACTATGTTTTGACAGATAGCCTATATGCTACAATTAGAGTAGGTAGTTTTGCCTCTCCCCAACTTTTCGATCTCAATCAAGATGGTTTATTAGATTTGATAATAGGCGAAAAACGAAAAGTATGGAGGGGACAATCTCAAAATACAATGAAAGGAAATTTGAATTATTATCAAAATATAGGAGATAAATTCAATCCTGTATTTGAATTGATTTCTGATAGTTTGGGAGGGGTGGATGTAATAGATCGCATGTTTTCCAATTTCGGTTATGCTCGACCTTGTTTTTATAGAAATTTGCAAAATGAAACGTTTTTATTTTGCGGCAGTGAAAATGGGAAAATTTATTTTTATGACGAAATCGATGCAAATTTAACAAGCTGTTTTCATTTTGTGGATTTTGTAAAGTATAAAGAAACGCAAGAAGAATATCCAATTACTGTGGGTATACATTCTTCCCCTAGTGTGTGTGATATTAATGGAGATGGAATGCTCGATTTGTTGGTGGGCAATCAAGCGGGAGGTTTAGAGTTTTTTGAAGGGATCCAAAAGAAAATAAACAATGAAATCCTCGACACTCAGCCCTCTTTAGATGTAACAATTTATCCAATTCCTACAAAAGATAATTTGTATGTGCAAATCAAGGAAGAAAATGTAAAATACGCGATATACGATATGCGTGGACAATGCGTATTGTCGGGGCTGCTGAAAGGGAAAAAAAATGCCAGTAGTACACATCTTATTTCACTGCAAACTCTTTTTAAAGGCGTGTTCGTATTGGTATTATCTACGGCTCAAGGGCAACGTTCACAAAAAATAATTAAGATCTAGCTCCCTTTGCTACACACACACAATGTTTACTTGGTGATTTCTTTATTTTTACGTAACTTCGTGCTCTTAAAAAAAGAACGCTCACTACGACAATTCAATGACGAATATGAGCAAAATGCGCACTAAAGAACATGAAAATACTTATTCTTACTTGTCTATATGTATTTTTTCCAATGCTAATCATATACGCATACCAACGTTTTTCTTTTTTGCGAAAAATAGGGACTGTTATTTTGGCCTATACCACGGGTATACTGATGTCTTTAAGTGGTTTTATGGATTGTGAAGCAGCCGATTTGGAAAGTGTTACTAAAATGCAAACTATTTTACAAAATATTTGTGTGCCATTGGCTATTCCACTCATGTTGTTTTCCTCTAATATTAAATTGTGGGTCAAAACTTTATATCAAACTTTCATTGCTTTTTTTACAGGTATATTTGCAATTGTAAGCACGGTTATTCTCGCATATTTTGTATTTAGGAATATGCATATTCAAGAATTGAGTAAAGCCGCAGGCTTGATGGTGGGATTTTATACAGGAGGAACTCCCAATGTGGCAGCATTGAATATGGCTTTGCAACCTTCGCCCGAAACTTTTATGCTTGTCAATTCTTTTGAAATTATAGTTACTTTTTGTTTTCTTGCTTTTATTATTTTTGGTGGATATAAATTAATTCGCAAAATTTTACCTTATCAAACGAAGGAAAGGCGCATTGGAAATTTACAAACTTCCGCAGAGTCTTTTGAAGATTATAGCCATATTTTATCCAAAAAATCAAGGCGATCTTTATTGCCACCTTTGTTATTATCGATATTAATTTTTGGATTGGGGGTAGGGCTAAGTTTAGTATTTCCTAAAAATTATCAAATTGTTGTAATTGTTCTTACAATCACTACTTTGGCCATATTGTCAACAGGTATTGATAAAATTCGGAATGCCCCTAAAACCTTTGAATTAGGCATGTATTTCGTTTTAGTATTTAGTATTATTATTGCTTCCAATTTCAAAATAGATAGAATCAATTCAGATACTGTAGCCTTGCTTGGATTTATTATATTTATTATGCTTGTAGGCGTTTCCATGCATTTACTCTTAGCTAAAATTTTTAAAATAGAAGGCGATTTGTATACGATTGCAATTTGTGCACTTTTGTTTTCTCCCCCTTTTGTCCCTACCATTGCAGGGGCAATGAATAATAAACGAATTATGATCAGTGGGATTGTCATCGGATTGCTGGGATATGCCGTAGGTAATTATTTAGGTGTTGCTGTAGCAGGAATCACAAAATGGATAAATTGATGCGTAGTCGAATAAAATGGATAGTGTTTTTCCTTATTTGTACGACTTATGTTCGTGCGAGTAATTTGGATGTGTTGCCATTGCAATCTTCGGATACGGCTGTGGGTAAAGTCGTCGATACGCTTGAGCTAAAAGCGGTAGCTACGCTTGAAAATAAACGTTCAGATACGTTTGCCTCTTCCCCAAAAACGCTTAGAAAATTTAAAAAAGGATGGGTTTTAGGAGCTGTACCTTCTATCAGTTATGATACAGATATGGGGTTTCAATTTGGTGCCATAGGGAGTTTGTACTATTATGGGGATGGAACTTTGTATCCTCAATATATGCATTCAATATATGTGGAAGCTTCTTGGTCGGTTAAAGGATCTGGAATTTTTCGTTTAAATTATGATTCCAAATATTTAATTCCAGATACCCGTTTTACCATAGATGCAACGTATATGCCCGACAATATGTACGATTTTTTTGGCTTCAATGGTTTTGAAGCGGTCTACAATAAAAATTGGACGGATCAATCGAAAATAGACTATTTAACGCGTGCTTTTTATAAAGTCAATCGAAGTATTTTTCGATTTGCCGTAGATGTGGAACGTAAGGTGTATAGAGAGCTCAATTGGAATTTGGGAATAGGAATTTTAAATTATACCCTAGCCAATGTAAATATTGCTAAAATTAATAAAAATAAAGCAGAAGCGAAAAAATTGCCAGATACCAATACGCTTTACGATTATTATAAAATGTGGAATATACTGGATCCTGCGGAAGCCAAAGGAGGACTACATCCATATTTGAGAGGCGGATTTACCTACGATACCAGAGATCGACTCATCAATCCTCAAAAAGGTATTTGGGGAGATGCTTTTGTAACGTATTATGCGGCTTTTGGAAATCAATCCAAGTATCAACATCTAAATTTGAATTTAGGATTTAGGCACTATGTTACGCTTTTAAAAAATAGAATTGTATTTGCGTATAGAGTAATCTATCAACAAACCATTGCGGGAAATAGCCCCTATTATTTAAAAAATTACAATTCCTCTCTTTTTATTCAAAGAGCTATTAATGATGCCATGGGAGGATCCACCAATTTACGAGGTGTAATGCGTAACAGGGTAGTGGGAGATGGATTTGCGTATGCGAATATAGAATTTCGGTTTCGTGTATGGAATTTCACACTGTTTAAGCAATATTTTTATTTGGGCTTTAATCCTTTTTTTGATATTGGCTATATTATTGCTCCAGTTAAATATGATAAAGAAAGTGTCACCGCTGAAATTGGAAAAATGGCTTTGAATCCAAATGATTTTTTTGGTGCGAAGGATAGTTTTCATGCCACGGCAGGTATCGGTTTAAAAGCGGGTTGGAATGAAAATTTTGTGTTGTCTATCGAGTTAGCTAAAGCATTTAGAAAGCAAGATGGAAATCTTGGATTTTATATTGTGGCTGGGTATTTATTTTAGATTTTTCAAACTGTATTTTTTATTTTTTTTCTACAAATAAAAAAATATCTTCATTCTCTTTTTTCATCAAATAGTTTTCGCGCCCATAACGTTCCAAATATTCTTGGTCGTAGGTAAGACGATGAATTTCAGCTTTATTCTTTTCGATTTCTAGCAGATAGAATTTTTTTAATTTTTCGAGTTTGCTTAATTCTTGGCGCATTTGAAACTGTGTAATTAAATTATTAGTATCTAAAAAAATCAACCAAAATGCAAAAATAATACTCAAAATTACATATCGATTTCCGATATATTTCCAAACCAAAGACCAAATATTTTTAAGTCTATTCATAGCATATTTTATTTTCCATCCAAAGAGAGAGGTCGGAAATTTGTGTTGTTAAATTTTAAACTTTTTGTAAAAGTACGGCATTTTAGGCAAATATCAAAATAGAAATGCTTGCAAACACCCCTTTGAATAGGAAACTCACAAAATAAATTCTTTTCAAAATTACAGATATGTAACAAAAATACTGTATTTTTGTAAAAAATACTTTTGTAGTATGGTTAAGAGCGAAAAACACACATCTAATTCAAAATTTATCAATCGTGAAATTGCGTGGCTTTCTTTTAATGAAAGAGTCTTGCAAGAAGCGGTAGATCCCACGAATCCTGTGATTGAACGAGTTATTTTTCTAGGGATTTTTTCTAATAATATGGACGAATTTTTCAAAGTTCGGGTGGCTTCGCTCAAACGGCTTATTTCCAAGAAAAAAACGCGTATAGAGTATCCCGTCGAACCCGTTGAAACTTTGCAAGAAATAAAAATCATGGTGGGGCAACAGCTCAAACGTTTTGAAGAAATTTTTGAGTGGAATATGGAAGAGATGCGTAAAAATCATATTCATTTGATCAATGAACAACAAATTACATTGGAGCAAGGTCGTTATATTCGAGAATATTTTCATCAACATATTCGTCGACATATCTATCCTGTTTCTATTAATAAAATAAAAACCAGCGAAGGTTTAAGCGATAAATCAAATTTTTTGGCGGTGATGATGCATAGTAAAGAACGGCCTTATCACAAAGAAGAGATGATTATTGAAATTCCCGTGGCAAAAATAAATCGATTTTTGGTACTTCCCAAACACAATGCAGAAAATTTTATCATTTTGTTGGATGATGTAATTCGCTATTGTTTGGACGATATTTTCAAAGCTTTGGGTTTTGATACTTTTAGCGCTTATACTTTTAAATTTATTCGAGATGCCGAATTGGATATAGATTATGCCAACGAGGATCCAAGTGAATTTATGGGATATTTATCAGAACGTTTAAAAGACAGAAACACGGCAAAAGCTGTACGTTTGGTGCATGACAAACGAATGCCTCGAGAATTTCAGCTACGTTTACAATCTATTTTTAATGTGCCTAGAAACGAAGTTTTTGATAGTGGAGGACGTTATCAAAATAAAAAGGATTTTATGAATTTTCCGCGTAATTTTGCAAATCCAAAATTAATTTATCCTCCATTTACACCACAAGATGTGAGAGAACTTCCTTTGCAAGAAAACACCTTTGCGGTTTTGCGCAAAAAAGATATTATGCTTCATTATCCGTATCAATCTTTTCAACATGTTATCGATTTGGTTAGAGAAGCTTCTATGGATCCTAAAGTACTTTCTATAAAAATGACTATTTATAGAGTAGCCAAAGATTCTTCTATAATGAATGCTTTGTTGAATGCAGCTCGAAATGGAAAAAAAGTGTCGGTTTTTATGGAAGTATTAGCTCGTTTTGATGAAGAAAACAATTTGGATTGGGTAAGGCGTTTAGAGGAAGAAAAAGTAGAAGTATATCCTATTATTCCAGGGGTAAAAGTACATGGAAAATTAATTGTAATTTGTCGAAAAGAAGGCAATACCAAACGTTACTATGCTGCCATTGGAACGGGCAATCCCAATGAAGCCACCGCAAAAATTTATGTAGATAAGCAATTGCTAACCTCCAATCCGAAATTGACTTTAGAAGCAAATAAAATTTTTAAACATATTAGTAAACCACAGATCAAACAAACCTATAAAGAACTTTTGGTAGCTCCGAATCGCTTACGTTCAGAATTTGAAAAGTTGATAGATGTAGAAATAGCTAATGCGAAACGAGGAAAAGAGGCTTGGATTAAAGCTTGTTTTAATAATTTGGCAGATGCTTCAATGGTCGAAAAACTCTATGCTGCCAGTAAAGCAAATGTCAAAATCCAATTAGTAATTCGCGGAATTTGTATTTTGAGAGCAGGTGTTCCAAAATTGAGTGAAAATATAGAAATTGTGAGTATTGTAGATCGTTTTTTGGAACATTCTAGGGTTTTTATTTTTGCTAATGCAGGAAAGCCTAAGTTTTTTATTGGATCCGCCGATTGGATGACACGTAATTTAGATTATAGAATAGAAGTGGCCACTCCAATTTATGATAAAGAAATTCAAGCCGATTTATTACATATACTCAATCTCCAATTAAAGGATAACACACATGCGCGATCGTTAGAAATAAATCATATCAATGAATATATTCAACGTCCCGTGCGTGCGCGTAAAATTCGCTCACAAGAGGCCATCTATGCGTATTTAAAAGCAAAATACAGTTAAGTTAAGTAGCGTTATTTTTGCTCTTTTGCAAGAGTCAGCGCATTCAATAAAACATTTCGTTCTACTTGCAATTGTTTGTAGCGTGTAGGGTTCTTTTTAATAAATTGATGAGCCCTCCATTTATCGCAGAGTACTTCGCGCCATTGCTGGTGTTCTAGGAAAAATATTTTTCCTAAACTAAGACTGAGCCAAAATAAAATGGCAGTGATTAAACTTCCCCCCACAATCCATACGAGTAAGGAACAAATAAAAAATAGAATAGGGAAAAACACAATAGAAGTCAATACAAAAAAGAAAGAGGCAAACAACATTTTATTGTGCATAGATTCTACTTTTTTACTAGCTAATTCTTTTAATTTTTTCAGAGGAAAATAACTAAATATAGCCCCATACAAACTAATAGGGAGTGTCAATAAATAAATCATTCCACTTTTAACTAAATCTTTTACAATAGGTTCGCAACGAATATCTCGGTCTTTGATTTTAAGTTTTGTCAAATCGTTTTTGTATGTATCGGCCAATTCAAAGAATGTAGTTTCTAATTGATCTTTTTCGAGTGTGTGAATTTGAGAGACTAAAGCTTGATCGATGGGGAGAGTATGAGGAAAATAATTGCTATCTAAATGTAATTTTTCACCCATTTCAGGTCGAAAAGCTTCTCTCAAAAAATCAATAGTTTCATAATGGGCAGGGATATCGATATCAAGCATTAATTTTACAAATTTTGCTTTTATGTCCATGGCCAAGTGTTGACGTGCTAAAGGAGGGTTCTCACGATATAAGTCATAATATGGAGCCAAGGCAATGGGTTCTCCGTAATTCATTAATACATCTTTGTGCATCGCAAAGTAATCTTCATAGTGATTTCCCACAGGAAGAATAACCATATTAGAAGGAAAATTATTTTTTTCAGCCGCATCAAAAGCAATACGTGCAAAGCCTTTTTTGATACTTCCCAAAAAATGTCCTTCTTGGTGTTGAGCTTCAGGAAACAGACAAACTGGATAACCCTCAATTACCAATTGTGCGGCTTTGTTGAAAATAGCTGCATTTTCGTCTAAGTTTTCAAGGCCATCTCTTTGTCTAAATACAGGCATAATACGCATCCAGCGTAAAATTTTTGCAATTTTTTCTTTTTTGAAAATATCGGCACGTGCCAAAAATACAGAATGTAATTTAAAAGGTAAAGAAGCTAGAATACTCAAAGCATCCATCAGTCCATTTTGATGATTGCTCACTATAATCATGGGGCGACCGTCCAAAGGAATATTTTCCAACCCTTTTACGTATAATCTTTTATAATATACAGGGCTAATTTGAAAATTGACCAAATATTTGCTTAAATCGTATGCTTTGGAATGTTTTTCAATGGTATCGAAATCGATCATAATATAATATTTGAAATTGGGGTGCAAAGATACAAAAAAAAATGCAATTTAAGGATTATCTATTTCAGTATAAGAAAAAAGCAGACTTTATTGTCTGCTTTTTTCTTTCGATATACAATCGACAATTTTTGGTCAAAATAGAGTCCAAGATTGCTTGTCCTCCGTATTTCGCACAAGGAAATTGTTCGTTTGGTTTTTATCTTCCGTACAAAAAATGTTTTCCATATCTTTCAAATGCGCCTTTTTCCAATTCTTCTCTATGGTCTGGATGGGCAATTGAAATTAATAATCTAGCTCTTTCTTGCAATGTCTTTCCATATAAGTTGACGGCTCCATATTCGGTTACTACCCAATGAGCATTACTACGAGTGGTAACAATGCCTGCGCCCAACAATAAGGTGTTTGCAATTTTGCTAATTCCTTTGGCCGTAGCCGAAGGTAGGGCAATGATAGGTTTTCCGCCTTTACTCATAGAGGCACCACGAATAAAATCAATTTGTCCGCCCACACCCGAATAAAATTTGGTTCCGATTGAATCGGCACAAACTTGTCCTGTAAGATCAATTTGTAAAGCTGAGTTAATGGCAGTTACTTTAGGATTTTTACAAATTACGTTAATGTCGTTTGTATAGCCTACGTCCATCATTAAAACGCCTGGATTATCATCAATAAAATCGTATACTTTTTTACTTCCCATTAAGAAAGTTGAAACAATTTTACCTTTGTCAATTCCTTTTTCGATCCCATTAATTACGCCACTTTCAACTAAAGGTAGTACGCCATCAGCAAACATTTCTGTATGGACACCCAAATTTTTATGATTACCCAATTGTGCTAAAACTGCGTTTGGAATAGCCCCTATTCCCATTTGTAAGGTCGCTCCATCTTCAATAAGTGCAGCTACATTTTTTCCAATTTGAACTTCAATAGGTGAAGGTTCTGCAAAATGAGCGGTAATTAAAGGGGTGTCATCTTCAGTAAAAATATCAATTTGATTCATCCGAATCATGGCATCTCCAAAAGCACGAGGTATGTTTTTATTGATAACTCCAATTACAGTATCCGCGGTTTCAACAGCAGCTAAAGTGGCATCTACAGAGGTCCCCATCGAAACATATCCATGTTTATCGGGGGGACTTACTTGCACAAAAACCACATTAGGACGGCAATAACCTTCGCGAATTAATCTTTGTGTTTCAGATAAAAAAACAGGAATATAATCCGCATATCCCTCTTGCGTGTCTTTGCGAACATTATGCCCTACAAAAAAAGAATCCAATTGAAAAATACCCTCAAATTCAGCATTAGCATAAGGTGCAGGGCCTTCGGTGTGAAGGTGCTGAATATGCACATTGGTAAATTCTTTTCTACGACCTCTTTCGCAGAGGGCTTGAATGAGCTTTTGAGGCGCACAGGCTACACTGTGAATATGTAGTCGGTCGTTGCTCTTTACTACTTTAACAGCTTCTTCAGCTGAAACAACTTTATACATAAAAAATTAAATTTTAAATTATCTTGCAAAAGTAGCTGAAAAAGTTAAGATGAGCAAACCTTTTTGTATCTTTGTACTCCAATCTGTTTCGTATGTTAAGTAATATCCAAGAGATACTTAAAAAATATTGGGGATATGATAGTTTTCGGCCCTTACAAGAAGAGATCGTAAGGTCGATTTTGGAAGGTAGAGATACTCTTGCCCTATTGCCTACTGGTGGAGGAAAATCAATTTGTTTTCAAGTTCCAGCTTTGGCAAAGGAGGGTATTTGTGTAGTGGTTTCACCTTTGATAGCCTTAATGAAAGACCAAGTAGATAATCTTAATCAAAGAGGAATTACCGCTGCTGCTATTTATTCAGGCCAAAGTAAAAAAGAAATAGAATTGATTTTAAACTATGCGGTATATGATCGTTTGAAATTTTTATATGTTTCTCCAGAGCGTCTTTCATCGGATATTTTCTTAGCTCATTTTAAGCAAATGAAACTAAATTTATTGGCAATAGATGAAGCGCATTGTATTTCACAATGGGGATATGATTTTCGACCTCCCTATTTACAAATAGCTCAAATACGAACTTGTTTTCCCAAAATTCCTGTATTAGCATTGACTGCTACGGCTACCACGGATGTGGTGAAAGATATTCAAAAGCGTTTGAATTTTCGTCAAGAAAATGTATTTCAAAAAAGTTTTACACGTGAAAATCTCACCTATTATGTGATTCAGGAAGAAGATAAATTAGGACGAATGATCCGAATTATTCACAAGGTGGGAGGCTCGGGTATTGTATATGTTCGCAATAGACGCAAAACCGAAGAACTTGCAAACTATTTGGTACAACATGGACTTTCCGCTTCTTTTTATCATGCAGGAATGGAGGTCAAAACACGAGGTCAACGACAAAAAGATTGGATAGAGGGTCGTATCCAAATTATAGTTTCCACCAATGCCTTTGGTATGGGTATTGATAAACCCAATGTTCGTTTTGTGATACATTTGGATTTACCCAATTCATTAGAAGCTTATTTTCAAGAAGCAGGGCGTGGAGGACGAGATGAAAAACGTGCTTTTGCGGTGCTTTTATATCATCCTTCGGATAAACTCAATTTGATGCAACAATATGCACAAACGTATCCACCCCTAGAATTTATAAAACGAGTCTACGACTCCCTTGGTAATTATTATCAAATTCCTTTAGGATCTAGTGGTGAATTTAAGCAGGTGTTTGATTTGAAAACCTTTGCTAATGCGTATAAATTGCCATTGATAGAAACCTATAATGCTATTTTGTTTTTAGAAAAAGAAGGCTTTTTATTTTTATCAGAACATCAAAAACAAGAGGCGAAAATTTTTATCTCTATTTCGCATGCGGATCTCTACAAATTTCAAGTAGACAACCCGCAATATGCACCTTTGATACAAACTCTTTTACGTTCCTATGGAGGAAATTTGTTTTCTTATTTTGTGCCTATAAATGAAATGGAATTAGCACAACGAATCCAAGAAGACCGTCCCAATTTGATTAAAAGTTTAAAAAAATTAGAAGCTTTAAATATTTTAGAATATGCCACAGTTCAAACGGGTGTAAGTCTTAGTTTTGCCATGCCACGCGTAAATATGGATCGAGTCTATCTCTCTCCTGAAATCTATGCACAACGCAAGGCAATTGCTAAACAAAAATTAGATGCGGTATTATATTATGCCGAATCTACTCAGGTGTGTCGGAGTAAAATTTTATTAAATTATTTTGGAGAAACAACAGCTACACCCTGTGGTCGATGCGACTGTTGTCTCAACGAAAAAACAAAAGAAATGGATGCAACTAAATTTAAAGAAATTGAAAGGTATATACAACAGCAGCTATCTCAACAAGCGCTCTCTCTTTTAGATTTAATAAAGCTCCCTTCTTTGTATAGTGAACAACATTTGATACAAGTCTGGCGGCATTTACTTGACAATGGCTTACTCATAGAAAGTGAAACTAAAGATCACACCTATCGTTTTGATAAAACACATTTTTAAAATAAACGCTATTCTTCAACGCGCTCTTTACATTCCCCAATTGCTTTTATCTAAACAACGATAATGAATAGCTTCGGCTAAATGCTTTTCTCCAATTTCATCCATGTTTTCCAAATCGGCAATACTCCGTGCTACCTTTAAAATACGATTGTATGCTCGTGCCGACAAATTGTAATTATCCATGGCAGTTTTCAAAAGTAAACGTCCATTACTATTCAAATTGCAGTAAGTGCGCACTTGTTTTCCGTCCATTTGGGCATTACAATGAATTTCTTTTGCTTTTGCAAATCGTTGGGATTGGCGCTCCCTAGCCAATATTACCCTGTTTCTAATGGTTTCGCTATTTTCTTCCTCTTGATTACTATTTAATTCTTTGTAGGCCACAGGGCTCACTTCTACATGTAGATCTATTCGATCCAATAGAGGCCCCGAAATTTTATTTAAATATTTTTGAACGGCTCCTGCTTTGCAAGTACATGCGGTATAAGGATGATTGTAATACCCACAAGGGCAAGGATTCATTGAGGCCACAAGCATAAAACCTGCGGGATAATCTATATTCATACGTGCTCGTGCAATATTGATATGTCGTTCTTCAAGAGGTTGACGTAGAACCTCCAAAGTTGAACGACTAAATTCGGGTAGCTCGTCCAAAAATAAAACGCCATTATGTGCTAAAGAAATTTCTCCAGGTTGAGGCATTCCTCCTCCGCCAACCAAGGCTGTATAACTGATTGTATGGTGAGGGTCTCTAAATGGACGACTTTGAATTAGTGTAGAATGATGTCGTAATTTTCCTGCAACAGAATGAATTTTAGTAGTTTCTAAGGCTTCACTAAGACTGAGTGGAGGCAAAATACTAGGAAGGCGTTTGGCTAACATTGTTTTTCCTGAACCTGGAGGGCCTATTAATAGAATATTATGTCCCCCCGCGGCTGTGATTTCCAATGCGCGTTTTACACTTTGTTGTCCTTTGACATCCGAAAAATCATAATTATAAGCATTTTGTTGTTGAGCAAAAAGTGCGTCAATATCAATATTGCATTTTTGCAATTGTTTTTTTTTATTGAAAAAATCGATTACTTCTGTAATATTATGGACTCCAAAAATATCAATATTGCTTACTACGGCTGCTTCTTCGGCATTTTGTTGAGGTAAAATAAACCCTTTAAAACCTTTGCGTTCAGCTTCAATAGCAATTGGTAAAGCCCCTTTTATAGATTGCAAACTTCCGTCTAAAGAAAGTTCGCCCATAATTAAATAATCGCCAATTGTGTCAACTTTGATTTGTTCCGAAGCGGATAAAATTCCGATAGCAATGGTTAAATCGTAGGCTGAACCTTCTTTTTTGAGATCGGCTGGTGCCATATTAATAACCACTTTTTTCCCAGGAATACGATAGCCTATATGTTCCAAGGCGGAAGCTATGCGATGATGGCTTTCTTTGATTGCGTTGTCGGGCAAGCCCACCAGCATAAAATTAATTCCTGTTTCAATACTAGTTTCTATGGTAATACAAAGGGCATCTACTCCATATATAGCACCCCCATACGTTTTGCTGAGCATAAGTATATAATTTTAAGTTTATATAATATGGTCTCAATTTGTAAAAGATTGTTTTTTTATTGTTTTTTATTCTTTGGGGTGCTCAAATACATCCCTAACAATAATAACGCAATGGCCAAAGGTTGATCCCAACGAAGAGTAGCTTGTCCCATTACAATAGAGGCAATAGATACAATCACAGGAATGGCGTAGCTGTAAAGCGAAACGGTATCGGTAGATAGGTTTTTCATAGAAGCAGGAATTAAAATATAAGATAAAACAGTGGGGAAAATTAAAATAAATAGCAACATCCAAGAAGCGGTAGTGGAAAAAGTGTTGAGTACAAATCCATGATCCCAAAAACTGTGTCCATATAGAACTAAAGCGGGTATAGCTGCCGCTAAAAAAGTCCATTTCATAATAGTGATTCCGTTGTATGTTAAACTCAATTGATTGGTTAAAATTAAATAAAGCGCCCAACAAATTACGGATGCTAAAATATATAAATTTCCTTTTAAATTTGCGGCATCTCCGCTATGTACTTGCATTAAAATTACCAAAAGAGCTCCGCTAAAAGCAAGGAGAATGCCTCCAATATTGAGTAAACTAACTTGTTCTTTTTTGAAAATGATTTCATATAGCAAAATAAAAATAGGAGGAAGTGTAAGAATAATACTTACATCAATAGGAGAGGTGAGAGCCAAGCCTTCCATATAAAAAAATTGCATACAAAATAAGCCAATTGCCCCTGCGATACATAGTGTCAATTTATCTTTAGTGGGAATACTTACTTTTGAAACCAACAGCGATAAGCCCCAAAAAGCAAGGGTGCCAAAAACCAAGCGATATACAAGTATTTGTCCAGGAGTCAACCAACCATCAAACATAAATTTAATAGCAGGAATATTCAAGGCAAAGAATAGGGTAGAAATGAAAATTTCCACATGTCCTAAGACGATTGATCGTTTCATGAATTGTTTATTTAAAAGTGTAAAAAAAAGGTTATTTTTGCGAAGATACACATTTTTTGAATTTATCAAACATTTTGAAAATGTTAAATTTGTTTTTTTTTGTAATTATCCGTTTTATAATTATCTTTGCGAACAAATTTAAAATATAAAGAGTATGCCTATAATGGGATCGGCTAATTTTACTTATAAAATTTCAGTTGTATGTATTCTATTCGTTTTCGTTTTAAATCCTTTTCTCGGATACGGACAAAATGCAAAATACATGAAGGATACCCTGCCTTCTACCTGGATTGAAAACGAATTATTTGAACAAAATCTTCCTTCCAATGATAAATGGTGGATGGAATTTAAAGATCCAATATTAGAAAAATTAATTTCTAAAGCTGTAGAAGGTAATTATGATTTGTTGTTGGCTGCCAATAGAATTGATATGGCAAAGGCCAATATGCGAATTAGTCAAAGTGGATTTTATCCTCAAGTTGGTCTCGAAGCTTCGTGGAAACCGCAAAGTCAAAGTATCGGTTTAAATCCATTAGCAGCCGCACAAAGAGAAAATCAAAATGGAATTGCTTCTTTAGGTTTATCTTGGGAAATAGATATTATAGGCAGTGTGCGTAATAGAGCCAAGGCTGACAAACAACTTTTTAAAGCGAGTGAATCGGAATACAATGCCGTTATGGTGAGTCTTTGTGCCGAAGTGGCTTCCGCATATATTTCTTTACGTACAGTTCAAAAACAACTTTCCGTGGCCAAAGAAAACTTAGAGTCACAAAAGTCGGTTTTAACCATTGTGGAGGCTCGTTTTAAAACGGGATTAGTATCAAAACTAGACGTTGCACAAGCCTCTACGGTATATCATAGTACCTTGGCTATGATTCCCGAATTAGAAGCCCAAATATTAAATGCCATTAATTCCATATCGATACTTTTAGGAGAACTACCTTGGTCTTTACGTAGTGAATTGGAAATTTTTGTCGATCTTCCCAATCCGAATACAAAAGTGGCTGTAGGTATTCCTGCCGACATTATTCGCCAACGTCCAGATGTGAGTGCTGCAGAGAAAACGATACTTTCTCGTGCTGCAACATTAGGCGCAACAAAAGCCGACTGGTGGCCTAAATTTTACATAGATGCTAGTTTTGGTTATGGTTCCAATAATTTCAAAAATTTTGTATCCAAAGATAATATGATGTGGCAAATAGGCCCTACGCTTCGTTGGAATTTATTTACAGGCTTACAGCTCAATCAAGCTACCAAAGTAGCAAGAGAAAGTTTAGATATGAGTGTAACTTCGTACAATCAAGTAATTATTACCGCGCTGGGGGAAGTGGATAATGCGATGAATTTTTACAGTAAATCCATAGAACAAATTAAGGCGACTAAAGAGGCCGTTGATCAATCTCAATTAACTTTAGATTTATCCTTAGATTTATATACGCAAGGTTTAGCCGATTTTCAAAATGTGTTGGATGCACAGCGTTTTTTACTTAGTTATCAAAACTCCTATGTTGCTTCTCAAGGCAATTCTTTACAGCGGTTAATTCAACTTTATCGAGCTTTAGGTGGTGGATGGCAAGTGGAAATTAAATAAATTAATAATCATTAGAAAACATCAAAATATGAAACGAGTCTCTGCAACAAATATGCACAACAATATAAAACTCTCACGAGTTAAACTCGGGAATTATTTACGGAATCATTCGATTTTAAGATATAGTGCAGTTTTTATTATAATACTTAGTTTGTTCAATGTATCTTGTACGAAAAAAAGTCAATTTGAGGCGAATGTTCCCGAAATCGAAGTCGCAAATCCAATACAACGCAATGTTGTCCATTATTTGGAATATCCAGGTTACACACAGTCGTTAAATACCGTTGATTTAGTTGCTCGGGTGTCAGGTTTTTTGGAAAGTGTTAATTTTACTGCGGGGAGTATAGTGCAAAAAGGAAGTTTGTTATTTGTGATTGAACCTCAAGCATACAAAGATAAGCTAAGTGCCGCAGAAGCCGATCTAAAAACGGCCAAAGCACTCTTGCGTTTTGCTAAAGAATCGATGGCCCGTGTCAATGAAGCGGCACAAACCAATGCAGTGAGTCAAATGGATGTAATCAAAGCTGAAACCAATGTTGATAAATGCGAAGCAGATGTAACGGTTTCTCGTGCTCAGCTAGATATTGCCAAACAAAATTTAGAATATTGTTATATTCGGGCTCCTTTCACAGGACGAATTAGCAAAACATTAGTAGATAGAGGCAATTATGTAAGTGGTGCAGGGCAAAATTTAGCCTCTATTTATGAAGATAATAAAATCTATGTGAATTTTAGTATCGAAGATGCCAAATATATTTACCTTCTAAATCATCAAAAAGCTTTAAAAGGACAAACGCAAAAAAATGGAAGTCTTCAAAATGGAACTCAAAAAGTATTAGTGAATATTGACGACAATAGTGATGAAAATAGTGATCAATATTACACAGGTATATTAGATTATATATCTCCTAACATTAATGTAAATACAGGTACGTTTAGTTTAAGAGCTGTGATAGATAACAAAAATTTAGATATTCGAAGTGGGCTTTATGTAAAAGTGCGTTTGCCTCATAATGAAATAGAGAATGCTGTGATGGTGCCTGAAACTTCCATAGGTACCGATCAATCGGGCCGTTACGTGTATGTTGTGAATGATAGTAATAAAGTACTATATCGCAATGTAGAAGTCGGTGTTTTGGAAAATGATAATATGCGTGAAATTGTAGAAGGACTAGCGCCTAATGAACGTTATGTTACCAAAGCGCTTTTAAAAGTGAGAGATGGAATGATTATAAACCCAAAACAAGCTCAATAATTTTTATTTAGAACAATACATCATGTCAAAATTTTTTATAAATAGGCCTATTTTTGCAACGGTTCTTTCAATCTTGATTGTTGTGGCAGGTTTAGTGACCATGGGGATTTTACCTATTGCTCAATATCCCGCGATTACTCCGCCCACCGTAGAGGTCACTGCTTTTTATCCAGGAGCCAATGCTGAAACCATTGCTAAAACAGTTGCACAACCCATAGAACAACAAGTGAATGGGGTTGAAAATATGCTTTATATGTCTTCTTCCTCTTCTAGTGCAGGTATTTATTCTTTAACGGTTACTTTCGATGTGGGTACAGATATTGATATGGCAACAGTTTTGGTGCAAAATCGTGTGAATATAGCCTTGAATAGTTTGCCTCAAGATGTAACTCGTTTGGGAATTACCACCAAGAAAAAATCGACTAATATTGTAATGTTTGTGTCTATAAAGTCCGACAATCCACGTTATAATGGACTTTATTTGGCAAATTATGCCAAATTAAATGTAGTAGATGAACTTACACGTGTACCAGGAGTAGGAGAAGTAGGTTTATTTGGAAGTGACGATTATAGTATGCGGATTTGGTTAGATCCCAATAAATTGGAAATACGTGGACTTACACCCATTGATGTAATGGGTGTGTTACAAGAACAAAATGTGCAAGTGTCGGCTGGAAAAGTGGGTGAAGCCCCCAATGATAATGCGCAAGCATTTCAATATTCATTGGATGTAAAAGGCCGTTTGATATCAGAAGAAGAATTTGGAAATATTACGATCAGAGCTTTGTCAAATGGAGGTATTTTACGACTTAAAGATGTAGCCACTATCGAAATGGGCAGCAAAAATTATAATGTAGATGCAAGTTTGAGAGGTAAACCCGTAGCCGCC
Organism: Bacteroidales bacterium; assembly: GCA_036655775.1. GTDB lineage: Bacteria > Bacteroidota > Bacteroidia > Bacteroidales > P3 > JAVVPL01. The sequence continues at coordinate 7,652 of JAVVPL010000006.1, read as the reverse complement.
ATTAGTATCTATCAATTGCCTGATGCGAATGCTTTGGAAGTAGCGTCAAATATTCGTGCAAAAATGAACGATTTGGCTGAATATTTTCCAGAAGGGGTGGAATATGAAGTTACATTAGATACTACGGAATTTGTAAAAACTTCCATAGATGAGGTGTATAAAACACTTTTTGAAGCGATCATTTTGGTACTAATTGTAATTATGATCTTTCTTCAAAATTGGCGCGCAATATTAATTCCTACATTAACCATTCCCGTGTCTTTAGTGGGTACCTTTGCGGTGATGGGATTGATGGGTTTTTCTATCAATACCCTTACCTTATTTGGACTTATTCTCGCTATTGGTATTGTGGTCGATGATGCCATTGTGGTGGTAGAAAATGTTTCTCGACACTTAGAGGAAGACCCCACGCTGACACCTAAGCAAGCCACATTAAAGGCAATGGAAGAGGTCACAGGTCCTGTGGTAGGTATTGTATTAGTGTTACTTTCGGTGTTTATTCCTACGGCTTTTATTGGAGGTATAACGGGAGAATTGTACAAACAATTTGCCCTTACCATTGCCGTGTCGACGGTATTGAGTGGGGTGAGTGCCCTTACATTGAGTCCTGCATTATGTGCATTAATTTTAAAAACACCTAAAGAAAGTAAATTTTTTCTATTTGTTTACTTTAATAAATATTTTAATAAGCTCACCAATGGGTATGTAGCTATTATCACTGCTTTTCTCAAACGTTCTAAAGTTACGCTCACGGCATTTGCTATCCTTACTATTTTGGCGGTATATGGATTTATGAAATGGCCATCTTCCTTTGTCCCTAGTGAAGATCAAGGTTATTTTATTTCGGTAGCTCAATTGCCTGATGGCACCTCTTTGAATGAAACCAAAAAGACCATGGCTTCCATAGGTCATATTTTGGATTCTATTCCTGGAATAAAAAGTTATATTGCAATTAATGGATTTTCGGTTTTAGATGGAGCCCAAACTTCTAATGCGGGTACTTTTTTTGTTGTATTAGAAAATTGGTCAGAGAGAACTTCAGTGGAAAAATCACTAGACCATATTATTGCAACCTACAATATGAAGGCGAGTCAAATACAAGAAGCCTTGGTTTACGGATTTCCACCTCCTGCTATTTCTGGTTTAGGTAATTCGGGGGGATTTGAATTTGTCCTACAAGATCGAAACAATTTAGGAGCTTTAGAATTACAAAAAATGGCGGAAGATCTCTGTGTGGTAGGAAATAGTGAAACGGATCAATTAGCAGGTTTACGTTCCACCTTTAGAGCTAATATTCCTCAATTATTTTTAAATATAGATAGAGATAAGCTAAAGGTGCAAAATTTATCAATGGCAGATGTTTTTAGAACGCTTTCCGCCTATTTAGGTTCCGCTTACATCAACGATTTTGTCAAATTTGGTAGAACGTATCAAGTGAAGATTCAAGCCGCTGCTAACAATCGGGCTATGCCAGAGGATGTTTTGCGATTGAATGTTCGCAATGAAAAGGGAGAGATGGTACCTTTTGCCGCTTTTGCAACTATTGATAAGAATTTTGGACCCGAATTGTTAGTGCGTTACAATATGTATGTTTCGGCAATGATTTCAGGAAGTGCCGCTGGTGGGAATAGTTCTGGTGAAGGTATTGCATCTATGGAGCAATTGGCAAAAAAGAACTTAGGAAGTAATTATGGTTACGAATGGACCTCTATGGCATATCAAGAGAAAAAGGCAGGTTCAACCACAATTATCATTTTTGCTTTGGCTATTTTAATTGTTTTCTTGGTACTTGCGGCTCAGTATGAAAGTTGGACCAGCCCTTTTGCTGTGATTATGGGGCTTCCTATCGCTTTATTGGGCGTAATTATAGGTTGTATGATCTTAGAACTTCCAATTAGTGTATATACACAAATTGGGATTGTATTACTGATAGCCTTAGCAGCCAAAAATGCCATTTTGATTGTGGAGTTTGCGCGAGAAGCGCGTGCCAAAGGCATTGGCATCAAAGAAGCGGCAATACAAGCTGGACGTTTACGTTTTAGACCTATTTTAATGACCTCTTTTGCTTTTATTTTGGGAGTATTTCCTTTGGTAACTGCCGAAGGTGCGGGAGCTGCGAGTCGTGTTTCTTTAGGGGTAGCCGTATTCTTTGGAATGATTTTGACGGTAGTTTTAGGAACTATGTTTATTCCAAATTTTTATAATTTATGGCAAAGTATACAAGAAAAGTATTTAGACAAGAAAAAATAAACCAATAGGCGTATAGGTGAATTAGAAAATATGCTAAGCTATTGAAAATTTATTTTTTTCATTTCCCTTTATAGCCCGAATCTTTCAATATAATTTGAGCATCGAGTTCTTGTAAAAGAGTGGACAGATCCGTATGTTTGGAGGCGTATTTGCTAATGATTTGTAAACCTATCCATTCTCCTAAACGTGCAGGGGAACCTTGAAATGGAACATTGCCAGGACCTTCGTTAAAGTACTGTTTAAATTTGGTATAATTGGTTTCATAAAGTAGTTGTTCTTGAATGAGGTATTGCCAAACCGAAGATTCATTTTCTTTTGCCCATTGTAATTGTTCGGGTGTATAGCCAAGGATGACCTCTTCACTTACCTTAGGTAGCAACGAATGTACAATGTAGATTATTTTTCCTTTATAAATAAGTTCATCTAATAACGTTTTACATTGGGTTGGAGGTATTTGATTTACGGCAAGAATTTTTGCTACATCTACTTGTATATATTCTGGACTTAAACGACGTCGAAGATAATGAGGAATACCTAAAGCTTGATAATTGGGTTCGCTTTCTCCAAGATACATATCCAAACTAATTGCGAGTATATGATTGACATAAAGAACCCTATTTTCATAATCAAAATTTGAAATATAGGTATTGATACTAGGAATTTTTTCTTTGGGAAATAAGCTTGTATAATTTTGAAATAAAAATTCGAGTTGTTTTTGTAATTCCGAACAATTTCCAAATTTTTTATCTATTTTCAAATTACTTTCTTTGACCAAAGGGTCGTTCATAAAATTTGAAATTTTTAGAATATTCAAACTATCGGAAAGATTGGTATTTTCCAAAAAAAGTGGGAATGAATCTTGAATGGCCGCAATCCCTTCTTGGATGCTATCCATGGGAATCGACAAAAGTGCTTTTTCATAGCGATGTATAGGAATATGGATAGAGGGTTCTTTACTTGTTTTACATGCAGTAGTAAGCGTGAGAAATAGAAGGATCGAAAAGAAGATGGATTTTTGTATGTGAGTCATTTGTCTGAAATTTTTTAAAATATTTTGAATCGTAAAAGGAGAGAAAGTCCATTATGGTTAAAAGAATAATCCGTAATTTTAAAGCTATTTGTAGTCATATATTCATAGCGTGCAAGAATGGATACAATACTGTACTCTAGGCAAATTCCACCTTGTATTCCTAAACTAATATCGGCAAAATGAAAATTGCTGTTTTGATTGCCTATAGTACAATTTTGTGCGTTTGAGGATTGCAAAAAATTGGGAGAAAGTCCCAAAAATACACTGAGTTTGACGGGTATATCCAAAGGCAAGCATTGAAATCCTATTTCCAAAGGTACACTAATTTGTGTAAATTTGTGTTCTATTTTTAGGTTCCCAATATTGGTGTCTGATGCAATTCCTAAGAGGTTCATACGTCTTGCATGCGCAAGCAGATCAATGCGAGCATACCATCGTTTACTAATATCAAATTCAAAAAAACCACCTCCTGAAATTCCCCATTGAGCGGCTTGTTTTTCTAAAATCCAAGGTGAATGTCCACTGTTTATAAACATAAAATTGCTTCCAAACTCAAGTCCAAAATGTATTTTTCTATCTTTTTGCAGCAAAAGTATATTTTTCTTTCCTTGAACGGAGAGAGAAGATAAGAAGAGAAAAATAGTAAAAAAGAAGACGAAACCTACACGAAAAAAACCATAAAAGCAAGAAAATGATTGCCTTTTGTAAATGTGTAGATTCATATAAATTATTTTAGATATTGATAAGAATATATTACTTTTGTAAAAAGGAATTTTAATCAAAGTTAAGCAAAAATATATGAAAAACAAAGCAATATTACTCATTATGTTCTTTGCTGTTACTTTTGTTTCAGCACAAAATGGAACAGAAATGATAGATACAACCAATAGAGCAGATCTTGTATCTCCATCAGTAGTGCAGTCTTTTACGCCCAAACCAAGGCAATTAAGAAAGGTTTACAATAGTATCTATATTTCCCCTAGTGTCAATTGGTTTTCGGCCGTATCTCGTCCTTTTATTCGGGAAAAGCCCACAGTTACACTTATCCCTACCTGGTTAATAGATGTCAGAGTGGGACTCTATTCATATATTAGTACGGGTATTTCGTATAATAGTTTGGGTTGTATATTGTCTTTTCCCGACGAGTATATTGATCAATATAAATCTTTAGGTCTTAGTTCGAGTGGCATTGTTTATCGAAGTTATCATTTATCATATATTGAAATACCTATAACCTTCAAAATGGTATCTAATTATATTGGACGTTGGGCCTTTCATGGAGATATAGGGGCGCGTATTGGCATGAAAGTGCGGGCAAAAGCAGAAGATGTATACACCGATTTTAAGTATACAAATCCAACTTCTACGGCCACTTTAGTGGATGGTGAATTAAGACGGGATATTAGTTTGGGAAATACAGTCAATTTTCTCAATGTCGCTGCTTCTATACGAGGTGGCGCTCAATTTTATTTGGGAACGTATGCCTCTTTGGTGATGGGAATAGAGTATAGATATGGATTTACCCCCATTTTAAATGCTAAAAGCACACAGTCCAATGGGGTGTATTCAAAAGTAAAATCCCAACAATTCGCTTTAACTCTAGGTTTCGTTTTTTAGTAAATTTATTCTCATGCAAATTACACTTACACAAGCTGCATTTTATGTAAATAAAATAAGCGACAATATAAAAACAATAAAAAAATATCTTTTGCAGGCAAAGGAGGAAAAGTCCGATATACTTGTACTTCCTGCACATTCATTGTGTGGATTTAGACCTCTAGATGCCTTGAAAAATGCAGCCTATTTGAAAGCCTGTGACCAAGCAATGCGTAAATTGATTCTTGCAAGCAAAGAACTGTCCACGGCTTTGATTTTCGATTTCCCTTTTTTGAAAAACAATAATTTATACCAACGTATATTATTTGTGCAAAATGGGCAAATAATGGCATATCACGATAAATCAATTTTGTCGGCCCATTCTTTTTTGAATGAATTTGCTTATTTTACAGAAGGGAAACCCTCTGTTCCAATATTGTATAAAGGACATCAAATTGTACTTTGTTTTGCCGAAGAAGTATTGGCAAAGCAATTGAAAACAATTTCGCCCGATCTTTGTATTTGTTTAGATGCGTATCCTTTTGCTTATGATACGTGGCAAAGTCGACAAGCCAATTTAATGGAATGTGCCAAGGATGCCCAATGTGATTTAGTATATGTAAATCAAGCAGGCGCACATGATCAATTTATAATGCAAGGCGCTTCTTTTGTAAAACGATTTACCAATGCCGAGATATGGAAATTTCCTCTTTTAGAGAATAAAACAGAAAGTGTAAATATATATAGTGTGCCCAAAGTACCGCCCACAAATAGCAAAGTTTTCTTGAAAGAGGAGGAGTCGGATATTGCGCTTATACATCGGGCCTTGGTAATAGGTATTCGAGATTATTTTAAACGTTGTGGAGCAAAAACTGCAATTGTAGGATTGTCGGGAGGAATAGACTCCGCTTTGGTATTACCTTTGGCCGTGGAAGCCTTAGGTAGACAAAATGTATTTGGAGTTATGATGCCCTCGCAATTTTCTAGCGATCATTCGGTGAATGATGCCATACAATCGGCCGAAAATTTGCAAATTTATTATGATATCATTCCCATTAAACCCATGTATGAAGCCTACATGGCTCAATTACAAAAATCTTTTGAAGGTACATCCTTTGGCTTGGCCGAAGAAAATATTCAAGCGCGTATACGGGGAGGTATTTTGATGGCAATGTCGAACAAATTTGGGCATTTATTGCTCAATACTTCTAATAAAAGTGAATCGGCCTGTGGTTATGGTACTTTGTATGGAGATTTATGTGGAGGGCTTGCTGTAATTGGCGATTTATACAAACAACAAGTTTACGAATTAGCGTATCATATCAATAGAAAAAAAGAAATAATTCCACAAAACACGATTTCTAAACCTCCTTCAGCCGAATTACGACCCAATCAAAAAGATGCAGATTCATTGCCTGATTATGACATTTTAGATGGAATTTTAAGAGCTCATATAGAACAAGGCCTCGACAAAGCGGCACTTCTTAAATGTGGATATACAAAAATAGCAGTAGAAAAAACTTTAAGGCTTTTATATGCAAATGAATACAAACGTAAACAAGTGCCTCCAGCGCTTAGAATTTCCTCTACTGCCTTAGGGATAGACCGTATAATGCCTATGATTTTTTAAAATACTTGTTCTACGGCAACTATTTCTGGCACGGCTCGTTTTACAGCCACTTCAACACCATCTTTAAGCGTTGCCGTGCTATGAGGGCAACTTCCGCAAGCTCCGTGTAGGCGCACTTTTACAATCATATCATCTGTAAGTTCAACAAATGCAACGTCTCCGCCATCTGCTTGAAGGTAGGGGCGCACTTGTTCAATGGCTGCAATTACTTTTTGCACCATTTCTGTTTTTGTTTTTCCGTCCATTGTACTATTTGTTTGTATATTTGTTTTGTTTGCCACTATCTCTACAGGTTTATCTGTACTTATTTGTGATTCCGAAGAAGATAAGACTTTAATTTGAGCAATTACTTTTTGGGCCAAATCTTTGAAAATAGGAGCTGTAATGTGATCATCGTTGAGTGCAAGTGGCGAGCCATTGGCACCACTTTCAGCCAAGGATTGTACTAAGGGAATTTGGCATAATATGGGGAATCTAAAATCTTGTGCAAGTATATCTAATCCTCCTTTGCCAAAAATATAGTATTTGTTGTTGGGTAATTCAGCAGGGGTAAAATATGCCATATTTTCCACTAGGCCAAGAATTGGAATTTCTATGTTTTTTTGACAAAACATATCTGCTGCTCTACGTACATCGGCAATTGCAAGTTGTTGAGGAGTACTTACCAAAATGGTTGCTGTTACTTCAAACATTTGAGCAATAGAAATTTGAATATCCCCTGTTCCTGGAGGTAAATCCACCACCATATAATCAATTTCGCCCCATCTAGTGTCGGTAAAAAGTTGGCGTAAAGCATTGGAGGCCATAGGGCCTCTCCATACTAAAGCTTTGCTTGGGTCAACAAAAAAGCCAATGGAAATAAGTTTAATGCCATATTTTTCAAAAGGCATTAAAACAGTTTTACCATCTTCTTCAAAAGCACTGATTTGTTCATTTTCAATGCCAAAAAGATTTGGAATAGAAGGACCATAAATGTCAGCATCAATGAGCGCAACTTTTGCCCCTGTATTCGATAGACTAATGGCTAGATTTGCGGCGATGGTAGACTTTCCCACGCCCCCTTTTCCGGAGGATATAAGAATTATATTCTTTACACCCTTAATTTTTTCTGCAGAAGGTATCATATTTATTTTATTTAATTTTCTT
>JAVVPL010000005.1:5741-40308 GCA_036655775.1 Bacteroidales bacterium | reverse complement strand
CGAAATAAGGATTATCCAAATTCCCCTGTAAAATGGCATCTCCCGATAAAACGCCTGTTAAATTAGAAGCAAAACTATTCAAATAATGGGATAATAAATCAATAGGCAAAGCGTTCAAATGTGCCGAAAAATTCAATTGATTTTGTATACGTTTAGGATAATAATATCCTCGCAAACTTAAACTAGGCAATACTTGAGCCTTATTTGATGGACTTAGTTCTACATTGACTTGTATCCCTTCATTTCCTTTATTATGTGTTGCAACCAATAAAGCATCTCCATAGTATCGTTTATTAATATTCAAATTTGACACTGTCAAATTTGATGAAAATGTAAATTCATCATATACATTTGCAATCATAGCTTGCCCGTCTACCTGCGCTTCAATATCCATACCTATACGCTTGAAAATAAAATCCAAATAAGTTAAATCAAATTTATTGAAAGAGACTTTCAATAATGAATTAGGTCGTTCCGAAATAGAACCATTCAAAAAAACTCCGACATTGGAAACCATTGCTTCTATACCGAAATTATGAAAATCAATATTCCTACCTTTCACATAAACCGACGCATCCTCCCCTATATGCCATTTTTCTTTTGCGAAAAACAAATCACTTGTTTTTAATTTCACAAATAAACCCTCTGCATCTGAAAAATCTAATAAACCTCGAATATCAGCAAACACTCTATCTTGCTCTAATTTGCCATTGTTCCACGAAAGATTCCAATTTACAGTATCACTACCTGAAAACTCGGCGCCCACATAAAATTTAGGCAAACCCACACTATCTCCAAAATTGAAATTTTGAGCAAAAGTACTAAATACCAATTTATTGTTTTGAGTTTCAAGCTTAGTTAAATTATTAAGATATACAATATCTCCATATTGCAAATAGGTGGAATTAAAAACACTCCATAAATTTTCACGTACACCCGATTGATAACTAAATTTTAATTGAGCATCTGGCGACATTCTAAACGAAGGCAAAAACAAAGCAAATAAATCATCTGTATTTTTAAATTGAGCGTTCATTGTAAATTTTTGAGGAAATACACTTGTTTTATGCTCTGCTTCGCTGTTTTTTTGTTTTTGTTTTTGATTCCAAGATGGAATATAACAAGCTACTGTATTTTGAAAAATATAAGGTAATTTTGCAAAGACATACGATCCCGTCAACTCCATATCAAAACAATCTGACACAATTTGAGTTTGTTTTTGTACACTGTCTAGTTGAATGGTTGAAATAGTCATTTGCTCCATATTAAAAACCACATTTTCTTTTTGCATACGCGTATTTTTAATATAGACATCCCCAAACATACTATCTAACTTCGCGCCTATATGATCTGCATAGATATGTGTAGACAATGTAAAAGGAACACTATCTTTGATGATATCTAAAGCCGTAAGATTCAAGGTTTCTATATTTAAATCGTAATGCAACAAAGGAATTGCCCTTTCAAAATCTAAAAGCCCATCAAATTGAAATTGTAATTTTTCATCATTCACAGCCAATTTACCAAAAAAATAATTGGTTCGAGCTTCACAATTTACAGCTATATTTTGAAGTTGAGTTTGTTTGAAATCCATTTGTTGTATAGTACCATTCAATAGATAATTTAATGAATTATAGTATTTTCCACTAGCATCTATCGTAAGATCGGCATCTACTTTTCCTAACCAATCTTTTATTTGTAATATTTCGCCTAACTGAAATTCTTGTGTTTTGATTTTTCCTTTACAATAAATTGACTCTAAAGCGGTATCTACTAAAGCTACATCTATACTTAAATCACCAAAATTAGTATAAGCCATCAATTGAGTTGAAAAATTATGTAAACTCCCATGAAATTCTCCCGATAATGACGAAGTGGAAAGAGGCGTAATAAAGGCAGGCAAAACAATTTGTTTACCTTTAGGTAAACGAAAATCACTTATATCTTGTGCACTCGATTGAAACGCATTGATATCTAAATCAAAAATCGCTTTTTCAATATCCACTACATTTTTTATTGAAAGATCCGAACGAAGCAAAGTAGTAGTACCTATATGCAATAACAAATTGTCGACTCTAAAATCATCTACACATCCCTCCGTAACAGCTGAAAGACGCACCAAATTGTCCATTCCTTGTATATTCGCTGCAAAATAACCTATGTCTTTTATATTAACTTGCGAAGCACTAATATGAGCATCCCAACGAACCAATTGATTAAATTGAGCATAATCCTTCCATGATTTATACTTAAACGTAAAGTCTAAATTCAACTGAGTATTTCCCGTAGCTATATTGGTTTTTAAAGCCGAAAGTTCATGAGAGCAAATACTAAAATGAGAAGCAAAATCAAGCAGTTCAAAACCCGATTGTTCTTTGAGACTAATTCGTTTGATATTGGCAGAAATGCTATCTTCGACAATGGCTATATCGGTGGCTTTAAATGAAAAATCACTTAATTTGATATGGTCAAAATCAACTTGATGATTGGGCACATATCCATATTTACGATTATCAAAAACAAAGGCTCCATCCTCAATAATAAGACTATGAATAGTCATAGCAAACTTTGCATTGGTATCGGGCGTTTCAGGGCGTAATTTGTGTAAAAACTGCTCGAAATTATTCAGTGTATCTCCTTTGTAATAAATAATATTAAAATCAGGACCTATCAATTTAGTGGAGCCAAAACTGAGCGTTGAAAAATTTAAATTTTCTAAACTCGTTTCTAAACGCTCCACCGACAATAAAGGAGCCTTTCGTGAATCCGACATAAATAAGCCCTGCGCCTCTACTGAAAGAGTAAATAAATTAAATTTTAATTTTTGAATATTGATTTCAACAGCTAATTGAGAGGACAATTTATTTGAAACCCAATGACCTATACTTGTTTGAATATACGGGGTATGCAACAGACCAATAAGAAAAAGCAGAAAGATAATAATAGAAAATATTATCCTTCTTATAATTTTTACATATTTCTTTACGCGCCTTTTCAAATTTTTACGTACATTTGCAGTCCTTTGCAAATGTACGCATTTTTTAGTTTTATGCAAAGGGGTTTATTGAGAAAGAATATGACATATATATTAGCAATAGAATCATCTTGTGATGATACTTCGGCAGCCGTATTAAAAGATGACCGGGTGCTTTCAAATTTTATAGCTGGACAAAAAGTCCATGAATTATACGGAGGTGTGGTACCCGAACTAGCTTCTCGCGCACATCAACAAAATATTATTCCCGTCGTGGATACGGCATTGAAACAAGCAGGGATAACAAAAGAACAATTAAATGCAATTGCTTTTACGCGAGGGCCAGGACTTTTGGGCTCACTACTTGTGGGCGTTTCTTTTGCTAAAGCTTTGGGATTGGGTTTACACTGTCCTCTGATTGAAATAAATCATTTGGAGGCTCATATTTTATCTCATTTTATTAAGGCAAACGACCTAAGTGAAGTTCCCCAATTTCCTTTTTTATGCCTTTTGGTATCGGGAGGACACACACAAATAATACAAATTAATAGCGCATTTAATTTTCAAATTATAGGAACTACAATTGATGATGCAGCAGGAGAAGCAATTGATAAATCTGCTAAAATCATGGGATTGGCTTATCCTGGAGGGCCTATTATTGACCGCCTTGCCAAAGAGGGCAATCCGCTTGCATTTTCATTTGCCGAACCTAAAATAGGCGGTCTCAATTATAGTTTCAGTGGATTAAAAACTTCTTTTTTATATTTTGTCAGAGATCGATTAAAGGAAAATCCCTCCTTTATAGAGGAAAATATACATGATTTATGTGCAAGTATACAATACAGTATCGTGCATATTTTATTAAAAAAATTAGTACTTGCCTCTAAACAAACAGGGATCAAACAAGTGGCTATTGCTGGAGGTGTTTCAGCTAACTCCTTACTGCGCCAATCTATACTAGAGGGTGAAAAATTATACAATTGGAAAACTTTTATCCCTCCTTTTAGCTATACCACCGACAATGCAGCCATGGTAGGAATAGCGGGTTTTTTCAAATTTAAAGAAAAACAATTTTGCGATTTAACGGTTACTCCCTATACACGTGGGGCTAATGCTTCTTTTTAAACCAAATTTTTGATTCGGTTCCTTTGCAAAGACGTTGGATATTTTTTTTATGCGTTAGAGGAATGAATATACCCAATAAAATGGAAAATATAACCAAAGCAATGGGGGGATTGGGTTCCCAAAAAATCACTATAAAAGGAAATGCCAAAGCAGATATAATCGAAGCTAAAGATACATAGTGAAAGCAAATAAAAATAAACGCAAATATCAAAAAAGTAATACCAAATTCAACGGGGACAAGGGCTATAATCACCCCTACTAAAGTAGCCACCCCTTTTCCTCCTTTAAAACCTGTATATAATGGGAATACATGTCCTATTACCACCGCTACGGCAAGCACTATTTGATAATTTATAAAAAAATCAGAATTTGTTTGTATTGGCAACAGATAAGCCAACTCTACGGCAAGCCACCCTTTAAAGGCATCTAATAAAAGTACCACAATTCCTGGTTTGAGACCTAGCACACGAAGTGTATTAGTAGCTCCCGCATTTCCACTTCCTTGTTTTCGCACATCTATTTTATAAAACCATTTTCCAATCCAAACAGCTGAAGAAAATGAACCAATCAAATAAGCAACTAAAACCCCTATTACACCAAAAAAAATATTCATTTTATTTATTTTTTATATTTACGGTCAATATAATATTGACTAAGTTTAAAATATCCGAGATAAACTACATAAGCCACTACAAAACCAAACAAAGCCCCTACAATTACATCGCTTGGATAATGTGCCCCCAAATATACTCGACTATATGCAAGTAAGAATGCCCAAGCATACATGCCTCCATATTTAAAAAAGCTGTATTTTTTTCTCAACAAGAGAGTGATAAAAGTAGCTAGTCCAAAACTATTTGCAGCATGTGAAGAGATAAACCCATATTGGCCCCCACAACCATTGGGCAGATGAAGGAGGTTTTGTATGTTAGGAGTATGACAAGGGCGTAAACGTTCAAATACATTTTTAAATAAATGAACACTACCTTGATCTATCAATAATATTAAAACTATACTACTCAATAAAATTATTGGTAATTCCCGAGGATTTTTTTTGTACAATATATACAATATAAGCGCATAAAACGGAATCCAAAAGAAACGATCGCTAATCCAAATCATCAGTATATCTAAGAATGATGTATGTAAAGAATTGATCCATACTAATAACTGAGTATCCCAATTTAATAAAATTTCCATTACTTTTTGTTGTAATTTGTAAAATACACCACTTTTTTAGTCTCAAAAAAATCTTCTGCAAAAAAATCAGAAATAGGAAATTCATGACAATGCGATTGAAAATCGACTAATTCTTCACTTAAATCCCCTCCTTTTAAATATAAAATCCCATTGCTTATAGAATGAAAACAACGTGGTGAAATTTTGGTATGTACCCAAGTATAAAAAACAGGAAATGCAGTTACGGCTCGACTGACAATAAAATCATAACTTCCTTTTACTTGCTCGGCTCGTCCATGTTCTGCTTTTACATTTTTTAAGCCTAAGGTATCCACTACACTCTGCACTACCTTAATTTTTTTGCCAATAGAATCGATCAAATGAAACTGCGTTTCAGGAAAGAGTATCGCTAAAGGAATGCCTGGAAATCCCCCTCCAGTACCTACATCTAAAATTTTCGCCTTAGGTAAAAATGATACCACTTTAGCTATTGCTAAGGAATGAAGTATATGTTTTTCTTCTAAATTATCTATATCTTTTCGAGAGATCACATTTATTTTTTCGTTTAACTCTGCATACAAAATAGGCAACAACGCAAATTGTTGCTTTTGCAAGTCTGTTAAAGCGGGAAAATAGTTTTCGATTAAATTATTCATTAATATCCCATGTTTTTTTCAGCTGCAATGTCATTGCGTTTTCTTTGACGTACCGACTCATATATTTCTTGTTTTCCTAACAAAATATTAATCCCTGCTTGTACTCCTAGGGTCTTCATCGCAACTACCTTAAACGAATTAATTCGATCCACCAAAAGATAGATTTGTATAGGGCCTATATTCCCCGCTAAAGCAATACCTAAATTGAGCCAAGAACTATTTTTAAACGTATTATTAACACTGATAGCAAAGTTTTTGGAAGGCGTATACGTATAAGCTACTCCACACTCAAATTGAAAAGAATGAGGTCTGTTGATGCCCTTAAACAAGGCCGTAAATTGGTGCTTTTCGTAAAGAGTATATCCCACACCTAAAACGAAAGTAGCTGCCAAAGGGGTAGTATACGCTTTGTTCGACTCATATTCAAAGCCCAAAGTATCTAAAACCTCCGTTATAAGAGTGTTGGCCATGCTATCTATATTGATTCCACTAGATTGCCCAATGTTTATTTTTGACAATCCCGAAAATTTATAATCGATATTTGCATTACGAGAAGTCCAATTGCTAACTCCTTGCTTCCATTTAATAAATCCTAAATCTAACACACTAAAATTTACATTCCAATTATCAGCAAAGGTATAGTTTATGCCTAAATCAACTCCAAAACCATGATTTTTGAATAAATTATCCATTGGATTAAACCCATTTATCTTCAAATTACTATCAATGGGTAAATTTGTACAAATATCACCATCTACGTTTAATACATAATAGTATGGTGTTTCATTCGATTCAGCCTCCATATCTCCATTGTGTACATGCCAATGTACATTCATTTTTTTTGTTGTAAAATCATATAAACCATTTAAATATTTTAAACGAATTCCCACACTCAAATCATCATTAATTTGACGTGCATAACCCAAATAGATACTTAAATATCCTTTGAAATCGAATGAATTTCCAGAGAGATTATTATTTCCTAAATTCGCAGCAGGACCTTTTCCTAAAAAATTCAAAGTATTTTTAGTTAATAATAAATCCGTATGTACATTCAAATTTGCGCCAAAACTAAAATAATTTTTTTTCACCTTAAATCCCACATTCAATAAATCTACCGCCAAATCAACACCTATTAAATTTTTTGGTTCTAATTTATTTAACAATTTATCTATATTGAAACGCAAACTATCATTAATATCTCTTTCAATAAGCCGATTGTAAGCTAGGAAATTATTATTTAATTGAGCATGTACACCCGATAATATAGGCAAGCCAATATACACATTGTAGGGTGCAATAAAAGCTGGATTATTCCAAGTCTGTTGGGGTACAATTTTCAAACTTTGCAATCCATTGCTAGTAAATTGTGCCCATCCTTCTGTATACAAAAGGCTCAACAGAATACAACTCCCTAGCTCTATAATTTTTTTAATTTTGCACATAGTTTACTTTTGGGAATTTAATAATGAACCCGCTTGTATTTTCAGACGTGTACCTATTTTTATGGCTAAAAAACCTTCTTTGCCTGTATCTTGATAAATCTTCACTTTTTTCTTATCCGTTGTACTCATTTTGGCATGGACACCTATATACTTTACGTCTCGCAATAAAGGTATTTGATCCTTATGTAAAACTTGAGAAAGAAAACTGAGCGTAGGCTTGACTACGTGACCTGTTTTTGCATTCACTTCTCCTCCATGAATCAGTTGATCCACTGCCATTGTAAACAAGGTATCTGTATTTTTATCCAAAAAAGCCAAACTCAAAATAGCATCAATAGGAAACGCATTAGTTATAATCATTTTTAATTCAAATAACTCTAATAGATCTAAATAAGGTTCTATGGTAGCAAGCGATAATGGAAATGTATCTTTCATCACAAAATTATCTACACTAAAATCTAAAGGTACATCTACGTACATATTTAATCCTATTGAACTATTTTTATCAATTACATTACGAATTGCTTTATTTTCATCAGGATTACTAAATCCTTGCATTGAATAACCAAAGGCAGTGGGAAAATTAATAATTAAATCATCAATCGAAGTATTCGTTGTCGAAATTTTTTCCATGGGTTGATCCGTGGGGGCTGGATAAGGTAGATCATAATTATCAGGCAACATATCTATTTTTACAGGCGATGTTTGTTTGTAAAAAGCTTCCACTGAACTTTGCTCCAATCGAACTGGCATACTCGCTCCATTGGTTATTTCTAGAATCAAATTTGCATTGTTAAATTGAAACCCATTAACTTGTTGATTTTCCAATCCTGGCACAGATATGGTATCATGAAAAGACAAAGGTAATTTTCCAAAATATCCTTGCACTTTTTTATAGCTCAAATTGTTCACAGCTAAGCCTAAAGTCAAGTCTCCATTTTTTACATTTGGAAAGGTATTCGTGGCCGTTTTAAAATCTAAAGTGGTAGTGAATTCCATTTCCAACACAGAGATTGGTACTCCTGGAATCAATCTATCAAAAACAATTGAATAATCGTGAAGCGAATAGCGTTTGTTATGGGTTTGCGTACGCGTAAGCGTATCATTTAATTGAAATGGAAGTCCTTTGCTATCTACAATATTATTAATTTTAAAACTTATAATTACAGTCATATCAAACGTAGATCCTATATTGAAATTCAAATCGAAAGAATCTAATAAAACACGATCTATTTCAATATTATTAGCTAAACTAAAAGTCATGGTATCTTTATACGTAGCCGAAACTGTAGTATCTAATTTAAAATAAGGAATAGAAGGAGTCGTGATTTTGGGTAATGAGATATTGGGCAATTTCAAAAAGTCTGCAACAGAATAAAATGTGGGAATGGGAGGGCCATAAATAATATGTACCAATCCTTCTTTATCAGGAACAAACATATCTAAACCACCTGTCAGATTAGCAACCGTCAAATTGACATCCACCAAAGGTAGGGCTAGATCGTATGGCAAATTTTGTTCCTTAGCAAGCATACTCATATCAAAATCTTCTTTATGAAAACAGGCAATCATGCTTATGGCTATAAATCCCAAGAGTAAAATTTGTGTAAAATGTATTATATGCTGTTTCATGGTCCTCAATATTAATTAATATAAAAATCATTGAACTACAAAATTACAAAATTTATTACACAAAAAAAAGCCGTTCTGTATAGAACGGCTTTTTTCGTTTGAGGAGGCGTTGACTAGCAAACACCAAGATCAATCATAGCATCTGCAACTTTGATGAAACCTGCAACATTAGCACCTTTCACATAGTTCAAATAACCATCTTTTTCTTTACCATATTTAACACAGTTTTCATGAATATCTTTCATGATACGTTGTAATTTTTCATCTACTTCTTCAGGTGTCCAGCTATATTTCATTGCATTTTGGCTCATTTCTAAACCAGAAACAGAAACACCACCAGCATTGGCAGCTTTACCTGGAGCAAAAATTACTTTCGCAGCTTGTAAAGTGTGAATAGCACCTGGAGTACAACCCATGTTAGAAATTTCACCTACACAAGTAACTCCATTAGCGATTAATTGTTTTGCATCGTCTTCGTTCAATTCATTTTGAATTGCACAAGGCATAGCAATATCAACTTTTACTTCCCATGGTTTTTTACCTGCTACAAATTTAGCATTAGGATATTTTTTAGCATAAGGAGCTACGACATCATTACATGATTTACGTAATTCTACCATATAGTCAATTTTGTCACCAGAAATACCATCTGGATCATAGATATAACCATCAGGACCAGAAATAGCAACGACTTTAGCACCTTTTTGGGTTGCTTTAAGGGTTGCACCCCAAGCTACATTACCAAAACCAGAAATAGCAACTGTTTTGCCTTTAATTTCTTTTCCAGCTTGTTTCAACATACTTTCTACAAAGTATACACCACCAAAACCTGTAGCTTCTGGACGAATCACAGATCCACCCCAGTTACGACCTTTGCCAGTTAAAACACCTGTGTTTTCACAACGAAGTTTTTTATACATACCATACATATAACCTATTTCACGACCAGCAACACCTATATCACCAGCAGGAACGTCAGTTTCAGCTCCAATATATTTTTGCAATTCCATCATGAAGGCTTGGCAAAAACGCATTACTTCAAGATCAGATTTACCTTTTGGATTGAAATCAGATCCACCTTTACCACCACCCATAGGAAGTGTAGTTAAGCTATTTTTGAAGGTTTGTTCAAATCCGAGAAATTTCAAAGTATCCAATTTTACGCTTGGATGAAAACGAACTCCACCTTTGTATGGTCCTATCGCGTTGTTGAATTGTACACGATAACCTGTGTTAACTTGTATTTTTCCTTTATCATCAACCCATTCCACTTTGAATGTGAAAATACGATCTGGTTCAATAATACGCTCGATGATGTTTGCAGCTTCATACTGAGGATGTTCTTCAACATAATCTTTGATGGTTTCCAATACCTCTTCAACAGCTTGTTTGAACAAGGGTTCACCTGGATGTTTTTCATCCAAGCTAGCTAAAATTTTCTTTACGTCCATGACTAAAGTTTTTAATGATTTATGATTTATATTTTATTTATTTGTTAACAACAATTCTGCAAAATTACGACCTTTATTTAAACTAAAAAAATTTTTAGGTGTTTATTTTCATCTCTGAGGCAATTTTTTTTTTAATATTCCGTGGAACGGGCAAATCGGAACTTATAGAATATCCCAATAAGACTCTAACAACCACAGATGCGCACATACATCCCACAATTGCAGGCATATACGAAATAGTGCCAACCATTGTTTTTTTATTCAATTCATTTTCGACCAAACGTACGGATCGACTAGGAATTTCTTCAGGAGAAAAAACAGCATAAATTCCTGTGTAAATACCCAACTTATGTAACCGTTTGCGCAAAACATCTGCTAAAGGACACATATACGTCTGAGATATATCACAAATATGGAGTTGACTTGGATTTAATTTACCTCCAGATCCCATCGCGCTCACCACTGGAATATGTAATTGATAAGCATGGTACAATAAATACAGTTTAGGTGACAAGGTATCAATCGCATCTATCAAATAATCATACGAAGCGGCATTTAAAATTTCAATCATCCGTTCATCTCTGATATATTCTGTATAATAACAAAGGTTTAAATCTGGATTTATTTGTTTGAACCTTTGTGCAAGGACTTCGGTTTTGGCTTGTCCTAAGGTACTCATTAAAGCAGGCAGCTGCCTATTTAAATTCGTAAGGTGAATTAAGTCGCCATCTATCATCGTTAAGGTTCCTATCCCCGCTCGCACCAATTGTTCTGCAGCATAGGCTCCGACTCCCCCTAATCCTATAACTAAAACATGTGCGTTTTTTAATTTTAGATATTCTTGCGAACCTATCAAAAGTTCCGTACGCTCACTCCAATTTTCCTGCATAAATCTTAATATACCAATTTTAATTTATCAAAAACCTTTTTATCTTCTACTATTTTTAACGCTCTTTGATAGCCATCATCCATCTCTTTGATGATTTGATAATAATAACTGATCCCATACAAATTACGCGCAATAAGTGCTTTTAATTGTGCTTCTATATATTGCTCCGAACGCTGTATCGACTCCAATTGTGCTTTATCTTCTTCCTGCGCCTTGTCAAGCAAATATTTTTGTATTTTTTCTGGGCTCCACATTACTTTTTGCATATATTCAGCATAATTTTTTGCTTCCGCAAGTAAACTATCTTTTGCCATTTCATCTATCAATTGTTTTAAATAATAATTGGCCTTCTCAAGTTTCATATTCTTATGTTTAACACCTGCTTTTTCTGCATATTGCTCAAATTGATTCATAAATACAGTATCCGTTTTAAAATCACTTTTAAAAGTTTTAAAATCTGGATATATTTTAAGTAACTTATTTCTGTCCTTATCCATCAAGTCCATCACAAAATTATTAAGCACATTATTACGTCGTAAGTCTACATAATAATCGGATATCCGTTGCGTATCAATAGGAATAAAAACATCGGGCATAATTCCACCACCACCGTAAACAATGCGTTGATTAGCGGTTTTGTATTTAAGCGAGTCGGGTAATTTTACAGAATCTGGATGTAACATTTCACCATGTGTATAGCGATTCATTACATCCGCATAATAGGACTCCAAACCATCCACATACGGTTTTTGAATACATCTTCCAGAGGGCGTATAATAACGCGCTGTGGTTAAACGCACATTGGACTCGTCGGGTAAATCAAAAGGACGTTGAACCAACCCTTTACCAAAGGAACGTCGTCCCACCACCACGCCTCGATCCCAATCTTGCATAGCTCCCGACACAATTTCACTTGCCGAAGCTGAACCTTCGTCAATCATAATTACTAATTTACCTTTTTCAAATGCCCCTTGTTGAGTAGCAAAAAATTCTTGTTTTGCTTGTGCTTTGCCCTCCATATAAACTACTAATTTTTTATCGCCCAAAAATTCATCTGCTAATTGGACCGCAACATCTAAATAGCCGCCACTATTGCCTCTCAAATCTAAAATTAAATTTTGCATTCCTTTCGTTTGTAGATCTGCAATTGCATTTCGAATTTCTTCCATGGTGGTTTTGGCAAAGCGATCCAAACGAATATACGCAGTTTGCTTATTTTCCATAAAATAAGTATCTACGCTATTGATCGGGATTTTATCTCGTACAATCGTATATACCAAAACTTTGGGATTGCCTTTACGGACAATACTTACTTCCACTTTACTCCCTTTTTTCCCTCGTAAATGACGGAAAACAAAATCGGTTGTGGCACTATCTCCCGTAGAGTTTAAACTATCAATTTTAATAATTTTATCCCCAGCCATAATCCCTAATTTTTCGGAGGGTCCTCCAGAAATAACATCTACAATTACAATGGTATCTTTTACTATTTGAAAAGACACCCCTATACCATCAAAATTTCCAAGCAAGGGTTCATTGGCTTTCGCTACATCTTTGGCAGAAATATAAACAGAATGCGGATCTAATTGTTTCAACATTTCCTCAATACCTTTTTCTGTAATAGGAGACATTTCGACAGGATCTACGTACATGTATCGAACTAATTGTATCAAATGAGCCATTTTCTGCTCGTTTTTTTGCATCTCCGAAGGCTCTTGCGCCGAAAGAGGTAGACATACAAAAGCAAAAATCAAAACGAGACTTTGCTTAAAAGAAATTTTTGTTTGCATAAAAAGAAGTTTATGCAACAAAAATAGTGCATTTTATTCTAATTACAAAAGATAAAAAATATTCATATTTAAAAAAAAATCCGTATCTTTGTTAGTTATTCCATATTTTAAATATTACAACATGCGTAAATACACTCTATATATCTTATTAGTTCTATTGGTTTTTGGTTTTTCAGTGCGATTACACGCGCAAAGCCTAGAGGATGGAGATCCCGTTTTAAATGAGATTTTCATTTCCAAATATTTGCGATTTTTTGATAAATCAGGAAAAGAAAGAGAAGCGGATGACTTTTTTTCAGAATTTAATGCTCCCTTAGGAGAGGTGCCTACCTACCATAATCTAGACTCTCTTTATAAAACACGCTTGGATAGTATTACCAATGTAGTCAAACTTCCTTATAACTCAAAAGTAAAAGCGTATATTGATGTTTACGTTAACAAGAAGAGAAAACAAGTTAATATTATGCTTGCGCTTTCACAATATTATTTTCCTATTTTTGAAGAAGCCATGAGTACCCATGGAGTTCCTCCTGAATTAAAATACTTAGCCATCATAGAATCCGCTTTAAATCCTCGTGCGGAATCTTCTATGGGAGCAGGTGGACTCTGGCAATTTATGTATAGGACAGGCCGCATGTACGATTTAGCAATCACCCATGATGTTGATGAGCGCTACGATCCCATTAAAGCGAGTAATGCCGCAGCACTGTACTTAAAAGATTTATATAATAGTTTTGGAGATTGGACTTTGGCAATTGCTGCTTACAATTGTGGTCCAGGCAATGTAAATAAAGCAATCAAAAGAGCCAATGGGAAAACCGATTTTTGGGAAATTTATCCATTTTTACCCAAGGAAACTAGAGGCTATGTACCTGCGTATATTGGGGCTACCTATGTTATGAATTACTATAAAGAACATGGTTTTTTCCCTCCTGATAATAATTTTCCATTGCTTACCGATACCCTAGTAGCTCCGTATGACATTCATTTAAGCCAAGTAGCGCATACTTTAGATATTCCTCTGCAAATATTAAGAGATTTAAATCCTCAATATAAAAACGACCTTATCCCTTCTAATAAAGAAGGTTTTAGTATCAAATTACCCATTCGCTTGGTAACCGAATTTATAGAAAATCAAGATTCTATTTATTTTGCGGGTTTGATACGAGATTCAAATCAAATGGAAACAGCAGGGAGCTCTACTGTACATAGCATTTCGTATCGTATCAAAGCAAAAGAAACCTTGTCTTTAATAGGTCGCAAATTTAATGTAAGCGTAAATGATTTAATGAAATGGAACCATTTAAAAGGGTCGCTAATTCATCCTAATCAAATACTAACTATCCACACTAAAGCATCCAATGTGGATCAAATTCTCAAAACAACACCCTCTACTCCAAAAACAACACAAACCGTATCAACAAGCACCGAAAATTTAGCTCTAAATACAAAGGAAAACAAACCTTTAAATACAACTGAAACGGCAAAGGAAGCACCCATCGCAACTTCAACTGTAAATAAACCAAAGAGTCAAACTTCAAATTCATCAAATGAACCACAAGCAAGCAATGGAAAAATCATTCTCTACAAAGTAAAAAAAGGAGATACCCTTTATGGAATTGTTAGAAAAAATTCTGGATCCAATATCAATGAGGTTATCAAACTAAACGACTTACGACAAAACGGGAATATTATTTATCCAGATCAAGTTTTAAAGATCCAAATTAATTAAAATTCTTCAAGATAATAATAATAATAATAATAATAACATCACAAAATTTAAAAATATTTTTTAGGCTATCTATTTTTATTAAAATTATTTACTTATGAAACGAAGATGAGCAAAAAACACAGCCAAAGGTGTAAAAATAATCCTCATAGAGTTCTATATGACTTATTTATCAAAATTATTTATATATGAAACCATACAAAACTTTTTTATTTGCTTTGATAAGCCTGCTTTGTATCGTTTTTTTTGCTTGTATCAATCCTTTTGAACATATTGACTTCTCTAAAAATATATATCTTCGCTTACCTAAATATAAAGATATTTTTATTTTTCCTAAAACAAAAATATCTTTACAAACTGAACTTGACCGTCAAAAGGCCTTGATCGATTCTATTACACAGGTTCTCACTACCCAATATAAGTTGGATACGTCTATGTTATTTACCAATGAACTGAGAAATATACCTTCGACATTTTTGGAATACGACACACTCTACCCTCATCCTTTAAAAGCCTTTTATAAAAATTTACAAAATGCACCCACCAGCCACGAGTTGATTAGAATATTGCATTACGGAGATTCTCAAATTGAAAATGAAAGAGTCACTTCCTCTTTACGACATTATCTACAAAGCGCATTCGGGGGAGAAGGGAAAGGAATTGTTTCACTTTATACCAATGTTTTTGCAAGCGGGATTTCTATTGAAAAATCAAATACATGGAAAAAAATAGAAATGAAAAAAGGGGGCAGACGAGGCAATTTCGGATTGTGTAATGCGTACATTTACCCTTTGTCGCAAAGCAATGTAAGTTCAAATATTGTACTTAATTTTTCTTCTTCTAAATATGCAGAAATCAAACAGCCTTTATTTTTACAAGCCTTAGTTCACGAAGATATTTCACCTAATGAAATTCATTTTAAATTAAATAACAAAAATACAAACTCGCAACCTTCAATTGAATCTCGCTATGGCTTATCCTTATATTCATGGGCACTACCCAACAATTGTACACAAGCCACACTCAAATTTGATATGGGAAAAAATCATATTGTATATGCTTTGAGTGTAAATGACACTTCGGGAATTGTAGTCGACAATCTTCCAATGCGAGGCAGTACTGGACAAATTTTCTTTCAAAATAATAGACAATTTTTGACTACAAACTATGATTTAACAAATGTAAAATTGGTTATTTTTCAATTTGGAGTCAATGCGATTCCTCAAGATCCATCCATAATTATTAGTGATTATACGTATTATGAAAATCAAATTAGCACCGAATTGGCTTATTTACGTTCTCTGATTCCCGATCTCCCTATTTTAGTTGTGGGCACTTCCGATCGTTCTAGGAAAAATGGATCTGACTTTGAAACCAATCCCAATGTTTTGAGTGTAAGAAAAGCACAACGAAACGCGGCTCTAAAAACAGGATGTGCCTATTGGGATTTGTATACAGCTATGGGGGGTGAAAATTCTATGCAATTATGGGTCAATACAAATCCACCTTTAGCGAATAAGGATTTTATCCATTTTAATCAATTAGGCGCAGATAAAGTAGGAAAAATGTTGTATAAATCATTAATTCAAGACTATCAAAAATATCTTTTTCTAGAAAAAAAACAAGAATTTGAAAAATTAAAAATAAATACGCATGCTAAAAAATAAATACGCTTCAACTTCTTTGGCTTGCCTTGTTTTTTTTGTATTTCATAGCTTCCAAGTGCAAGCCAATAAGGCTGAATCACTTTTCTTGACTATAAGCAATACGGTCGCACACGCCTATCCATTTATTGTATACGACAGCAATTATTTACATCTTTCACCAAAGGCAGAACTTTGTTTCGATCCTTTTTTTGCTCAATTAGATGCTTTAAAAAACGATACAAATGCAAAATCTATACAAATTTTTCATTTAGGAGATTCACACATTCAAGCGGATTTTTTTAGTAATCGTTTGCGTGATCATGCGCATACGTTTGTCAAATTGCCTCAACAGTGTTTACGTAATTTTATTTTCCCTTACTCCATAGCAAAAACAAATAGTGCAAGCGCGTATCACTTCGATTATGGAGGTATTTGGAACTGCACTAAAAGCACTAAAAACAAAGCACAAGGAGATTTGGGAGTGGTAGGAATGCGATTGGAAACCCAAGATAGTAGTGCGTGGATCACAATTTCACATTTGAATGCAGAAGGACTAAATCAAAACCTTTCTACATGTAAAGTATACCACAATTTTGGAACAAGCATTCCAATTCCATCGCTATGGATCAAACAAGTTGAAATTTTAGGGCAATCGTATCCCGAATTAGGCTATACTGAATTTCAAATTCATAAAAAAATAGATAGTTTAGAGTTTCATTTTGAGAGAACAGCTAAGGACTCACAAATTTTATTTATTCATGGATTTGAACTAAGCACCAGTTCTCCGACTTGTTATATCAATAATTTCGGAGTAAATGGAGCGAGTTTAAAAAGTGTGCTTGCATGTAATCTTTTGTTCAATCAACTTAAAATAAGTCAACCCAATTTAATCATTTTATCCTTTGGCACCAATGATATCTACCAACAATTTGACAAAGAAATTTTTCGCACTCAATATCAACAGCTTTTAGATTCAATTTTTAGTAGTCTGCCTTCGGTATCTATTATACTAACTACGCCTGCCGATTTTTTACGTTCTAAAAAATATAAAGTACCCGAATTAAAAGAAATTGCAAAGTGTATTCAAGAACTTGCAAATACATACCATTGTGCCTATTGGGATTTTTATGAAATTGGGGGAGGCTACAATTCTATGCAAAAATGGTATCAAGCGGGCTTAGCCAATAAAGACAAAATTCATTTTGTAAAAAATGGATACCAAATAGAAGCCGACTTATTTTTTGAAGCTTTTTACAAAGCATATACGCAATCTATAAACAAACAACAGCCTTAATACAATGGAGTATCTACAACATCTACTCTTTTATAATCCAGAGCAACCTTTTTTGTTTACCAGTTTATCCTTTTGGATATTCTTTACTTTTGTTTTAGGTGTCTTTAGCCTTTTATATCCATATAGACAAAGCCGAAATGGTTTTTTGTTTGCCGCAAGTCTCTTCTTTTATTATAAAACGGGCGGTTTTTTTGTTTTTTTACTTTTAATTTCTATCTTATTCAATTATTTTTGGGCTTTACAAATAGAAAAACAGAGAAAAAAAACAAAACGAAAAATCTATCTAACTCTAGGAGTAATACTCAATCTCAGTCTTTTACTTTATTTTAAATACAATTATTTTTTAATTGATCTATGCAATACTATTTTCAATACACATTGGCAGGTGGTGGACTATTTATCGGCTTTAAGCAATGTTTTGGTAGGTAGTGATTTTACTTTAGATGAAATTATTCTGCCAGTGGGAATCTCGTTCTTTACTTTTCAGGCGCTGAGTTACATTGTAGACGTATATCGAAAAAAAATTAAAGCTGTACATAATTTTATTGATTTTGGTTTTTATTTAAGCTTTTTTCCACAATTAGTGGCAGGACCTATTGTGAGAGCTAGTGATTTTATTCCTCAATTAAAACAACATTATCAATTAAGTTCTAAAGAATTTTCCCTGGGTCTATTTTTGATTATAAATGGCTTAATCAAAAAAATGTTTATTAGCGATTATATCTCGCTTCAATTTGTAGATAGAGTATTTGAAAATCCAAGTCTTTACACTGGTTTTGAAAATTGGATGGCCATGTATGCATACGCAATTCAAATTTATTGTGATTTTTCCGGGTATACCGATATTGCAATAGGAATTGCAGCCATTCTTGGATTTAAATTGCCTATAAACTTTAATTCACCATATAAAGCGAAAAGCATTTCGGATTTTTGGCATCGTTGGCATATCTCACTCTCCTCTTGGTTACGTGATTATTTATATATTCCTTTGGGTGGAAATAGAAAAGGACATAGTAGAACGTATTTAAATTTGTTGATCACAATGCTTCTGGGAGGCTTATGGCATGGAGCAAATTTTAAATTTTTAGTATGGGGTGGAATCCATGGAGGAAGTTTAGCTTTAGAAAAACTTTATCAGCAAACACCTTTGGCTCACAATGCCAAGTATGCCAAAACAATGCGCATTATAAGTATTATCCTTACCTTTCACATCGTATGTTTTGCATGGATCTTTTTTAGAGCTAGTTCTCTTGAAGTTGGATTTGAAATGTTCAATTTGATGTTTACCCATATAGGATGGGAATATATTCCTTCTATTGTCGCCAACTACGCCCTTCCGCTAGCTATTACAGCCCTTGGATTTACCTTTCATTGGTTGCCTTATCGAATTAAAGCTTGGTATCGTTTTGGATTTTACAAACTTCCAATTTTGGGAAAAATGAGTGCACTACTCCTTGTTCTTCTCTTGATTTATCAAGTTCAAACTTCCGATCTACAAGCCTTTATTTATTTCCAATTCTAAATACTATTCTATTTATTTGTTAAAACTTTCTTCTATTAAATAAGAATAAAGTGTATCAATAGTCCACCCCATACAACGAACTTGCTGAGGCACGATACTTTGTTCCGATTGTCCAGGCACTGTATTCACTTCTAAAAAATATAAATTTCCCGTTTTTTCTTCTAATATAAAATCGCAGCGAACAATGCCAAAACAATTTAATTTCTCGTAAATATAACTTGATATTTGTTGTACTTGGGCTTGTATTTCTGGGGATATTTGTGCGGGAGTAATTTCATCTGATAAGCCTTTATATTTGGCTTCATAATCGAAAAAATCTGTTTTTGAAATGATTTCAGTGATAGGGAATGCAATTATTTTACCTTTGACTTGCATTAAACCGCAAGATAATTCCCTTCCTTTGACAAATTGTTCAATCAAAACCTGCGTATCTTCGGAAAATGCTGTTGCAATTGCTAATGGCAAGTCTTCTTTGGCTTTCACTTTAGTCATTCCAATACTAGATCCCCCTCCATTAGGCTTTACAAAACAAGGAAAACCAAGTTCGGTCGCTATGGTATCTATTGAAAAAGTCTGATTTTTGATTAAATGAATGGATTTGGCTACACGGACATTATACTGACTTAGAATTGCATTACAAAACGCTTTATTCATGGTTAAGGCGGATACTGTTGCATCACAAGTAGTATACGGAATGTTAATCATGTCAAAATAAGCTTGCATCATTCCATTTTCACCAGGAACTCCGTGAACAATAATAAATGCTAAATCAAAACAAATTTTTTCATTGTTTAGGATGATGGAAAAATCGTTTTTATCTACTGTAATTTTTGTATTAGGGCCCTCTTCATAATACCACTCTTGCCGTGTTATAATGATTTTGAAAACCTTATATTTAGTAGCATCAATATGCTTTTCAACCACTTTTGCACTATTGATAGAAATCACATCTTCTTTGGTATACCCTCCCGCAACTAGAGCTATATTTTTTTTCATTATTCTGAATTTTAAAATTGCCTGCAAATATACAAAAAAATAGCATTAATTTATGAAATATGTATAAACTTATGCGTTTGAATGGATATTTTCCACTTCGGATGAAGCAAAATATATTCAATAATCAAGGGTGTCATTACCTCTCTTTTACTCCATTCTGGCTGTAAATATAAAAGACATTGATCGTGCATTTTCAAAGCAAATTCTTCGGCACGCAACAAATCGTTTGGTTCTTCTATAATCATTTTTAATTCATTGGCTTTTGTATAAAAAGTCGAATGAATTTGCGTGTTTTTCTTTGGCGAAAAACAAATCCAATTCCATTCTCCAGAAAAAGGTTCCGAGCCCGACGTTTCCAAAAAACAATTTATTTTTTGTTGCTTTAAACAAGCACAAAGATAATTCATATCACACAACATCGGTTCTCCACCAGTAACAATTACCGATTTAGCTGGACAATTTTTAATACGCTCCAAAATTGCATCCACAGAAACCAAAGGATGATCTTTCGCACTCCAAGATTCTTTTACATCACAAAAACTACAACCGACATCACACCCACCAACTCGCAAGAAATAGGCAGCCTCGCCCGTATGAAATCCTTCTCCTTGCAAACTGTAAAATTCTTCCATTACGGGAAGTTCTTTACTATATTTGTTCATTTTGACTATTTTTTGAATGTTGTGTTTTTTAAACTTAGTATTTCTAGAAACAGAAAGAAAACAAAATTTCAAACGGTATCCTATCAATAATCTGTTTTAAAATTCACACCTAATTCCTTATAAAAAAACAGAAGCTGTCCTTTGGGGACAGCCTCTATATTATAAATTCTTTGAAAAGCTTAGTATCTTTTTTCTTTGATACGAGCTTTTTTACCTGTTAATTCACGTAAGTAGAAAATACGTGCACGACGTACAACCCCACGTTTATTCAAATCGACTTTATCTATAAAAGGTGAGTTTGCAGGAAAAATTCTTTCCACACCCACACTTCCAGACATCTTACGAACAGTAAATGTAGCCGTAGTGCCACTTCCTGAACGTTGCAAAACGACGCCTTGGAAATTTTGAATACGTTCTTTGTTTCCTTCTATGATTTTATAATGAACGGTGATAGTATCTCCGGCTTTGAATGCAGGTAATTCATTGCAGGTCGTTATTGTATCAACGAATTGCATGATTTCTGGTTTGCTCATAATATATACTTTTTAAAAATTATCAAAATTAAGACTATTTTACACTATCCACAAGCGCTTTGAACGTTTCAGGATGATTCATTGCCAAATCGGCAAGCACCTTACGATTCAATTCAATTTCTTTTTTGTGGAGTTTCCCCATAAATACGGAGTAAGACATTCCATATTGACGAACACCCGCATTGATACGAATAATCCATAAATTTCTGAAACTTCTTTTTTTAGCTTTACGGTCACGATAAGCATATAACAAACCTTTTTCTAAGGAGTTTTTTGCTACGGTCCAAACGTTTTTTCTACGGCCGAATTGACCTCGTGTCAATTTTAAAGCCTTTTTTCTGCGTGCTCTTGCGGCAACGACATTGACTGATCTTGGCATTTTTTTTTGTTTTTTTTGTATGAGCGCCTCGTTTCACGGAGAGCTTTAAGCTCATATCAAGATTAATGAATAATTTTTAGTTAGCAAGCATTTCTTTTACAGATTTCACATCTACTTTATCTACCATTGCATAGTAAGTTAAATTACGTTTGCGTTTAGTAGTTTTTTTAGTCAAGATGTGACTTTTGTAAGCGTGCTTTCTTTTAATTTTACCGGTTCCAGTCAAAGTGAATCTTTTCTTTGCACTGGATTTGCTCTTCATTTTTGGCATTGCTTTTTTTTTTATCTATTTGTATTTGTCTTTTTACTTTTTAGGAGAGATGATCATTAGCATTCGTTTACCTTCTAATTTAGGTAAGGATTCTGGCTTCCCCACTTCAAATAAGGCTTCAGCAAATTTTAAAAGCATTGCTTCACCTTGCTCTTTATAAACAATTGTACGTCCTTTAAAGAATACATCCACTTTTACTTTGGAACCTTCTTTTAAGAATTTCATTGCATGATTCAACTTAAAATTAAAATCATGATCATCTGTTTGAGGGCCCAAACGAATTTCTTTAACTACAATTTTAGCTGATTTTGCTTTTATTTCTTTTTGTTTGCGTTTTTGTTCATACAGAAATTTTTGATACTCTATAATTTTACAAACAGGTGGATTGGCCGAAGGCGAAATTTCCACCAAATCCAAACCCAAACTTTGCGCCAATTGCAAAGCTTCTTTGATATTTTGGATACCAGGCTCAATATTATCGCCAACTACACGGACTACAGGTGAAGTGATGAACTCATTAATATTGTGTTCTGCCACTTTCTTGACGGGACCTCTCTGTCCAAATCGATTATTGTTTTTTATAGGGATAGCTATGACTATGTCCTCCTTAATTTAATTTTTGTTTATAAATATTGGTTTACTTCTTGGTTTATTCTTGTGATGAAATCATTTACACTCATTGTACCCAAATCGCCCTCCCCTTGCTTACGAACCGAAATAGTAGCCTCTGCTTCTTCTTTCTCTCCCACAATCAACATATAGGGAATTTTATTTAATTCGGCATCTCTAATTTTTTTACCTGTTTTTTCGCTTCTATCATCAATACTTCCACGTAAATCGGCAGCTTCTAAAGTTTCTTTTAATTTGTTAGCATAAGCTGCGTATTTATCACTAATTGGTAATATAATAAATTGTTCAGGAGTGAGCCAAAGTGGAAATTTACCACCTGTATGCTCTATAAGTACAGCCACAAAACGTTCCATTGAGCCAAAAGGAGCCCGATGAATCATAATAGGACGGTGTTTTTGATTATCTGCTCCCACATATTCCAAATCGAAACGTTCAGGTAAATTATAATCTACTTGCACAGTACCTAATTGCCATTTACGACCGATGGCATCTTTGACCATAAAATCTAATTTTGGACCATAAAATGCCGCTTCGCCATATTCTATCACCGTATTTAAACCTTTTTCTGCGGCAGCTTCTATAATCGCAGCTTCTGCTTTTTCCCAATTTTCGTCGGAACCTATATATTTGACTTTATCATTTTTGTCACGCAATGAAATTTGAGCCGTGAAATTTTTAAAGTCTAAGGTTTTGAAAATATAAAGTATAATATCTATGACTCCCTTAAATTCATCTTGAAGTTGATCTGGAGTACAAAATATGTGTGCATCATCTTGTGTAAAGCCCCTAACCCTAGTCAATCCATGTAATTCTCCACTCTGTTCGTAACGATACACTGTGCCAAATTCAGCAAAACGCAAAGGTAAATCTTTATATGAACGAGGTTTATTTTTGTATATTTCACAATGGTGAGGACAATTCATTGGTTTTAAAAAGAATTGTTCTCCTTCAATAGGTGTATTTATAGGCTGAAAAGAATCTTTTCCATATTTATCATAGTGACCCGAAGTTTTGTATAATTCTACATTCCCAATATGAGGACACATCACCTGTTGATACCCTGCTTTACGTTGCACTTTTTTCAAAAAGTTTTCAAGTCGTTCGCGAAGGGCCGTACCCTTAGGTAGCCAAATAGGTAAGCCGCCACCCACTTTTTGGGAGAACATAAATAATTCCAAGTCTTTACCAATCTTACGGTGATCTCTTTTTTTGGCTTCTTCAAGAAAATTGAGATATTCGGTAAGCTCTTTTTGTTTTGGAAAAGAAATACCATAAATACGAGTTAGCTGTTTCCGTTTTTCATCCCCTCTCCAATATGCTCCAGCCAAACTCAACAATTTGAAAGCTTTTATAAATGAAGTATCAGGAATATGTGGACCTCGGCACAAATCTAAAAAATCACCCGTTTTATAAAATGTAATGGCATCTTCGGGTAAATCAGCTATTAATTCTAATTTGTATTCATCTCCTTTTTGAGTAAAATACGCTAAAGCCTCGGTTTTAGTTACAGGTGTACGTAAAAAAGTTTGTTTTTGAGCCGCTAATTCCATGATTTTATCTTCGATTTTCTTGAAATCATCCGATGAAATCGCATAATCCATAAAATCGATATCATAATAAAATCCATTTTCTATATGAGGTCCAATACCAAATTTAACTCCTGGATATAGACTTTCTATAGCCTCTGCCATAAGGTGAGCTGAAGAGTGCCAAAACGCAGCTTTGCCTTCTGCATCAGCCCAAGTGTACAGAACAAGACTTGTATCCTGCTCGATTGGACGATCGGCATCCCATACCTGATCACCTACCTTTGCAGCCAAAACATTACGCGCTAAGCCTTCACTAATAGATCTAGCAATCGCTAATGCAGTTGTGCCTTTTGCAAATTGCTTCACGGAACCATCTGGTAAACTAATGTTAATCATAGTGTTATAAAATTCAATATTATAATCCAAAAAGGACTGCAAAGATACATAAAATATTTCGGTTTTCATAAAAAAATTAAAAAAAAATTTCAGAGGTTTTGAAAAAAAATGTGTAACTTTGTCTATTGAAAAAAAAATGATTAACGCCATTATGAAATTTACAACGCTATTAGCAATTACATGCATCCCTTTGTCTTTAACTCTTCAAGCCAAAGAAACTCCTTTTTCTAAAGCATGGGATAAACAAGTTTACAATATCCCCCCATTTAATGAAATTAAAACTGAAGACTTTATGCCTGCTTTTAAGCAAGCGTTTAAAGAACAAAATGCTGAAATAGACAATATTATTAGTACGCGTGATATTCCTTCTTTTGAAAACACAGTGCTCACTTTAGATCAATCGGGTAGTGCCTTACGTAAAGTGATAGCCGTATTTTCAAATATTAGTGCCGCCAATAGCACACCTGAATTACGAGAATTGGGGACAGAAATAATTCCGATGATCAGCACCCATTTCGATAATATTTATATGAACCCCTACCTTTTTAGACGCATCAAACGAATTAAAGAACAAGGAGAATACCAAACTTGGGCAGCTGAAAAAAAACGATTGTTTACAGAAACATATAAAAAATTTATTAATAATGGAGCAGAACTCTCTTCGGTAAATAGGGATAGTCTTAAAAAAATAAACGAACGAATTAGTTTATTGCAATTACAATTTGAACAAAACGTATTGGCCGAAACGGCCTCTTTTACTCTATCCATTGATGATTCTCAAAAATTAAAAGGCATTCCTTCCGATTATATAATGAGTGCTAGTCAACGTAGTCAAAAAGATGGCGTTTGGCAATTTGGACTCGACAATTCAAGTATTATGCCCTATCTTCAATATGGACCCGATAAAGAAACTCGAGAGAATTTGCTTCATGCCTATTTGAATAGAGGGAATAACGAAAATGAATACGACAACAAAGCTATTGTTAAAGAATTGTTGGCTCTCCGTTTAGCAAAAGCAAACTTACTGTCTTACCCAACGTATGCCGATTATGTTTTAAGCGATCGGATGGCAAAAACGCCACAACAAGTATACAAACTTCTGGATCGTATTTGGCCTTATGCTATACAAACCGCAAATGATGAAAAAAAAGAAATGCGTAGCTATATGCAAGCACATAAGATCAAAACGCCTTTTTCGGCAGCAGATTGGCGTTTCTATTCCAATTTGATGAAAAATGAAAAATATCAATTTGATGAAAATGCCATTCGAGCTTACTTTTCTTTAGATCAGGTTCGACTTGGTGTTTTTTATGTTTGCGAACAACTGTACGGGCTCAAATTTACGGCTTTAGATTCCGTACCCACGCCTACTCCGTATGCAAAAGCATACGCATGTACCGAAGCAGATGGGAAATTTGTAGGCATTGTTTTTTTAGATATGTTCGCGCGACCTGGGGCTAAAAGTGGGGGTGCATGGTGCGATGCCTACGTTCCTCAAGGTTTTAGCAAAGGCGCTAAACAAACGCCAGTTGTTACCGTTGTATGTAATTTTCCTGCTCCCAATAAAGGCGAAGCTGCTTTGTTGAATTTGGATGAAACAAGTACATTCTTCCATGAATTTGGTCATGCTATACACGCTTTATTACAAAATGTAGATTACAATACGCTCGCAGATGTTCCTCGAGATTTTGTAGAACTCCCTTCTCAAATTATGGAACATTGGGCTTTTGAACCTCAAGTACTAAAGGTATATGCCAAACATTATCAAAATCAGGAAGTACTACCCAACGAATTGATGGATAAAATTCAAAAATCGGCCAAACATGGTATGGGATTTGCTACTACCGAATTTCTTGCTGCGGCTTATCTAGATTTAGATTATCATTCACAAGCTAAGTATGCCAAAAAATTTAATCTGCTTAAATTTGAAAATAAAACTTTAAAACATAGAAAATTAATAAAAGAAATTCCACCTCGTTACCGCACTACGTATTTTACACATACGATGTCTGGAGGATATACAGCTGGATATTATGGCTATACTTGGGCCGAAGTTTTAGATGCGGATGCCTTTGAAGCATTCAAAGAAAGTGGGAATATTTTCGATCAAAAAACAGCCAGCGCTTTTAGGAAAAACATATTAGAAAGAGGTGGCCTTTGTGATCCAATGGAAATGTACATCAATTTTAGAGGGAAAGAACCTAATCCAAATGCATTATTAAAAAACCGAGGTTTTATTGAATAATAAAGCTAAAAAAGCCTTTCGCTTTTAGATATTGTTTTTTTTTCGTAGATTTGCAGAAGATTTGGATGTTATGAATGGACGTTTTATGTATTTGAAAATAAAATTAATTTTGGTATTATTTGCTGCGACTTTTTTTTTGAATACGCAACAAGTATATGCAACACGTCCCTCTATGTATCAAAAATTCAAACCCTTGAATGTATTTAAAAACAACACCCTTTCTTTTGCTGTATACCCTCTTATCTATAATGGTCTTAGTGTTCAATATGAACGACATTTGGCGGGTAAACATTGGCTCAAATTGGCACCTATCTATTATCGCACTTTAGGATATTCCACATTGAGAAAAACAGATTTCCAATATATGCAAGGCTTTGATATCAGTCTATACCATGTATACGATTATTATAGAAATGAAAACAAAAAATTCAAATTATCTTTGCAATATGGGGTGCTTTATGGACAAAACGATATTACTACGGTGTCCCAAACACATACGCAAATTGAAAAATATGGCATCGACCTTATGCTCAGTGTACGGAAAATGCTAGGTGAAAATTTCTTTTTTGATTTTTATATTGGCTACGGAAATCGTTGGACAAGTAAAAATATAGAAAACGCCTCGCTAAAAAGCGATGGTAAATACGATGATTTTATGTTCGATTATGGATATTCGGGTCCCATTTTTGATATTGGTATTAATATAGGTTTGGCATTTTAACGTATGAGAACAAAAAAAATACAAATATTATTTTGGATTTGCTTACTGAGTTCGGTATATTCCTTCTCTATGGCTCAACGTAAAGGCGAATATTGCATGCTTGACAAAGAAAATCGATTTATGTTGTCTTTTACGCCACTACCTCTCATTGTACATGCGTTTGAAGTAGATTTTGATGTCAAATTAAAAGACCAATTATGGTTGAGTATTGCACCTCAATACAATAAAAGAAAAGATTCACTCAATGGGTTTGGCTTGAGCATAAATGTGCGTTATTATGATCCTCAATTTAAAGGATTATATTATGGAGTAGGTGCATTTTTTGATTACAATCATGTTGTAGACATTAGTAATAACAATCGACAAAATCCCAAAAATCCGATTTGCTACGATGTTCAGTCCAAGCGAATAGGTGCTCAAATAATCATTGGAGGTTTATTCCAAATTTTTCCTCGTACCACTTTAGATATATTTGGCGGATTTGGATTTAGACAGGGGTTCTACAAATTTGCAGAAGGAAGTGAGATTATAGAAATGCGGAATTTGAAATTTTCAAGCTATCTTAAACAAGGCTTCAATGTTCAGTTAGGAATTCGTTTAGGTTTTTTACTTTAAGACTGAGCGAGAATTAAACCATCTTTCATTAGCACTTTCCGATCCGAAAAATCTGCTAAGACATCGTTGTGCGTAACAATCAAATAACTTTGACCGAATTCATCTCGAAGTTTGAAAAATAGTTCATGCAATTTAGTCGCATTATAAGAATCTAAATTACCTGAAGGTTCATCTGCCAGTATTACGGAAGGATTATTAATGAGTGCGCGCGCCACAGCTATACGCTGTTGTTCTCCTCCTGAAAGTTCGGAAGGCTTATGATGAGCCCGTTCTTTTAAACCTAAAAACGACAATAATTCTAAAGCTCTTTTTTCGGCTACTTGCCTATCTTTTTTTCCAATTAATGCAGGCAGTACAATATTTTCCAAAGCTGTAAATTCAGCTAATAAATGATGGAACTGGAATATAAATCCAATAGTTTGATTTCTAAAAACACTCAAACTTTTTTTATTGAGTTTAGATACACAAATCTCGTCAATTTGCACTTCACCCTCATCCGCTTTATCTAAACTGCCAATAATTTGCAATAGACTTGTTTTTCCTGCTCCCGAGGCGCCTGTAATACTGAGAATTTCAGCTGTTTTCACCGACAAGTCTACCCCTTTTAATACTTGTAGACTTCCAAAAGACTTGTGAATATTTGAAACTTGAATCATTTGTTTTATTTAGAAGATACAAAAGTAAACAAATTTCTGTAAATATCGTAAAATTCATGTAATTTTGTAAATTGTGCTTTATATTATGAAAAAAAGAGTTGCCTTATTTTTGTTTTTATTTTCTTGTCTTGTTGCTTTTGCCACACATCAAAAAGCAGCCGAGATAAGTTTTAAGCATATCACAGGCTACACCTATCAAATACAGCTCACCACTTATACTTATACGGAAAGCTTAACAGATCGCCCCGAATTGTATCTACAATGGGGAGACAACACGGGCGAACTACTTCGTAGAGTTGACAAAGAAACCATTTTATATGAAGCTGAAAAAACAAAAGAAAATCATTATTACGGCACACATACTTATTCTGGGCCTGGACATTATTATATTTCCATGGAAGATGCCGATAGAAATGGAGGCGTTATCAATATGCCCAGTTCTGTAAGTACACCGATGTTTGTGCAAACTTTATTAGTAATTAGCCCTTTTATTGATCCGCCTAATAATAGTCCTATTCTTTTGAATAAACCGCTTGATAAAGCCTGTTTAAACGCACTATTCGTCCATAATACAGGGGCCTACGATCCAGATGGAGATAGTTTATCTTACAAACTTACGATCTGTAAAGGTAGCGGAGGGGAGGAAATTGTAGGCTTTCATCAACCCCACTCTTCCAAAACATTTTATATTGACTCTGTGAGTGGAAATTTAACTTGGGATGCGCCCATTGAACAAGGTGAATTTAATGTGGCTATGCTTATAGAGGAATGGCGTGAGGGTTTTAAAATTAGTGAAATTACACGCGATATGCAAATTAGTGTACAAGCTTGTGATAATCGTCCACCTAAAGAAATCGTAAATAGTAATTATTGTGTAGAGGCCAATCAAACCTTATCTTTTGATGTTTTGGCCTCGGACGAAGACAGTACCGATTATCTCATACTCACAGCTAGTGGCAGTGTATTTGAATTAGAACCCAATGAAGCTGCCCAATATACAAGTAAAAGAGAACAAGCTAAAGCAAAGGGACATTTCCGTTGGCGCCCCCCTTATTCAGCCGCTCGCACACAAGCATATTCCGTTTATTTTAAAGCTACAGATAATGGGACCCCTAATTTATCGGACATACAAACCTCTTTTATTCATGTAATTGCCCCTGCAGTACAATTCGATACTCTTTTTTCTAACGACAAAGCGAACTATTTACGTTGGACACAAAGTCTCTGTCCTCAAACTTTTGGATATCAAATTTATCGCAAACAAGGCCCTAGCAAGGGGCCATCTTCCGATCCTTGTGAAATAGGGGTGAACGATAGTGCGTATTCCCTTATTTATACTTGTCAAAATAAAATAGATACTTCTTTTTGGGATCATCTAAATTTGGTAGATGGCATGCAATATTGCTATAAAATTGTGGTACTTCTCAAAGATGGAGCGCTGGGCTATGCTTCAGAGGAAATGTGTAGTACCTTACAAAGTACCAATCCAATTCTTACCCATGTGAGTGTAGAAGAAACGCATCCATCCAATGGAAGCATTTGGCTCAAATGGAAAGACTCGGAGAATATCGATAGCAATCTTTTAAAACAGTGTGTTTACGAAGTATACCGACGAAATGCTAAGGAAGAAATGCAAAAAATAGCGAATCTTCCCTCTACACAACATTCATATACGGATATACACGTAAATACAGCGAAAAAAGCTTATTTTTACAAGCTTGCGCTGCATTTAGCAGAAGATAGTTTACATTTACTTCCTCCGATAGGCAAAAGTATCGAGGCTTCGTCTGTTTTTCTACAAGCCATAGGCAAAAATCGAAAAATAGACCTTTCGTGGGTATATCAAACCCCTTGGGTCAATCGAAATTTTATAATTTATCGTTATAATAGAATTGCAAAAATCTTTGATTCTATCGCCTCAACACAAAACACGAGCTATTGTGATACAAATTTAGAAAACGATACCACCTATCAATATGTTGTACTTGCCAAAGGCACTTATTTTTCTGCAACAATTTCAGAAATTCCCTTAGACAATTGGTCAAATATATGCGCTGCAATCCCCCGCATAGCACCGCCTTGTGTGCCCAGCTTACGTATTAGTTCTTCCGAATGCCAACCTTTTCAAAATGAGCTTGTATGGACTTTTGATACAAACACCGATTGTTATGAAAATATTTCTCACTATATTTTATACTACAAACTTCATCAAAATACCGATTTTGAAATTTTGACACAAGAAACACAAAACACCTTTTTACATGTATCTCCCCCTTCTTATTTTGGCTGTTATGCCGTTAGTGCCGTCAATATATCTGGACAAGAGAGTGAATTAAGCGCTACAATTTGTGCCGACAATAGTTCTTGTTTCAATTATAAATTGCCGAATGTTTTTACGCCCAATGGAGATGGGATCAACGATTATTTTGAAGCTTTCCCAAATCAATATGTAGAAAAATTTCGTATCACCGTTTTTGATAGCTGGGGATTGATTGCGTTCACTTCGACCGAGCCAAATTTCAAATGGGATGGAAAGTCTAATTTAAACGGAAAAGAATGCCCTACGGGAACTTATTTTTATATAGTTGAATTTTCGTCTTTAGAAAAAAATCATGATTTTGAACGTTCGCAAACGGGAGTTATCATGCTTTTACGCTAATTTAATTTTAGATTTTACGTATTTTAATTCAATGGATTTTGGACGTAAGAAAATATTTTATTTTGCTTTTTCATACTCTTCGAAAAGTCGAATGATATACTTGCCCAATATATCAAATTCGATATTAATTACCGAACCTTTTTGAATTTGATGAAAATTAGTTTCATGATAAGTATACGGAATGATCGCTACAGAGAATAAACCTGCTTGAGAATCAACCACCGTTAAACTGACTCCATTGACACAAATAGAACCTTTTTCCACCGTAAAATTTGATTTTTTATCTTCGTAGGTAAAGTAGTATTTCCAACTCCCATCTAAGTTTTCTATTTTACTACAAACTGCAGTTTGATCCACATGACCTTGCACTAAATGTCCATCAAAACGTCCATTTACAGGCATCGAACGTTCCAAATTAATCTTATCTCCTACTTTCCAATAAGCCAGATTAGAACGATCCAAAGATTCTTGCATCGCAGTTACCACGTATGTGCTTTTATCTTTATCAATTTTAACTACCGTTAAACAAACCCCATTATGCGCTAAACTTTGATCAATTTTCAATTCTTGAGCCAACGCACTTTTAAGGGTAAAGTGCACATTGGTATGATCTTTTTCAATAGCAATCACTTCTGCCATTTTTTCAATAATTCCTGTAAACATATTTTTAGTTTTGAATTGTTTCTATATGTAAGTCGATATCTTTGAGTAAAACATTATGGGAAGACTGAGAAATAAGCGCATTAATTTGATTCATTTTATCATCAAAATAATAATATGGCTCTTGCGACTTGGGTATAAATTCTTCTTCATAATGATAAAAATCTAAGGCCTGTAAAACCTGTTGTAAACTTAGTTTATTTATATCATAAGCGGGTTGATAACAAGCTTCATAGGAATAACTACGATCATTTGCATAAATTCGATTTAAAATTTTCATTTCGGTCAAATCCTTTGCTACATCATATAAATAAGGCTGTGGCACACACATAATTTTAGATAAATCGACTATACTCATGGCCCCTTTTTCTTGTTTGAAATTATGCGCTACTAGAGTTGTGAGATAAAGAGCATATATTTTTCGTCGTCGTTCAGAAATATATTTGTAATCAGTTTCAAAAATATAATTATCCATTTTCACAATACTAAATCCTAATTCTGCTCCAAAAAGCACAATAATCCAACTAATACGCAACCAGATCAAAAACAAAGGTAAGGCAGCAAAACTACCATACACAATATTATAACTAGTCATATACGATTGAAATTGAATATACGCATCTTTCATGATCATAAAAAACAATGATGATACTAGACCTGCGATCAATGAAGCACGCAAAGGTATTCGGGTATTAGGCAAAATTAAATACAAGAGCGTAAAAAAGATAGAAATAGATATAAAAGGAGTTAAGGCCATTAGATAATGAAAAATCAACAATACAAAACTCGAATTTACCACATCGGTAACATGCACTTGAAGATATAATTTAGCACTGTATCCCACAACTATCAAGACTGGAGTTAATAAAATAATAGTCGTATAATCCGTAAATTTACGCAAAATGGTTCGCTGCCTTTTCACTTGCCAAATATCATTGAGGGCTAATTCTACACTCGTTAGCACATTCATAGCTACCCACAATAAAAAAAACAGACCAATTCCTGCAATCAATCCACCGCTAGTATTATCCAACATAGAACGTGTAAAAGTAAATACACTCTGCCAAAATATACTTTGACTACTTAATTTATTTATTTCATCAGCCAAAAATACATCCATTCCAAAACCTTTGGCAACGCCAAAAGCAATGGCTAAAATAGGAACTACGGCTAATATGGAATAATAACTAAGTGCAGAAGCCCGATTCAAACATTTGTCTTTAAAGAATTTTTTATATGCAATGGAAAGAATTTTGAAAACATAAATACCCAATCGCTTCCAATATGAATACAAATCAACTCTATCATACCAAATTTCGTATGTAAAATAGCGCAAAATGGAAAGGTAACGCTGTGTCCATTTTTGCTTTGTTTCTTTTATTTTTTTCTTCATTGGTTATTTTTGTTTTTCATAAGTTCTAAAAGCCTCATCTAAGGACTGTTTAAAAATAGCCATCGCCATATCTATTTCTTGATTAGTAATTGTCAAGGGAGGTGTTAAAGCCAATACCTCATGATTGAATAAAAGCCATAGTGTTATAAATCCATTAGCCATACATCTTTCTACAATTTGTTCTATGTGTGTAGGATCTTTGAATACCACGGCTAAAAAAAGACCTTTCCCTCTTACTTCAAGTATCTGAGGATGCGTTTTTAAATGATTTCGAATTCGTTGCCCTTTAGCCTCTACTTGTCCTAATATTTCAGGGGTATTTATTAATTCTAATGCTTTTAAAGAAGACACACAAGATAATGGATGCCCCCCAAATGTAGAAGCATGTCCTAATAAAGGATGTTCATTATTGAGCAACTCCATAAGAGCAACAGAAGATATAAAGGCAGAAATTGGCATTCCTCCTCCCATTCCTTTAGCAATACAAAGAATATCGGGAACCACGCCATAATGTTCAAAAGCAAAAAGTTTAGCGGTACGTCCAAAACCAGTTTGAATTTCATCAAAGATAAGC
Organism: Bacteroidales bacterium; assembly: GCA_036655775.1. Lineage (GTDB taxonomy): Bacteria > Bacteroidota > Bacteroidia > Bacteroidales > P3 > JAVVPL01. Next base: position 6,057 of record JAVVPL010000005.1, on the reverse strand, counting down.
AAAGCGCCCACCTCAGTACAACGTTTTCGTAATTGAGTTAAAAAATTTTGTTCGGCACATACCATGCCTGCTCCAGATTGAATAACTTCGGCTATAACACAACATGTCTGCGTGGTAATGGCATTCAAATCGGCTTCACTATTGTATGGAAGCATTTTATGACAAGGTAATAAGGGTTCAAAAGTATCTCGGATTTTATCATGCCCCAACACGGACATTGCGCCCATAGTACTTCCATGATACGACTTTGCAAAACCAATAATTTCCTTCCGTTTATTGTACAAACGGGCTAACTTAATAGCACCCTCTATGGCTT
>JAVVPL010000005.1:0-5731 GCA_036655775.1 Bacteroidales bacterium | reverse complement strand
AGCCAGAATTTAAAAAAAATATTTTTTGCAACTGCTCAGGTAATAGCTCGGCTAATTTTTGCGCTAAGGCTAATTGAGGACCTTGAATAAATTCGCCATAAACCATCACATGTAGATATTGGTCCATTTGTTTATGAATAGCTTCCAAAATCTGTGGATGACGATGACCTAAATTATTGACACAAATACTTGAAATAAAATCAATATATTTTTTGCCTTGTGTATCCCAAATATAAATTCCTTCCGCTCTCTCCACATCGACTGTAAACGTAGGATATTCAGAAGCTTGCGCTATATATCTTTTAAAAAGATGTGCATGAGTATTCATCTGTGAATAATTTTTATATATAAGAACAAAATTACAATTTTATTTCCAGATCTACACTTTTAAAATTTGTTTTTTCACCCATAGACTCAAACTTAAGCCTCGTACAACTAAAAATAAAAGCAAAGCAAACCATAGCGCATGATTGCCCCAATAAGGTGCCAAAAGATAATAGGCAGGAAAAAAACAAAGTCCTACTGCTATTAACATTGTATATAACAAGGCCTTCGTTGCCAAAGCGCCCGCATAAACCCCATCCCATAAAAAAGCGGGAAAACTTAATATAGGAAGTGCGACAATCCAATAATAATACCCCTTGGCGATTAAATGAATTTGACTATCTTTCGTAAAAATTTGAAGTAAATCTTGATAAGCAAAGGCATATATCAAAACCGCCAGTATAGATAAACCGAAACCCCAAATAAATACCGCTTTTACACAATTTTTCAAAACGGGAATTTCACCTCTTCCTATAAACTTTCCCGTCAAGGCTTCAGCCGCATGTGCAAAGCCATCCATTCCATACGAAAAGAAAATAAAAAATTGATAAAGTATGGTGTTCAAAACTAAAATTTCACTTCCATAGCGTGCGGATTCAGCCGTAAAAAAACTAAAAACACTAATGATTAAAAGAGTTCTAAAAAATATATCGGTATTTACATTCATAAAACGTTTCATTTCTTTGAGTTTAAGTATCAAAGACCATCTGAAATCCGATAAAAGCGACTTGTATTTTGTGCATAGAATAAAAAGCGTAAGTAATAATCCTGCATATTGAGCTAAGACCGTTCCTAAGGCAACTCCATTGGCTTGCATATCAAATAAAAATACAAATATATAATTGAATGCTACATTGCAAATATTAATAAATATAGCGATCCACATAGGTGTTTTTGTGTTTTGCATACCGATAAACCAACCACTAAATGCAAAGGACATAATTGCAGCAGGCGCTCCCCATATTCGAATAAAAAAATACGATTCTGTAGCACTCGCTATAGCAGGACTGGTATCAACCCAACGCAAAGCTAAATGAATAATAGGCACTTGCAATGCCCATAATAAAAAAGCACCAGCTAAGGCAATTAGAATGCCTCTTCCCAAGATATTAATCAGCGTATGCGTTTGATTAGCCCCATACGCTTGCGAAGTAAAGCCACAAGTACCCATTCGTAAAAAGCCTAGAGCCCAATACATAAAATTGAAAACCATAGCCCCTAAGGCTATGGCTCCCATTAAATGAATATCATTGAGCCGCCCCATCATGGCCAAATCAACGGCACCCAATAAAGGAACCGTGATATTACTAATAATGTTGGGGACAGCAAGTTTTACGATGCTTTTGTGCATACTTATCGCTTAGCTAAAAAATCTAATACGTTTTTTTCTACCCTTTGCAATACATTGGATGAATCTGCTTTTTGAAAGTTTAAGCCTGTGATCTGTTCGTACAATTCAATATAACGTTCTGAAACTTGATTTACAAATTCAGGGGTCATACGTGGAACCACCTCGCCATCTCTACCTTGAAAATGATTTTCTATCAACCATTCCCGAACAAATTCTTTAGACAATTGACGTTGTTTTTCACCTTTATCTTGACGTGCTTGATACCCTTCAGCATAAAAATAACGAGAAGAATCAGGGGTATGAATTTCATCTATCAAATAAATTTGATTTCCAATTTTGCCAAATTCATATTTGGTATCTACCAAAATCAAACCCATCTTTTTGGCCATTTCTGTACCTCGAGCAAACAAAGCTAAGGTGTATTTTTCAAGCTGTTCATAATCCTCTTTTCCAACCAAATTAAATTTAATTATTTCTTCTTTGGAAACATCTTCATCATGCCCAATATCTTCTTTGGTAGTGGGGGTAATCATCGGATGTGGGAACTTATCATTTTCTTTCATACCTTCGGGCATTGTAAGCCCACAAAGCGTACGTTTTCCTTCTTTGTATTCGCGCCATGCGTGCCCCGATAAATAATTACGAACTACCATTTCTACTTTAAAAGGGGTACAAAGCTTTCCTATTGTAACCATTGGATCTGGAGTGGCTATTTTCCAATTGGGAAGAATATCCGCCGTAGCATCTAAAAAATAAGAAGCAATTTGATTGAGAACTTGGCCTTTGTATGGGATTCCCTCGGGAAGGATTACATCAAAAGCAGAAATACGATCAGACACTAACATTACTAAAAGTTCATTGTTAATATTGTACACATCTCGTACTTTTCCTTCATATAGATTTTTTTGATTTGGAAATTTAAAATTGGATTTAACTAATGCTTGATTCATTTTCGTAAAATTTTAATAGGTGAGTTATTCTGTACTGAATTTTCTTTATTTATATTGACATATTTGCGCAAAAAACGCAAGTACGTGTTTATTATTTAAGGTGAATGAAATCATTTTAATTTTATTACGGCCTGTCATTCATAAACTCTGCTTCTTTTAAGAATTGCAAAAATTGCGTAGAAAAATGAACTGCATCGGCCTTGGTATATCGATTTTTGGTAAATATTTGAGCCAGATTGGGCAGCTTATTTTGAGCTAAAAGCGCTTGAGTTTCTTCCAAATTTTCTTTTTCGGAAAAAATAGTTTGAATATCTTGATCCGTGTAAGGATGATACGTTTCATAATGCACCACTCCTTCTAAAGGAATACGATCGGTTAAGGGAAGCTTTTCATCAGGAATTCCCATAGTCATAGTCGTAATAGGAACCACTCCTTTGGGAACTTTAAAAAACTGGGCAATTCCTTTTGCATTATACGTAGTCGTACCTAAGTAACAAATTCCTAGACCTTCGGATTCGGCTGCAATACAAGCATTTTGAGCGGCTAATAAAGCATCTATCACCCCATTGATAAACCATAAAAAATTATCATAGGATTTTTCCGCCTCATTGATTTTACACCAATGATGAAATCGATTGACATCAGCCATAAACGTTAATACTACTGGCGCTTGCGTTATCATTGGTTGATTAAAATGGAATTTTGCTAAGTCTTGCTTTCTTTGTGCATCTTGGGTTACCATAATACTATACAATTGCATGTTTCCAGTGGTGGAAGCGCGTGAAGCTGCGGTTAAAATAGCAGTTAGAAGTTTGGGGTCGATGGGAATTTCTTTATACTTTCGAATACTTTTATGCGCAAGTAAAGTTTGTATGCAGGGATTCATTCGTTTAGAATTTAAGAATTTTTATGATAATTTAAGAATTTTTAACTTGCGAAGTTAATAAAATTAGCAGACTTTTGCAAGCAGAAAAAGGAGGTACTATGTTAATTTTAATTCTATCCATACTCTTAAATTTGAATCCTCTTTGTGATATAAATAGACAATATGAACCCTCTCCAAAATTACGAATTGGATTTTACAATTTGGAAAATCTTTTTGATTATTTTGATGATAGTCTCAAAAAAGACGATGATTTCACGCCTTTAGGCATCAAGGCATGGGGTAAAAAAAAATATGAGAACAAATGTGTTCAATTATTTAAAGTTATTGCCGCCTTAGGTGCTGAGGTTCCCTTGACTCTTTTGGGGGTATGCGAAGTAGAGAATGCCAAAGTATTACGCGACTTGTGTTTTGGGACCCCTCTCCGACAAAATCATTTCAATTTTATTCATTACGAATCACAGGATGCGCGAGGCATTGATGTGGCCTTATTATATAGAAGCGATTATTTTAGTCCTTCACTCTCCTATCCTATTCCCATTATTTATCCTTCCGATACCGTTTCGTTTACTCGTGATATTTTGTATGTTAAAGGCTATGTTTTTCAAAAAGACAGTTTGCATATTTTTGTAAATCATTTTCCTTCTAAATATGGAGGAGCCACTGCTACCATTGGGAAACGCGCATTTGTAGCCAAGGTACTAAAAAATGCAATTTTAAAAATATATGCCCAAAATCCAAAAGCAAATATTTTAGTTATGGGCGATTTTAATGACGAACCTTCGGATCCTAGTATTACGCAAGTATTGGGAGCTTCTTGTCAGTCTGTTGATACCCAAACTTTCCTTTTCAATTTAATGTGCCCTTTTCAAGGAAAAGAAGGCAGTAATAAATTCAGACAAGAATGGAGTATCATTGATCAAATCATGTTAAGTCCCAATTTGTATTTTAATTCAGATAAGGAGGAAACACATATACAACAAGCGCATATCTTTGCCCCTAGTTTTATGCTTATGAAAGATGAAATTTATATGGGGATTAAACTATTTCGCACTTACAATGGCATGAAATATTTAGGTGGATTTAGTGATCATTTACCTGTATATTGGGATTGGTAAATAGAGCAAAAAATTGTATTTTTGCATTATAATAAAAACATGGATACAAATTTTTAAACAAAAGTTCCAAAGCATGCAACAACAAGCACTTTATACTTCCTTACGTAACACTTATCCTATCTTTAGATATAAAAAATACAATTACCAACAAACGGCTGAAAATTTCACAATGAATTTCAGTTTTGAAGTAGAAGACGATAAACAAGCTATTGTGTATGTATTTTCACCCAGTATATGTATTCCCAATCACTCTTTTTATCACATAGACCAACTTTCTAAAGCGCAACTAAATATATTGGTATTTCATATCGGCATGATTGAACTCATCAGCTATTGGAAAGCGACTAGCTCGCCTATACTTGAAATCATTCCTCACCAATTAAATGACGAACAAATTCAATGGTGGAAAAATTTATATTTTCATGGCTTGGGCGAATTTTTTTATCTTAATCACATCCAAAGCACCCCTGTCGATTTTATGGAAATTCGTTCGTTTGGCTCGCCCTTATCTCCACTCCATTTTACTTTAAACGATGAAATTATTATCCCTATTGGTGGAGGTAAAGATTCAGTAGTAAGTCTTGAAATTTTAAAAAATGCCTCTCCACAAAAAGCATTACCCTTCATTATTAATCCTAGAGGTGCCACCTTAGATTGCATTAAAGTAGCAGGCTATACTCCACTAGAAATAGCCGAAGAAAAGCGCCCCATAGATCCACTTTTATTACAACTCAATGCTAAAGGCTTTTTAAATGGGCATACTCCTTTTTCGGCAATGTTAGCATTTAATTCTTTATTGATTGCAGCTTTGACAAACAAAAAACATATTGCTCTTTCCAATGAAGGTAGTGCCAATGAAGCAACCATAGTGGGCACAGAAGTCAATCATCAATATTCAAAATCCTATACCTTTGAATCTGATTTCCGTAAGTATGTTCGTAAATATATAAGTGCAGATTTTAATTATTTTAGTTTTTTACGTCCACTGCACGAAATCACAATTGCAAAACTTTTCGCCAAACAAACAGCCTATTTTTCGGTTTTTAAAAGTTGTAATGTGGGCAGTAAAGAAGATATTTGGTGCGGTCATTGCAAAAAACGCTTG
>JAVVPL010000004.1:0-41387 GCA_036655775.1 Bacteroidales bacterium | reverse complement strand
TACAAGGGTATGGCCTTTCGCAAGAGGGGCAATATCCAAAAAAGCAAAGAAATTTTCATCCTCTGCCACTTTATAAGCAGGAATTTCTCCTGCTATAATTTTTGAAAAAATACTAGCCATGGCTAATGAATTTTATTTTTGTAAATTTATTTACGTGAAATTTCTATAATTTCAAAAGGAATGACACCTGCAGGCACTTGTACGTCTACATTATCACCAACTCTTGAACCTAATAAACCTCTAGATATAGGCGAGGAAACAGAGAGTTTACCCGATTTTAAATCGGCTTCATTTTCGGGCACTAAGGTATATTCCATAGTCGCTCCATTTTTTTTATTTTTGACTTTGACTGTCGAAAATAACAATACTTTAGAAGCATCTAATTTACTTTCATCTACAATACGAGCATTGGCCACCTCAGTTTGCATTTTGGATATTTTAAGTTCCAAAAGTCCTTGAGCTTCTTTGGCAGCATCATATTCTGCATTTTCCGACAAATCGCCTTTATCTCTGGCTTCTGCAATTTGATGAGAAATAGAGGGACGCTCCACTCTCACTAAATGTTCCAATTCATCTTTCAATCTTTGCAAACCTTCTTTGCTGTAATACTTAATTGATCCCATTTTATTCGTTTTAGTAGGTATCTTTCAAAAGAAAAAAATACAAATACTTGCCATCCTCCTCTTTTTACATTAAATCCAAAGAAAATTCACATAAGTTTACTTCACACTTAGGGGTGTGCTTTATTCTCATATTCATTCTCTATTTCACAAAAGTAATAAGAAGTTGACGAACATGTAGATCTTTTAGATCTCTTGAAAATTTATAATTATTTATTGTTTTTATAATAAAAAACTACGAGAGCTTGTTCTTGTGAACAAACCCTCGTAATTTTATGCAAATGTATGTGTTTTTTTTGAAATAACAAAGTTTAAACGATTATACGTATTTTTTTTCTAAAATAGTTTGATATATAATTGCTTTTTGAAGATCAAATTCAGTGGTTAACTCTTCTTCTTCCTGTAATATAGAATGTGAATATGTTTTTTTATTTTCTGCCTCTGAAGGCAATGAATTTTCCATTTCGAGGGAGTCCATTTTGAGGGATTCATAAGTAAAGTAAGGAAGATCTTCCGCTTGTGCTTGCGAAAAAACTTCTACCTCTTTTTCTTGAGATTCGGCATAGTACTCATCGCTAGCTTCATCAGTATTTGGAAATTCAAATACCGATGGAGTGGGATTTTGATTTCTTTGGGCTTGTTCTTCCTTGGCTTGTTGCATTTGAGAATACATTCTATATAGAAAATAAACGCAAACGAATAAAATCAAAAGGATTTCACCCATTCCCATTTCTGTGATTTGTGATAAATATTCCATAGTTTAGATATTGTGTTCCTCGAATTGAGAATACAAATATACTAATTTTTAACCAAAAACCTTAGTAAAACTCATTTATTTTTCTTATTTTTGTAGATTAAAAAATTAGAGCCATGTCTTCATTACTCCCATCTTTTTTTCAAGTACGCAAACCTCGTAGTTTTAGTTATAAACCCTTATATTATAGCGAAAGAGAAGAACATTTGAACGAACTCAAAAAAGAAGCCGAAGCAGAAAATGCCGACACAGAATTCGATCTCACTAGTGCCGAACGTGAACTTCGTCTCAGAAAAAAAATGGAACGGTATCGCCCCCAAAAGAAAAGTGAAGGGTTACTTTCCACAAAGAAAATTTTAATTTATCTTGGTATTCTTTTACTTTTCATTGTTTATTTTCTAAAATAAGACTCACAAGAAATGTCCGATCTCATTCATCTTCTTCCCGATTTCGTTGCCAATCAAATTGCGGCAGGCGAAGTGGTCAATCGTCCTTCTGCAGCAGTGAAAGAATTGCTAGAAAATGCCATAGATGCAGGAGCTACCCAAATAGAACTTATTATACAAGAAGCAGGACGTACCCTAATTCAAATTATTGACAATGGTTGCGGCATGTCACCTGCGGATGCAAGTAAGTGTTTTTTACGCCATGCCACTTCCAAAATAAAAGAAGCACACGATTTATATGCAATCCGAACCATGGGATTTAGAGGTGAAGCCCTTGCGTCTATTGCTGCTATTGCTAAAATTGAACTTAAAACTCGTTTGGCAAATGAAGAACTGGGCTATTGTGTGACTTTAGAAGGTTCAGAAATAAAAGAAGAAAGCCCTTGTCAATGTAATGCGGGCACTTCTATTGCAGTGAAACATTTATATTATAACACCCCTGCACGTCGTCAATTTTTAAAAAATAATGAGACTGAATTTCATTATATAGAAGAGGATTTTTTTAAAATTGCTTTGGCCAATCCTGGCATCAAATTTATTTTTTATAAAGATGATAAAAAAATATATAATTTAGAACCTTCCCATCTCAATCATCGTATTGTACAACTTATGGGCAGCATCTTTCAAAGTAGATTGGTAAAAGTAGACGAATCTTTGACGGAAATTTCTATTGCAGGCTATATTTGCAAACCCGATTATTCAACAAAAAACAGAAATAAACAATATTTATTTGTAAATGGTCGATACATCAAACATTTGGGGTTGAACCACGCCATAGAAACTGCTTTTAAAGATTTATTGCCTCAAAAAAGCTATCCTGTTTATTTTTTATTTTTAGAGGTCGATCCCAAAAGCATTGATATCAATATACACCCCACCAAAACAGAAATTCGTTTTGCGGATGAAAAAATGATTTATGGCATTTTGCTCTCTATTGTCAAGCATGCAATAGGTATTCATAGTATTCCCCCTTCCATTGATTTTGATTTAACCAATCAATTTGCACCTACCCCTCTACCCGAAGGATACATTCCTCCGCCTCCCGATTTACATTTTAATCCCCAATACAATCCTTTCGATACCCCCAGTTTGGAGAGTTTGCTTTCTCAACAAAATGCGCAGCCTTCTAGTGTAAACGAAAAATGGGTTAAAGATACAAATTTGTCTGCCAATGTTAATTCCTATCAAAATCCGTACGGATTTAGCAAGTTATCCAATCGAAGTAAGGAAGCATATTTGGACAATTTTGCAGAAATTCACTCTACGCAAAACATATTAGAACCCACTACTACCATAAGTTCTCAAATTTGTTTACCTCTTGATACCGACATGCAAAATACACAAGAGCAAGCCGCTCGTGTTTTTCAAATTCAACAAACGTATATTGTGGCATCCTTACGTTCAGGTATCGTTATTATTGATCAACAAGCCGCCTCGGAACGTATCCTTTTTGAAAGATTTAAAGAAAAAGATTCTCACAATCGAATTCTTTCTCAAAGAAGTTTATTTCCTCAAACTCTTGAATTTTCGCCTTCCAACACGGAAATTCTGATCGATTTAAAGGAAGAGTTGTTGATTTTAGGGTGGGATATCGAAGGGTTGGGGCAATGCAGTTTTGTTGTCAATGGCACGCCTCCCGAAGTAAGTAACGAAGAAGTAGGGCTTGCCCTTGAAGCAATTTTGGACAATTACAAAGAACTTTTGATGCATCCACACCGCGAAAAGAAAACGGATGTAGCCTCTTCGGTGGCTAAACAATTGAGCATAAAAAAAGGAAAATTTTTGAATGTAGAAGAAATGCTTTACATTATTGACCAATTGTTTGCTTGTATTTATGCAGAAAAGTCGCCTTCTGGGAAAAAAACTTTTTGGGTTCTATCCACAGATCAAATCGCAGAACAATTTTTAAAATAAAAATATAAACATATATGATGAATAGTAATAACAACAGTGCCAATTACCAATTTAGTGGATTTAGCTATTTACCTCCCGTGGTAAAAAATTTATTGATCATTAATGCTTTGTTTTTTTTAGCCGATCTCACTTTGGGAACTAGGGGAATTGATTTATCCAAATACTTGGGTCTTCACTATTATTCGGCAGATAATTTTTATCCTTTCCAATATATTACGTACATGTTTATGCATGGAAGTTTTTCGCATTTATTTTTCAATATGTTTGCGCTTTGGATGTTTGGATATGCCTTAGAAAATTATTGGGGAGGCAAACGTTTTTTATTTTATTATCTAGTTACGGGAATTGGTGCAGGGATGATTCAAACCCTAGCTATGACTTGGGATATTTATAATTTATCAGGCTCTTTTGGAGCGGCATATATTAATTCATTTATCAACAACGCGGTTACCATTGGCGCTTCTGGAGCTGTTTTTGGAATCCTACTTGCCTTTGGTATGATTTTTCCAAATACACGTATTTATATTTACTTTTTATTTCCTTTAAAAGCAAAATGGTTTGTACTCCTTTATGGACTTATCGAACTCTTTGCGGGAATTTCTGGATCTGGGGGCAATATCGCGCATTTTGCCCATTTAGGAGGAATGCTCTTTGGCGTTGTGCTTATCCTTTATTGGAAAAAACATGGAAGTCGTTTCTAAAAATCATGAAATTTTCTTAACTTTGTCTCTTATTGCAAATAAATAAAATAAACACTATATGATTACAAATAATTTCGTATCGCGTCACAACGGACCCGATGCGGCTCAGACACAAAAAATGCTGAAAGTCATTGGCGTTGCTTCGATGGAAGAACTTATCGCTAAAACAGTGCCCACAGCTATCCGACTTAAAAAACCTTTGGATTTGCCTGAGGGGATGAATGAATATGAGTATTTAAACCATATTAGAGCGCTAGGTTCAAAAAATAAAATTTTTCGCACCTATATTGGACAAGGTTATTATAATAGCATTACACCCGCTGTAATTACTCGTAACATTTTAGAAAATCCAGGTTGGTACACTTCGTATACGCCTTATCAAGCCGAAATTTCACAAGGTCGCTTGGAAGCTCTTTTGAATTACCAAACCCTCATTTTGGATATGACAGGGATGTCTCTTACCAATGCTTCTCTTTTGGACGAAGCCACGGCAGCAGCAGAAGCCATGATCATGTTTCACAATGCACGTTCTCGTGAAGCCATAAAAGCAGGTGCAAACCAATTATTTGTTTCGGACACTCTCTATCCTCAAACCATAGATGTGCTTAAAACCCGAGCTTCTTTGTTGGGTATCGATTTGATATTTGGCAATCATGAAACCATAAATTTAACACCACTTATGTTTGGGGCTATTGTTCAACATATAGATACCAAAGGGGCTGTACGTGATTATACCGACTTTATAAATAAAGCGCACCAAGCTGGAATTATGGTGGCTGTAGCTTCCGATTTAATGGCATTAGCCCTTTTAAAGGAGCCTGGACAATGGGGAGCCGATTGTGTGTTTGGAAACACACAACGTTTTGGCTTACCTCTAGGATTTGGGGGACCTTCGGCTGGATTTTTTGCTTGTAAAGACGATTTCAAACGTCAAATTCCAGGTCGTATTATTGGGATCACAGTGGATGCGCAAGGCAACAGAGCCCTACGCTTAGCTTTACAAACGCGTGAACAACATATCAAACGTGAAAAAGCAACTTCCAATATTTGTACCGCGCAAGCTTTAATGGCTATAATGTCGGGAATGTATGCAATTTACCATGGACAAGAAGGTATTCGTGCTATTGCACAAGATATCCACTGCATGACTGCCCTCTTGGATCGCAATATTGTAAAATACGGATACAAACAAAATAACAAAATATTTTTTGATACGCTTTGTATTGAATTACCCGCAGGAGTCAACATTGAAGAAATTCGACAAAAAGCTTTATCTGCTGGGATCAATTTCAATTACATGGATTCCACACATATTGGTATCAGTTTAGATGAAACCACTTCAATGGACGACGTAAACGAAATTTTGGCTATTTTTGCTAAGGCTGCAGGGAAAATTGCAGAAACTATTTGTCCTTGTAAAGGAACTTGTGGCGATAATAAAATTGCCTCCACGGTACTCCCCGATCAATTTAAAAGAAGCACTTCATTTTTAACACATGAAGTTTTTCAAAAATATCATTCCGAAACGGACATGATGCGTTATATCAAAAAACTTGAAGTCAAAGATCTTTCTTTGAATAGAGCGATGATCCCCCTAGGTTCTTGTACTATGAAATTGAATGCCGCTGCTGAAATGATGGCTTTAAGCATGCCCGAATTTGCAGCTATCCATCCTTTTGTTCCTCGGGATCAAGCACAAGGATATTTGGAATTAATTCATAATCTAAATATCGCTCTTTCGGAAATTACAGGTTTTGCTGCAATTTCTTTTCAAGCTAATTCAGGAGCTGCGGGCGAATATGCCGGACTTACTGTAATTCGTCGCTATCAAGCTTCTAAAGGCGAAAGCAATCGTAACATTTGTTTAATTCCAGCTTCAGCTCACGGAACAAATCCCGCTTCAGCTACTATGGCAGGGATGAAAGTAGTAATTATTAAATCTACTTCTGAAGGCGAAATTGATATAGCAGATCTAAAAGCCAAAGCCGAAGAACACAAAGCCAATTTAGCTTGTATCATGGTAACCTATCCTTCTACACATGGCGTTTTTGAAGAAGCTATTTTGGAAATTATCAAAACCGTTCACAATTGTGGAGGCCAAGTATATATGGATGGAGCCAATATGAATGCGCAAGTAGGTTTGACAAGTCCAGGATATATGGGTGCCGATGTTTGTCACTTAAATTTACATAAAACCTTTGCAATGCCTCACGGTGGTGGCGGTCCTGGAGTAGGTCCTATTGGCGTTGCCAAACATTTGGTAGATTTTTTACCTGGTCATTGTGTAAGCCCTATTTGTGAAAAGCATAACCAAGGCGCTGTATCTGCCTCCCCTTATGGAAGTGCATTTTTACTTCCTATTACGTATGGCTATATCAAAATGTTAGGGGGAAATGGTTTGAAAAATGCAACCGAATGGGCTATTTTAAACGCAAATTATTTACGCGCACGTCTTGCTAAACATTATAAAATATTATATACTGGTGCACAAGGTATGTGTGCACACGAAATGATTCTCGATTGTAATGAATTTAGCATGAGTGCCGACGTACAAGTAGGCGATCTTGCAAAACGTTTGATGGATTATGGATTTCATGCGCCTACGGTTGCCTTTCCTGTACATGGCACTTTGATGGTGGAACCTACCGAAAGTGAACCTTTGTTTGAATTGGATCGTTTGGTAGATGCCTTTATTTCTATTCGCGCCGAAATTGCAGAAATAGAAAGTGGCAAAGCCGATAAAACTATTAATCTTATTAAGAATGCCCCACATACAATGCAAGTGGTGTGCGCCGATACCTGGGATAAACCTTATACTCGTCAACAAGCGGCTTTTCCTCAAGTATACGATGATAAATATTGGCCCACAGTGGGACGTGTAGACGATGCTTACGGAGATAGAAATTTAACTTGCTGCTGCAATTAATATTTAGTATCTTTGCACCCGCAAAAGGAGAGATGCCAGAGCGGTCGATTGGGGCGGTCTCGAAAACCGTTGTACCTGCGAGGGTACCTAGAGTTCGAATCTCTATCTCTCCGCAATTCTCAAAAATAAAAATAGCCCCATTAAATGGGGCTATTTTTATTTCAATATCGTTCGCAAACTTTAGTCATCATAACCCACAAAAGAGCCTGCTTTATCGAACTGTAATTCCATTTTATTCGACAAAGTTACTTCGTATCCTCTAGGATCTCTATCAATTTTTGAGAGTTTGGTATCTGCATGCATTTTTTTAACGTACGCATGAATAGGAGCAGGTATAATGGCTATTGGCACCGCATTGGTTTTACACTCAACCTCTGACCAAAGACCCTTGGAATTAAATTCCACTTTACAACCGTTGGCAAAAGTCACTTCATAATCTTTGGAAATTAAATCGTTATCCATAGTAGCATAAGTCACTTTGGTATCCGCAAAATATTTTTTGATAAAATCCTGCGCAGTGCTAGGCAATTGATTTACTTGAATAGATTTATCGTCCGAGGCTTTTACTATCGTTTGTAATGATAACATACAAACTAAAATTACAACTACTTTTTTCATGATCTTATATTTTTAAATTTAGACAAATATATAACTAAAAATTGAAAAAATATTAAAATTGAAAAAATAAATTGTAAAATAATTGATTCAATGAAAACTTGAAAATCAATTTTTGTTTCAAAAAAAGTACATATTCCAGCAGCATCAAACATTTTTTGATTTACTTCTTCCAAAGAAGGCCTATTTTTGAAATTTTCTTTTAAAAATAGATAAACTTGAGGTGAAATATCAATTTCAAATAGTTTTATTATCTAAATCCTTCTACCTCATTTCTCATCCTCATCTCCCAATTATACCCTGCCAAAAAGCAGCGTATTTGATCCAAATCCTCTACACTTGCCGTAGTAAAATCGAAGTGAGTACAATGGGAATAAGCTAAAATATTCAATAGATTTTGTAAGTTTTTACTATCCTCTGCATCATTTTGTGTGTAGGATGCTTTTAAGTATTGCAAACTGCGAAGAGCATCTAGTTTTTCTACACAATTTTTTTGAAATTGAGCTTGTGTTTTTGCATTTTTTCGTAAAGGGCGATACCAATCTAGTCCAAACTTATCGGACAAAAATGTATAAAGCGGATAATCGGAAATATCTTCGGTATACAATCGAGCAAAAGCTTGATAAGTTTTTTCGATATTTTGAAATAAGGATAATGGATAAATTGGATACGACTTCCAATCATTTTGCATTCCTTTAATTACAGCTGGCCCTGTTCCAAAACACACCCTTTGGCTAGCTCTGGGCGAAGGATAGGCAACAGTCCCGCTAAAAGTCTCTATTGGGCCTAATTTTGCCAATTTTTGAAAGAGATAAAAATCTTCACCACTTTTATGAGGACTGAGTCCTCCGATCTTGCAATATGCCCACACAGGCAAAGCCATCGCAGAGCCAATGGCAGTAAAGGAATAAGGATGTTTAGTTAAACCTAAATGAAACGCATAGGTTCGCATATAAATTTCATAACGTAAAATAGCTTTATTAATGGCTGAAGCATAACTTTGAGAAGTCTCCACAAGTGGATGAAAATACGGATTAGCAAGACCCACCGCTTTGGGCTTTGCATTAAAAACAGCCATCACCGAAGCCACATACTCACAGGGGTAATGGGTATCAGCATCCATACTCAAAATCACATCCTTGAAATTTGCTTGACTCACAATGGCATCCATCAATGTTTTCCGCGCCATACCCACCCCATAATTTTGAAGTGTCCAAGCCTTCCCTTCCGAACTTTTATCAATAATATGCAGAGGAAAGGGATAATCCAAAGATTGCAAATACAGTAAAGTTTTTTGATTTTGTAGATAGCTTACATCCTTTTTTATTTGCAATCGAGGAACTTCGGCTTGATTTACGCATACAAACACTTCCATATTTTGATAGGTTTGTTTTGCTATATCCGCCATAACCATAGCCAAATCGGGTTCATTCATTATTGGCAAGGCTATATAAGCTTTGGATACAAACATCGTTTGCTTATAAAAAGATAACCGACCTACTCACATTTTCGCCACTCACTAGGTGAAGTCGCAAAATATACGATCCTTTAGGATAATTTTGGATATCTATTTTTTGTTGTTTCGAAGCCTGTACTGGAAGGCTTCGGATCACGCCCTTCATATCAATTAAACTGATGCCATCAACCATCGAATTGGCTTCTATTTGAATATACTCTTTAGCTGGATTTGGATAAATTTCAACTTTTACCTTGCTATCTACCTTTTCAATACCAACTATGCGAGGAAATATTTTTTCTAATACCTTATAGGAAGTATCTATATTTTTCACCACCCGAACTGCTATTTTTAAAATATACTCTTGGTTTTTATTCGACATATCAATAGTTACAGGTAAAGTATCTATACTCCTACCTAAAGGTAAATTATAAAGCGTATCATACTGTTTTTTATCATTCACTTGAACTTGTACATAAGCCATATCAATCAAAGAATCTCCATTGTTTTGAAGTTCGTAAATTACTTTTTCCTGTGCCGAAAACGGTGCAATACCCGAGGGACTTATTAGATTTGAAAGGCTTAGTTTATTGGCCAAAGAACGTAGCGTAATTTGTGCGGTATTATTGCTAAGATTGGTATCTCTTGAGACTAATGCCTTAAATGTTAGTGTATATTCTTTGGGTTCATATAAATTTACATGCTGTTTGCATGTATATACAATACATTCCCCACTATCCAATTTGGCCAAAGTATCCGTGTAGACAGGATATCCTTCACCTTGGATTCCATACATTAAAAGTATCATTTTGGCCGTTGAGGCACTTTTATTTTGTATAGATACCGTAAGCGGTTCTGTGGCAGTAAAAAAATCATTTTTAACTGGAGCTACAATTGAGTTAATTTCCACATCTACCTTTGTTGTATCTGGGTTTTTAGGTGCACCTCCATTAAAATCGAAAACAATAGCATCCCCCACAAAGTGAATATTCGTGATTGGTTTTTCTGTTTTTTGTTTATTCCAAGAAAGCGCATTAGGCGAACTTGTATCCGTAAAAGATGTATTTTGTTTTGAGCCAGGAAAGGGTGTACCCGTGCCAAATGCAGCCGTGGAATTATTTCCACCATCTGCTTCTTTGATATAAAAGCCCCTTTTTGAAGGCACACAATTAATACAATTGGAATACCATTGCGCATTGTTTTCATCTACATGATAAATTAACAAGCCCTTAGCTGGAACCATTGCATCCCATTTTCCATAGCCTCTATTTTCTAACCAAAAATTTTCTTTTTCTGTTTTTGAGGCAAAATTATAGGCTTTAGATTCTATATTTGCAGGCATAACAACAAGTACAGCACTATCTTGCAAAACGACTTTTTTTTGCCAACCCAACAAAGCGCGCGACCATACATTATGCAAAGGAGGCGTTTTGCCATCATTATTCCAACCTCCTCCAGCCATTACATCCCAAGAGCCTAAATCCACCGCTTCACCTTGGCGTTCATAATCGGTATCGTACAAATCGGGTAAGCCCAACACATGACTCATTTCATGCACAATAACCCCTATATTGGTAAGTGCCGTGCCAGAACCCATTTCTGGAGAACAAGAATAATCGGAAATACTTGTGCCATTATACGTTATTGGAGGTGCTATATTCCAAGCATGCGACCATATCGCATCGGGCCCTCCTCCATTTTCTTCTCCATGGCCTGCAAACACAATATGCAGTCCATCCAAATGTCCATTTTTGTCTAAATCATACTTAGAATAATCACAAGTTGTCGCTGCCAGTGCCAAGGCCTCTTTCACCATTTCTTGTGGATTTTTATCATTTTCATTTTTATCATTGCCCCCATAATAGTCTCTATTATTGGCAAGCGTATACGGACCATATACATCTGTAGTAAACATTAAGGCCCCGTTGGAATTATCCATAAAATAATCATACACACTGCCCGTAGCTTGATTCAATGTATACTTTGGTTGATTTAATAGAGCGTCAAAATCCGATTTAGCATATCGAAAAGCAACATCATGATACGCAATTAAAATAATGGGAATTTTACGTTCTCCAATTTGTTCGGTACGCTCAACGCTTGCCCTTTGCAAACTTTGTTCTTTAATTTGCCAAACTTGGCGTATCAATGCCATTTGTTCGGAACTATATTTTAAACCCTTAGGAAGAGAGGCTAAATAAGTGCGTTCTGTTTTTTTTCGTTTATCCACATCCCAAGCCTTGACTCCCGAAGGCACTAAATCTCCATTTTTATTTTTTACTGCATATTCATAAATACCTTGCGCATTGGTCAAGAGTGCATAACCATCCACACTTTCAGCCCAGGAAAATTTTTCATCGCCTTTTAAAATAAAAGTCAGAGAAGTGCCATCTTTTTGTTTGTACGTTTGGGGATAGGGAGGCGCAGGAACAGCAAAAATTTGCATTGAAAACATTACAAGAATACTTGTAAACACTATTTTTTTTAGATATTGCATATTACTCAAATACAAGATTTATTGATCTATTAATTTATTATGAGCGCAAATATACAATATTTTCGGAACAATCAAAAAAATCTACTTTATTTTTCGTTGATTTAATGCTCGATGGTAGGCACGCGCATTTTGAATATGTTCAGCGATATTAGCGGCAAAAGAATGAGATCCAGAAAAATCAGCTTTTGCACAAAAATAATAATACGGAGAAACCGCATTAGAAAGTACCGCATCTATACTCGAAATCGAAGGCATACAAATGGGTCCTGGAGGTAAACCTTTATAACGATACGTATTGTAAGGCGAGTCCACACTCGTGTGTTCGGAGCGAATTCGACGTAAGGCAAAATCACCTAGCGCAAATTTAACCGTAGGGTCTGCTTGTAACAACATTCCCTTGCGCAAACGATTTACATAGACCGAAGCTACCAAGGATTTTTCGGGAGTATAATTTGTTTCTTCTTCCACTATGGAGGCCACAGTAAGTACCGCAATAGGATTTAACTTCATTGCTTTTGCAAGCTCACGACGACTTGTCTGACTATCGGTTGTCGAAGCCATGGACGAAGGGGCATCCCAAAATTTTTCTTGTTCTTTAAACAAACGTTCAAAAATAGCCGAAGCATTTAAATTCCAATTTAAAAAATAGGTGTCGGGAATAAAAACCGCCATCACTCTTTGTGCATTTAGTGCACTATCTCCTATTTTGTAAGTAGCTAATTGTTGTTCATCTTGCAAAAAATGGAGCAAAGTCAAGGAGTCTACTTCCATTTGTTTGGCAATACGACCTGCCAATTGATTCAACGTACGAATTGTATGCAATTTTAATTTAACGGGATCTTGATCGCCATTGCGAAGTTTTTGCAATAAACTTACACTACGCATGCCTCGATCCAAAACATAACGACCTGCTTTAATATTGTGATCATAATTTCTACATTTAGCTATAATACGAAATACAAATAAATTGCCCACTCCTTTTTGTGCATGCAAACTATCGCAAACTTGTGTAAAATTGGCTTGTGTGGGAATATATAAAACACTTTGTTTTTTAACCACTGGGGTAAACACTAAAAAACAAAAGCACAGAAAGAAAAACAAAACCAACAACAAAACTCCGACCACTGATTTTTTTAAGTGTATTTTTTTTAAATGTCTTTTTTGACGCTTTTTCCCTGCCATATATTCTTTTTTTCAAGAAAAGTATAAAATAATTTGCAAAATTACATAATAATTTTTACTTTTGTTAGTTTTGGATAAATTTATTTGCCAAAACTATACTATTTGCAGACAGATAGGGTCTACTTACAATACTATACATTACCGAAACAATTAAACAAACAAATAATGAGACAGTTAAAAATTTCTAAATCTATTACCAATCGTGAAACAGCCTCTCTTGACAAATATTTGCAAGATATCGGAAAAGAAGAATTGGTTTCAGCAGATGAAGAAGTACAATTAGCCCAACGTATCAAAGCTGGCGATAAGGCTGCTTTGGAAAAACTCACGAGAGCAAATCTACGTTTTGTTGTTTCCGTTGCTAAGCAGTACCAAAATCAAGGGCTTAGCCTTCCCGACTTAATCAATGAGGGCAACTTAGGCTTAATCAAAGCAGCCAAACGTTTTGACGAAACGCGTGGATTCAAATTTATTTCGTATGCAGTTTGGTGGATTCGTCAATCTATTCTACAAGCATTAGCCGAACAATCACGTATTGTTCGTTTGCCTTTAAATCAAGTAGGCTCGTTAAATAAAATTAAAAAAGAATCTTCACGTCTAGAACAAAAATTTGAACGTCCTCCATCCATTGATGAAATTGCAGAGTCTTTGGATATGTCAAAAGAAAAAATTGCAGAGGTGCTCAATATTACTACGCGTTACGTATCGATGGATGCCCCATTAGTGCAAGACGAAGAAACCAATTTTATAGATGTTTTTATTTCTGAAGACAGTCCAAGCACCGACCAATTACTGATTAAAGAGTCGCTCAGTCGTGAAATTGAACGTTCTTTATCGACCTTGACAGAAAAAGAACGCGATGTGATTAATTTATTTTATGGAATAGGGGGTCATCATGGTCTTACCCTAGATGAAATTGCCGCAAAATTTGATTTAACTCGCGAACGAGTTCGCCAAATTAAAGAAAAAGCAATTCGCAGATTAAAAAACTCTTCCAGAAGCAAACATCTCAAAACCTTTTTAGGCGAATAAATACACGGAGTATACCTAAAAATCACACATAAAGAAAGAGGCATTCCTCCTAAAAGGGTGCCTCTTCTTTTCCTTACCACTAATCGATCGACAAAATTGTCGATCGTGTTTTTTATACGGTCATAATATCTTTTTCTTTGTCAACAAGAATTTTATCAATTCTTTCAATAAATTTATTGGTCAACTCTTGAATTTCTTTTTCCGAAGTTTTCACTACATCTTCGCCCAAACCTGCCGATTTTTCTAATTTTTTGATATCCTCATTGGTATCACGTCGAATATTCCGAATCGCCACTTTGGCATTTTCGCCTTCAGCTTTGGCGCGTTTCATCAAATCACGTCGTCTCTCTTCGGTGATGGGAGGGATAACAATACGAATCAATTCCCCTGTATTTTGTGGCGTAAAGCCCAAATTAGCAGCCAAAATTGCTTTTTCGATGGTTCCCAACATATTTTTTTCCCAGGCTTGTATAGTAATTTGTTTCGCATCGGGCGTATTGATAGCGGCCACTTGCGATAGAGCCGTAGGCGTGCCATAATAATCTACTCTAACCCCATCAAGCATTTGAGGTGCCGCTTTTCCTGCACGAATTTTTTGAAGTTCGGCTTCTAAGTGTTTAAGAGCTCCTTCGCTATGCTCTTTTTGGATTTGAATACATTTTTTTATTTCTTCTGACATAATTGTATGGTATTAGATTTTAGTTTTTTTTGCTCATATTCGTTTGGTATTAACTTCCCAACACATTAACTCACCAAGGTACCTATTTCTTCGCCTATAATTACTTTTTGTAAATTTCCTTTGGTATTCATATCAAACACATAAATAGGAATTTTATTTTCTCTACAAAGTGTAAAAGCCGTAAGATCCATTATCTGCAATTTTTTTTGATATGCTTCATCAAAAGATAAATGTTGATATTTGGTAGCACTTGGATCTTTTTCAGGATCCGCTGTATAGATACCATCCACACGCGTACCTTTTAAAATAGCATCTGCTTGAATTTCCGCAGCACGTAAAGCGGCAGCGGTATCGGTAGTAAAAAATGGATTGCCCGTTCCTCCAGCCATAATAACGACCTCTCCTTGCGAAAGACTATCATTGGCTTTAGCTCGACTCATCTCTTCGCAGATAGGATTTATTTGCAAACCCGACAACAAACGAGTTTTCACTCCTTGTTTTTGAAGTTCGGCTTGTAGAGCCATGCTATTGATAAGGGTTGCTAACATTCCCATATAATCGCCTTGTACCCTATCCATTCCTTTGGCAGCTCCTTGTAAGCCTCTATATATATTTCCACCACCTATCACAACAGCTATTTCCGCACCTATTTGCACCGCCTCTTTAATTTCGCTTGCATATTGTGCAAGCATTTGGGGCTCGATACCAAAAGCTTGATTCCCCATCAGAGATTCTCCGCTTAATTTCAGAAGTATTTTTTTAAAACGCATAAAATTGAGTTTTTAGGGAGTAAAATTAGTATTTTTTTTTGTAAAAAAAAACAATTAGTTTTTTTATAAACCAAATTCTATATATTTCAAGAGAGTTTCCGCATATTTCAAGAAAGTTTCTGCATTCATTTAAAAAAAGTATCTGCATTCACTTCAAGAAAGTGTTCTGCATTCACTTCAAAAAACTTCTGCATTCACTTTAAGAGAGTTTCTTCATTGATTTAAAGAGAGTTTCTTCAGCCACTTAAAGTGAGAACCAGCATTCACTTCAAGTAGAAAATCGCATTTACTTCAAGTAAAGTTTAGCATTCATTTCAAGTTCTTTTTAATATTCTTAAAATCCGTTTTGCAATTAACTTAAAGCAATTTCGGCCAAGGCATCAAATTGCATATATGCTTTTACAAAACTAGCAGGTGAGACTTCGGTATCTCGGGCTGGCATTGATACAGCATATCCTTGCAATGGATCTTTGATTCTAAATTCAAGATGAGCCATAGGAACCGTATCTTTGTTTTTAGGATTTAATTCTATTTTATAGGTTTTCACTAAAGATTTTAAATCGTTAGTGTATACTTTATTGATTTCACTTAAATTTTTATGAATAATAATTCGTCGCGTTTGTTTGTCTAATAAATCATCAAGTAATGTTATATGCAGTATTTTAGGTTCATACTCTTGCCTCCAATTTTGTTTGACCGAAGCACGTATAAACACAAATGTGCCCTCAATCATAAAATGTTTAAATTTAAGGTAATCTTCGTTCCATAACAAAAACTCCATAGAATTTTCGTAATCTTCTAATGTAAATCGTCCAAATGCTTTGCCATTCTTGGTCATTGCATGAGCAACCGCGGTGATAACCCCTCCAAATTTCAAATCTTTATTTTGCAAAGTCTCCATTCCATTTTTTAAATCCGCAAGCGTACAACTCGAAAATTGTTTCAATTCTAATTTGTAATCATCCAAAGGATGTCCTGAAATATAAAAACCCGTCACTTCTTTTTCATTTTTGAGTTGTTCTATATTAGACCATTCTTCACAAATCGGAATTTCCAAAGCCATAAATGTGGAGTCTTCTTCGGCATCCCCAAATAAAGAAACTTGTGTAGATTGTTGCCCTACTTGGTATTTGGAGGCATAAGACATCAAATTATCTAAGAAATTGACCGACTCTCCAGCTTTTTGAAAAAAATAAGTAGCTCGAGAGGGCTCGGGAAAACTATCAAAAGCACCTGCTTTTATAAGTGATTCCATACATTTTTTACTAATCGAACGCAAATTGACCCTTTGCACAAAATCAAAAATATCTTTGTAATTTCCATTGTTATTACGTTCTTCTATCAACATAGCCACCGCAGCTTCGCCTACATTTTTGATCCCACTCAAACCAAAACGTATCGCACCAGCTTTATTTACTGTAAAATTAGCTTGACTTTCATTGACATCAGGACCTAGAAGATCTATTTTTTGATATTTACATTCGTCCATAAAAAAGGATATTTTATTAATATCCTTTAGATTGTTAGTGAGGACCGAAGCCATAAATTCGGCAGGATAATGCGCTTTTAAATACGCCGTTTGAAAAGCAATATAGGCATAACAAGTAGAATGAGACTTATTGAAAGCATAGGAAGCAAAAGCCTCCCAATCGGTCCATATCTTTTCACAAATTTTTAAATCATGACCATTGGCTTGACAGCCTTCCATAAATTGAGTTTTCATCTTTTGCAGAATCTCAATTTTTTTCTTTCCCATTGCTTTTCGCAAGGTATCGGCATCACCCTTACTAAAATTAGCCAATTTTTGAGAAAGTAGCATCACCTGTTCTTGGTATACGGTAATTCCATAAGTTTCCTGCAAAAACTCTTCCATCCCTTCCAATTCATATTCGATGGGTTCAAGTCCAAATTTACGACGAATAAATTTGGGAATATATTCCATAGGCCCTGGACGATAAAGTGCATTCATGGCAATTAAATCTTCCAAACGATTGGGTTTAAGATCGCGAAGATGTTTTTTCATTCCATCCGATTCAAACTGAAAAACGCCATTGGTATCCCCTTTACTAAACAATTCGTAAGTAAGCGCATCATCGAGCGGAAGGGTATCTATATCGACCTCTATGCCATGACGTAATTTGATATTATCTAAAGCTCCATGAATAATGGTAAGCGTTTTCAAACCTAAAAAGTCCATTTTTAAAAGACCTATGGGCTCTACATAAGTGCCTTCATATTGAGTAACGGGCATATCTGTATCCTTAGAAGTACTCAAAGGCACATGATCAATGAGATCCTCTGGCGCAATAATCATACCACAGGCATGCGTACCTGTACTCCGAATTGAACCTTCCAATTGCATTGCATAATGAATAGTTTTACGTACCAAATCAGAGCCATTATCGCGTTCAAAAACCAATAGAGGTTCACTCTCAAACGCTTTTTCTAAAGAAGGACACATATCTGGAATTAAACCTGACACTCGATTTGACTCTGTCAAAGGAAGTTCTAACACTCGCGCCACATCTTTGATAGATGATTTTGCGGCCATACTTCCAAAAGTAATAATTTGCGCTACGCGTTCTTCTCCATATTTTCCCACTACATATTGGATTACTCGCTCTCGACCCACATCATCAAAATCGATATCCACATCGGGCATAGAAATACGTTCGGGATTCAAAAAACGTTCAAACAGTAATTTGTATTTGATGGGATCCATATTGGTGATACCAATAGCGTATGCAATGGCTGAACCAGCTGCCGATCCACGGCCTGGACCTACCAATACCCCCATATTACGTGCGGCTTTGATAAAATCCCAAACAATGAGAAAGTAGCCTGGAAAGCCCATACGAGCCACCGTTGCCAACTCGAAATCCAAACGTTCTTTTATAGACGTATCTGGGTCGGTGGCATAATTTTCACCCCAACGTTTTACAGCGCCTTCATAAGTAATATATCGAAGATATTCCATTTCATCGGTAAAACCCTCAGGCAAAGAAAATTTGGGTAATAAAATAGGACGTGTTAGTTTGAAGGGTTCTACTTTGTCGACAATTTCTTGTGTATTGGAGAGTAATTCGGGATGATCGGGAAAAAGGGCTGCCATTTCCTCTGGTGATTTGAGAAACTCCTCGCCTGTATAAACTAATTTTGTATCTTCGCTCAATTTTTTTCCTGTATTGAGACAAATTAAAATTCGATGTGCATCCTTATCCTCACTATCTACAAAATGCACATCGTTG
This sequence comes from Bacteroidales bacterium, assembly GCA_036655775.1. GTDB lineage: Bacteria > Bacteroidota > Bacteroidia > Bacteroidales > P3 > JAVVPL01. The sequence goes on along the minus strand of JAVVPL010000004.1, from coordinate 22,547 downwards.
GTAAGAATACATTTGATATTATATTCTTTGGCCAACTCTAAAAGACGTGTATTTACTTTGGGTTGATCTAGGTTTTTTATATGATTTTGCAATTCAAAATAATAATCTTCACCAAAAAGACGTTTGTGAAATTCTATGCTTTCCCGTAATTTAGTTTCTTGACCCGAGAGAATCATTTGTGGAATTTCGCCTCCCAAACAAGCACTACATACAATTAAATCTTCGTGATATTTTTCTAAAAGTTCATGATCTATACGAGGCGTATAATAAAAGGCATCCTTTTTGTGACCTAGCGAACAAAGTCTAGCTAAATTATGATACCCATTTTCGTTTTTAGCAAGTACTATCAAGTGATATCCACTACGATCTTCCCTTCCTTTTTTATCAAAACGACTACCTTCTGCCACATAGAGTTCACAACCTACAATCGGTTTAATTCCTTGTTTTTCAGCTTCGGAAGTAAACTCCATCACGCCAAACATATTGCCATGATCCGTAATAGCTAAAGCCGCCATTCCCATTTCTTTGGTTTTGGCTATTAATTTTTTGATTTTAGCAGCCCCATCTAATACCGAGTACTGGGTATGAACATGTAAATGTGTAAAATTTGACATCTGTAAATAAGCATTTTAAACCCTTTGAAGGATTGTTTTTCGTTTTTGTAAAAGTAAGAAAAAAAGAAGAATATTTACAAGCTTGTTGATAAGTTTTTATTGGCTTCGTTTTACACTTTTATAAATCTCTAAAAATTGCCCCGCTATTTTTTCTTTTGAAAAATGGGTCACTGCATAGTCTCTCAATTTTTCTGGATTGTATTGACTGTGATGATTTATCATTCTAAACATGGCTTGGGTAAGCGCATTGATATCTTTAGGTGGCACTAGCACCGCATAATCTGGGCCCAATTCATTACTTAAACCTCCACAACGCGAAGTAATCACGGGATTTCCACAAGCCAGACTTTCGGCCATAACAATAGAAAAAGTTTCATAATTACTAAAGTGGACCAAACAATCACATTTCTTCATCAATTCAGCCGTTTCTTGATGTGTTTTTTTTCCATGAAAATAAATCTGTGGAATTTGATTGCTATATTCTTCTCGACAAAGGATATGCAATTCAAACTCTTTTTTCAAAGAACTTAAAATGGTAGTTGCATCAATAATGCCTTGTATATTTTTATGCGCTTCAACACCATTGGAAACATGAATAAAACGATAGGGTTCATGCACTTCATAGCTCGTTTTTTTGAACAAATCGATATCTATAATATTAGAAACCACTCTATATTTTGCATGAATACCCAAAGATTTCATACTTTTCTGCAAATGCTCAGTCACTGGCATTACACAGGAAGCAAAACGAGCCACCCACTTGGACACAAACAAAGGGAAACCCGCAATTTTATTGGTTTTGAGGGTTAGGAACGCAGTCCAATGTTCACTAACTACATAAGGAATACCCGCAAACAATTTAAAACAAAAAGCAATCACCCCTATGGGATACAATACATTTGCATGAACAATATCAGGTATAAAATGTAATTTCTTTCGCATATAGCGTAATGCTTTAAAATACATAAAAAACAATTGCAATGCTTTTAAACATTTACAAACAAAAGCAATTTTACAATGCGGTTCCTTTAGATAAAATATGATTTCCGCAAAATTGTCTTGTATGTTTTGATGGATTTCATGTTTATGCGTTTTGTTGTCGTAACAAATGTGTAACACAAAAACACGACAAAGTGAAGCGATCGCTTTGGCATGAATTTGCACAAAATCGCCATTGGTAGGTTGCAGTCGAGTAGGATACCAACTACTAATGAAAAGGATATTATACATTTTAATTTTTGTTTTTATTTATTTGTTAGGGTATGATTTTTAGAATATGGTTTTTCTAGCTGAAAAATTATTTTTTAAAAATTTTTCCATACAGAGTAAATGGGAATTTATCCATTTTCAAATAGGCAATTTTTTCGTCTTCTGCACCAAAACTATGATTGAATTGATATACTCCTTCCAAATCAGAACCACCAAAATCAAAAACTTTTTTTTGATTTTCATTCTGTTTTATTAATTGATCTATATAAAAAAAAACGGCTCTTTTTTCTCTAGCTTGAGAGGTAGCTCCATAATGTTTATAAATTCTCTCTCCCGTATCTAGCATCCATGAAGCGAGTATTAAATCTTGATTTTCGTCTCTTACACCCCAAAATTTAATTGGAAAATATTGGGCCGAAGCAGTGAACAATTGATGTAATTTACTATAATACGCACTTGGTAGTTTTCTTTTTTTATCCATCTCTGTTTTTAATAAAACAACTACCTGATCTAGGCTTACGTTTGAAGAAACCGATAAATTATATTTTTTACTTTTTTTATCATTCTTCCAAAAATTGTTTGAATACTGCGCTTGCAATTCTGAATATGGTTTTGATAAATCTATAACTTGACTTTTTTGCCACTCTACTGCATATTGTTTAGGGAAACACATATCGGCAGGCACCGAAAAACGACAATGCAAACGTAAAAAACGAGAAGGTATCGCCTTTAGAAAAGATAAAAACAATGCAGCATCTATACTTTTTGCATCCCCATACACAGCAAAACGTTGTGTAAAAGGGGGCTGTACAAGGTACGGCAATCCAAATTTTTTTGCCACTGCTAAAGGAAAAACAAAACGATAATCATCCATCACTAAGGCTTCCCATTGTGGACAAACAATGGTAAGCCACCAAGAATAGCCATAGAGATTTGCACCCGAAGAACGAGCAATACAAGCATCCCATTTTGTTTGATCAATATCTGTATGTTTTAGGTAGTGTATCATTTTGCGTAATGTATCAAATTTGTATAAAGTTCTTTCCAGCCTTCCCAAGGAGGGGTATTGGCAAGACTTTCATTGTGAAAAAGACAAATAAAAGTGCCCCCCACCCCACGTATTTCATCTACTAATTTTTTCATAGAAGCCAATGTATGGGCATAATCACATTGCATATATTCGCGATACGTTCCATCCATAAAAGCAAAAGGGAATATCGTCAAGGAAGTTTTTTCATTTTTGCTCAAATCAAAATAAGGAAATGGCGTGGCGATACCCGCTCTAAATCCTGGCAAATCGGCATAGCCCATAGTAAAATCTTCGGTGATACCTTGCGCTATCAAATTTTGATACGTTTGTGGAAAATTCAAAATCAAATAGTGTTGCCGATTACTTTGGATAGGCGCGCCAAGACTCTGTTGCAAAGCGGCAAGTTCTTTTTTTTGCAACTCGACTTTATAGTTGGACTTAAGAGAGAAATGAATTCCCACAGAAATATTTTTACTTTGATTTAGCTCGCGTATTGTATCGCAAAAAGCAGGTATTTGGGAAGGATTACTTTTGTCGACCCCTCCATATTTTCCCATCAAAATAAAAAAACGAGCACGTAAATTATTTTCAACAAAAAAATGAGTCCATTGCAATAAATTATTAAAAGGATCCTCTTTTTTTTGCATATAAAAACGCCAACGATAAGGGAGCATATTGGCTTGATGAGGATGGAAGAGAGTATGGACTACATCCTTCACAAATGCGCCTATTTGTATGTATAAGGGTTTATGTTTAAACGCATAAACTTGATCAACATCTAGCGTAGGGAAACATTGGTATGAGGGTAAAGAAAATACTAATTGCGGAAATTGTTTTTCTAATTCTTTTTTTAATTCCAAAGCCCATAAATTAACTATAGGTTTTGAAAGCACACTCAATTTGTATGCAAGTGATTGTTTGGCTGAAAAACGTCCCAAATTATCCTTAGGAATTTGCCCATATTCTTCGTAACGAGAAAGCAAATAGACCGAGGCGGAAAAAATGTCGAAAGGAAGTAAGCCTTCTGTTTTTATAAAAGGAAAAAGAATAATTTGCTCTTTAAACGTACTATGTTCTGGAGTAAAAGCCGTGTCGATATGCGATTGAAAAACCCAAGGATATACTTGCAAATAAGGGTAAGCTACCGGCTGATTGAATTTACTTGCATTCACAAATTTGCTTGCATTTTCGTGTATAGACAAAATTGGGAGATTGGAGTCTGTAAAGTCGTCGATAGTATGAATTATAATAGGCTCCAACCCGAGTAAAGATGTAAATAGCACATCGATACCATACTCTAAACGGGCCGAACTACGAGGAAGAAAAAGAATAATTTTATTTGTCTTCATCCTTCTATATTTTATGATTATCCACAAAACTATAATAAGTTTCGCCCCCTAAAATAAGATGATCCAATACTTCCATATCCAATAATTCTGCGGCAGTTTTAATTTTACGAGTCATATAAATATCCTCTGGACTAGGCTGAAGATTATGCGAAGGATGATTATGTCCTAGTATCATAGCCACACTATGATGCTCTAAAGCGATTTGAAAAATCTTTTTAAGATCTATGATGGTACTAGCCACCCCTCCTTCGCTAATTGTTATTTTTTTGATCACATTTCCTGCTCTAGATAACAAGATGATTTGAAATTTTTCATATAAAGCATGAGCCATATCGGCATAAAATATTTCAAAAGAATCACGACTACTTGTAATCTTTTTTTTAACTCTATCCAAGGGAAAATGATGCCGTTTGCCTAATTCCAAACTCGCTAATATACTTACCGCTTTGGCTTCTCCTATTCCCTTATAATTATGAATTAATTGTTTGGGTGTTTTAAGCGAAAGTTCGTTCAAATCATGATTGACCGATTGAAGAATATATCTTGAAAGGTCTAGTGCTGAACGACTTTTGGTACCTGTACCTATGATAATAGCAAGCAATTCGGCATCGGTCAAATTTGAGGCATTTTGATTCAACATTTTTTCTCTAGGACGATCTTCCAAAGCCCATTTACACATAGGTAAATTATATTCTGATTCTGTTTTTATTGCCATATTCTTAAAGATTTCGGGTTATTTTTTGTACAAAAACAGAGTTTTTGAACATTTCCTTGGCAATTATACGCAAAAGTGTATAAATAGGGATGGCTACAATCATACCTATCACTCCGCCAAGAGTAGCAGCCATCATCACCACAAAAAAGATTTCCAAAGGATGTGCTTTGACACTATTAGCATAAATAAGGGGCTGAAGTACGAAATTATCTACTAAATTGGCAAGTGCAAAAACACTCACCACTTTCACAATGAGCCAACCCAACTCGGGGGTAATTCCTCCACTTAAAGCGCCAATACTAGCAAAAATACTAGCAACCGTAGCACCTAGCACGGGTCCCAAGTACGGAATAACATTCAACAAACCGCCCAAACAACCATATAAAAGCGCATTTTCTACACCCAAAAGCCATAATCCTAAAGTAAGCAAAGTCATCATAGATACCACTTCTATACAAAGCCCTACAAAATATCGGGTAAGCAAGTTTTGAGAAGAATCAATAATTTGACTTACTTGTTCAGTTAAAGACTCTGGCACAAAAAGAAAAATCATTTTACGAAACAAAAGCTCATCTTTTAGAAAAAAGAAAGCGATAAATAAAATAGAAAAAAGGCTAATAAAAGAAGAAGTCACAAATCCTATGGTAGCTCCTAATACATTTTGAATATTAATTTTACCAAGCAAATATTGCGCTTTTTCAAAAATAAAATTTTCCACTTCAGTTTCACTAAACACAATGCCTTTTGTGGCTAACCAAAGCCGACTCTGCGTAAAAGTTTCGTATGTATTGGCACTTAATTGTTGGTAATTTAAAGAAGTTAAATTATCGGTTTGATGCAGTAGAAGAGGCAATATCAAACGTAAAGCACAAAACAAAAAGCCCGTAATAAGCAATAGTGTAAACACACTACCTAAAGCTTTCGGAATTTTCAAATACTTTTTCATTACAAGCACCATAGGTCGTCCCACAATAGAAAGAATAAAAGCAATGAGAATGTAAACGATTAAATCGGTGAAAAAATAAAAGCAAAATAGAAGTACTAATAATGCGACAATCCACAAACTGTATTTTTTTAAAGAGGTCATGATGTAAGTTTTATAGTTTTATAATTAGAACGTAAAAATTGGATTTTACGTCACTTTTTTTTGTTAAAAATTCCTATTTTTTTGCATCTTGCTTATTCTCAATAAGTCCAGGAGTTTCCACTTCTTCTCCTTTTAGAATTGCAAGATAACTTTTATATCGCCATGGATGAATTTTATTCTCTTCTACCGCCTGCTTGATCGCACAGCGAGGTTCATGTACATGCGTGCAATTGTTAAATTGGCAATGCGCTTTTAAATGCCGCATTTCAGGAAAATAAAGCGACACCTCTTCCGTAGTAAAAGCAACCATTCCAAATTCACGAATCCCTGGCGTATCCATAATGTAGCCTCCAAAAGAAAGAGGGTGCATTTCAGCAAAAGTAGTGGTATGTTTTCCTTTGTTGTGATACGTGGAAATATTGCCCGTTTTAATATGCAAACTAGGATCCAAGGCATTTATAAGCGCCGATTTGCCCACTCCTGAATTACCAGAAAATAAATTCACTTTATTTTGCATTGCCGTTTGTATAGATGTCAATCCCTGTTTTTCAGTTGCCGAACAAACATAACAACGATAACCGATGGCTTGATACATTTGAATATATACATTCAAAAGAGCCAAAGTATCGGCATCATACAAATCTACCTTATTGAAGATGAGAGAAACTGGCACATGATAGGCTTCGGCCGTAAGGATAAACCGATCCATAAAACCTTGCGGTGTGCGCGGTTGATATAAACTAACCACCAAAAAAGCCTCATCTATATTGGCCGCTAAAATATGGCTTTGTTTGGAAAGATTTACCGATTTGCGAATAATACAATTGCGACGTGTTTCAATTTCATAAATAACCCCATGTGCTTCATTTACTTCTTTATTGAAAAAAACATGATCTCCTATGGCGACAGGATTGGTGGTCTTGATACCTTTAAGGCGAAAATTCCCCTTGATTTTACAATCTACAATTGCACCTTCGGGGGTTTGTACATAATACCAACTCCCCGTGGTTTTAATAATAATACCTTGCATGAAGATAATTAAAAATAAATTCTTTTATTCTGATCTTGATCATTGGATATGGCTTACAAAAGTATTGACCCAATCTTCCCATTTTACAGTTTTATAGGCATCTTCGCCGATATAATGGAGCAAACATTCAAATTTTTTGACATCCATATACCCTGGAATTACATCCAATTGCTTGCCCGTTTCATCTAAAAACGTACAAGATGGATATGACATTTGACCTTTTAACAAAATGGCCGCAATTTCATGCGTGCCTTTTCGGGCTGTATTGGGACTTGGATTCACAAAAATTTGATTATTAATTCGAACCGTATCGGTACGTTCTGCGTTAAATTTGACGGGGATAAAATTTGACTGCATATATTTTACAATTTCAGGATGTGCAAAGGTAGTTGCATCCAAGCGTTTACACCAACCACACCAATCGGTATACACATCTATAAAAACTTTTTTGGGTTTAGATAGACACGCATTGACATTGAGCGCCTCTTCAAAAGAAAGCCACTCGATTTTTGGAGAAGCTACAGTTTGGACTTGCGCGGGCGAAGGTGTAGCAATTCGAGTTTGTGCTGAAAGCAAAAAAGAGGAAGACAAAATCAAATAAATGAGCATACAAAGGCTACGTGACATATTTTGCATAGATTTCAGATTTTCTAATATTTTAGCAAATGTACGCAAAATTCGGCAAAATCCATAATGATATATTTTCCTACAATTTTAGTATCTTTGCATAAATAAAAAACTACAAACAATGCATCATTTTCAATTTCAAAATCCAACTAAAATTATTTTTGGAGCAGGTCAAATTTCAAATTTAAGTAGTAATATTCCTCAAGGTTCTAAAGTGTTAATGCTTTATGGTGGGGGAAGTATTAAACATAACGGAATTTATGAACAAGTAAAAAAATCATTGAGTGCCTACGAATTTCTTGAATTTGGCGGTATTGAACCCAATCCTCGCTATGAAACTTTACTTAAAGCAATCGAATATATTCGTAAGGAAAATGTAGATTTTTTGCTTGCCGTGGGAGGAGGCTCCGTTATTGATGGAACTAAATTTATTGCTGCAGCCACCTATTACCAAGGAGATGCTTGGGATTTATGCAATGGAGCCAAGGCTATCAAAGCCATGCCATTCGGAACCATTCTTACGCTCCCTGCCACAGGTTCAGAGATGAATTGTGGAGCCGTAATTTCTCGCGAATCGAGCCATGAAAAACTTGTTTTTTCAAGTCCTTTGGTATATCCTACTTTTTCGATTTTAGACCCAACAGTAACCTTGAGTTTGCCTCCTCGTCAACGCGCCAATGGCGTGGTGGATGCATTTATTCATGTTACTGAACAATATTTGACCTATCCCGTAGATGCCGCAGTACAAGATCGTTTTGCCGAAGGTTTGTTGTTGACTCTTATTGAAAATGGAAAAATATATGTGAATGAACCTGAAAATATGGAAGCGGCTTCAAATATTGTGTGGGCATCTACTTTAGCTTTAAATGGACTCATTGCCGTGGGGGTTCCCGAAGATTGGGGCACACACATGATAGGACATGAACTTACAGCCTTGACAGGCTTAGACCACGCACGCACCTTAGCCACCGTTTGGCCTCGCTTACAAATGGCTTTAAAAGAATCCAAAAAAGAAAAATTATTACAATTTGCAGCTCGGGTTTGGAATATTACGGAAAAAACCGAAGCAGATCCCAATTTACGTATTAGTCAAGCCATTGCAAATACCGATCAATTTTTTCAATCCTTAGGCGTAAAAACCCATTTGTCCGACTATGGACTTGCCCTTGGTTTAGGGGAACAAATTGCCGAACGCTTTAGCAAACGTGGCGTTTTAAATCTAGGAGAAAAAGGAGAAATCACCCCCAATTTAGCTTGTCAAATTGTAAATCAATCCTATTAATATGAATGAGATAAAAAAAGCCGTCATTATTGGCAATGGCAATGTGGGATCTCATTTAGCCATTGTACTTCCCAAAGTGGGTATTAGCGTTTTGCAAGTAGCCAATTCAGCCACCTCTTTACTGAGTTTGAATGGCTCTGGCGATATTTATATTATTGCCGTGAAAGATGATGCTATCGAAAGTGTGTACAACGAAATTATAGAATGTTTACAACAAAAACGCATTACAAATATTCATCGGAAACCAAGTCCTCAGTTGGTGGTTCACACCTCAGGAGGACATACTCAATTAATTCCACCCTCTGATGCTTTAATCCGCACAGGGGTTTTGTATTTTTTACAAAGTTTTACTAAAAAATTTCCACTCGATTTTTCACAAATTCCTGTTTGTATAGAAGCCCAAGATGCCGATACCGAACAAGCATTAATTCAATTTGCGCAAAAATTATCGACAAAAATTGAAATTGTAGACTCTCAAAAAAGAGGAACCTTACATTTAGCAGCTGTATTTGCAAATAATTTTGCAAATTTGATGATTGGAATGGCACAAGATTTATTGATTGAAAACAATTTATCGGCGCATCTTTTGGATGCTTTAATTTTGGAAACAGCATTAAAAGCTACAAAGATGAAAACAGCTTGGGAAGCCCAAACTGGACCTGCTTTGCGAAATGATAAAAAAACAATGAACCGCCATAAAGATTTACTCCAAAATGGAGACGAACAAGTACTCGCACTTTACGAAAGTTTATCCCAAATGATCCGTAACAAAACCGAAAAAAATATATAAAAAAACAGCTGCAAATTATGAGCAATTATAAAGAAAAACTAAAACATATTACTACTTTTATTTTTGATTTTGATGGGGTACTCAGCGATGGAAAAGTATGGGTGGTTGATGCTGAAACCCAATTGAGGAACTCGAATGTAAAAGACGGCTATGCTATTCATCATGCGGTAAAAAACGGCTATAATGTAGCTGTTATTTCTGGTGGCAAGGGACAAACCATGGAAGAAAGACTTAAATTTATTGGCGTAAGCGATATATTTACCCAAGTACATTACAAAAAAGAAAAATTTGAAGCCTATTTGTTAGAAAAAAACCTCAAGGCCGAAGAGGTATTGTATATGGGCGATGATATCCCCGATTACGAAGTTATGCAAATGGCAGGAATGAGTGCTTGTCCAGCCGATGCTGCCACAGAAATATTGGATATTGCCCAATATATTTCACACAAAAATGGAGGAGATGGCTGTGTGAGAGATATTATAGAACAAGTGTTGAGAGCCAGAAACGATTGGTTTAACGAACAGCGTTTTCATTGGTAAACCATAAAATAGGAATAAAAAAACACTGAAAATAAAGTTTTAATATATCAAATTACGCATTTGCACCAAAGTGGGAATATATTCATTGGTATAGTATACTTTTTTGATCCAATTGCCGTGCGTATCGTATTCATAGGTATATTTCATAATTTCGTCCGCTTTGGCTGGATAAATCGTTGTTTCTTCAATTAAATTATTTTGGGCATCGTACTGGTAAGTGATTTGTTTTTTGATAACCCCTTCGGCATTGTACACTATCTCGGTATGGATCCGATTTTTGCTATCATATTGAAATGTTTTTTTAGCATCCCCAGGATGTGTGTCGGGACCTACTTTACGGATTTCTTGCAATATGCGCATATTCTCATCATAGGTGTAGGTGTATTTCAAAGGAATTTTATCATCCGCATTTTTTCGTCTTTTTTCTATTAGCACACCTCTTGTATCATACATATATACTTCCGAATAGGCGTATGTACCCTCGGAAGTATATATTTTTTCTTCGATTTTTTTGCCATTTTTGTAGGTAAACAGACCATACCTAATCAACTGATCATTTTGTCCATATTGTTTTTCCGATTCCAAAAAACCTTGCGTATCATATTCAAGAATATATGCAAGATCCAAGGCTCCCTCTTTGGTATATTCTCGTATTTTATTAATATTTCCTTTGTCATCATAATCGAACACCAGCGCAGTCCCCACCAAATTACCTAATTCTACTTTGTCAAACTTATCAATGGCTTCAAATGTTTTACATACTTGTGTTTTAACCTGTGCACTCAATTTGTATTCAGAACTCGTATATTTGGATGGCAATAAAGCAAAGCCATATAGCTGACTTAGCAACAAAAAGAATACAAGATAAAATTTGATAGACATTTTTAAATTCACCTTTATATTTTAAACGTTTTAGATTATTTGCAAGGCACTTACAATACCCAAAGTATACTTCATATCACAAAATCAAAATATATTTTTGAAATTAAACTTTAGATTTTACATGCTATTTGGAAGGGACAAAGGTAGTAATTTTTTTTTAAATTGCCTCAATATTGTTGGATTTTATGTATTTTTGCATTTGTATTAATGATAAATAATTGAAATAGATATGAAAATTTCTTATAATTGGTTAAAAAGCTATGCAAATGTGGAACTTCCTGTGGAAGAGGTTTCTTTTTTACTGACAGATTGCGGCTTAGAAGTGGAAGGAATTCAAGCATACGAATCCATCAAAGGAGGCTTAAACGGATTAGTGATTGGGCAAGTGCTTAGTTGTGAAAAGCATCCCGATGCAGATAAATTAAGTTTGACTACAGTAGATATAGGCAGTGGCGAAATTTTATCTATTGTATGTGGAGCTCCCAATGTGGCCAAAGGACAAAAAGTAATTGTTGCCACCGTAGGCACTGTGCTTTATCATGGAGAAGAATCGTTTGTAATTAAAAAATCAAAAATACGCGGTCAAGAATCACTAGGGATGCTTTGTGCTGAAGATGAAATTGGCTTAGGAAAATCACATGATGGTATTTTAGTTTTACCTTCCGAGATACAAATAGGAACTTTAGCTTCCGATTATTTTAAAGTAGAAAAAGATTTTGTTTTTGAAATTGGGTTAACCCCCAACCGTTCGGATGCCACTTCACATATTGGAGTAGCTAGAGATTTAATTGCGCTCTTGCGTACTCGTCAAAATGCCAATTTGTGTTTAAATTATCCCAAAGTAGAGCCTTTTACCATTGACGATCAGTCTTTAGCCATTGACGTGCAAGTGGTCGATTCTCAAAACTGTCCTCGCTACACAGGAATTAGTATTCGAGATGTCAACGTTAGCGATTCACCCCAATGGATACAAAATAGATTGAAAGCCGTAGGCATTCGTCCTATCAACAATATCGTAGATATCACCAACTTTGTATTGATGGAAACGGGTCAACCCCTACATGCTTTTGATGCAGCAGAAGTAGGCGAAAAAGTAGTAGTTCGCCCTGCAAAATCTGGAGAAAAAATTCGCACCTTAGATGGAGTGGAACGAGAATTACAAAATAGTAATTTAATGATTTGTAATGCGACAGAACCAATGTGTATTGCAGGCGTTTTTGGAGGAGAAAAATCGGGCGTGAATACCCATACTAAAAATATATTTTTAGAAAGTGCTTATTTTAATCCTGTCAGTGTGCGCAAAACCGCACGTATGCACGACTTACATACCGATGCTTCGTTTCGTTATGAAAGAGGTTGCGATCCTCAAATTACAAACTACGCATTAAAACGTGCCGCCCTATTAATTTGCGAAATAGCTGGAGGAACTATTGCTTCAAATATCGTAGACATTTACCCCACCCCTATTGAAGGAAAACTAGTATCTATTGATTTTGCACATATTGATCGTCTTATTGGAAAAGCAATAGGAGCCGATGAAATTTGCAGAATTTTAAGCAATTTAGAAATAGAAATTGTGAGCAAGGACACGAACACTTGCATGGTACGTATTCCTACGAATAAGGCCGATGTGTATAGAGAAGCCGATATGATAGAAGAAATCTTACGTATCTATGGGTACAACAATATTGAATTGACGGGGCATTTGTCGTATGCTTTAAATTATGCAGCAAAACCAAATCCCGAAAAAGTTCAAAATGAAATTGCCGATTTGCTTACACATAACGGGTTTGCCGAAATAATGAACAATTCTTTGACTAAATCGGAATATGCCGAAAAATGTCTAGCCATTCAAGCCGAAAACATAGTGTTTTTGACCAACCCTTTGAGTCGTGAATTAAATTGTATGCGTAGTAGTTTATTGGGAGGCGGCATGGAGTCTATTGCCTACAATTGCAACCATAAAATTTGCGATATCAAAGTATACGAATTTGGACGTGTATACAAAAAAAATCAAGTAGAAAATACTCAAAATTCGGTAAGTAAACGATATGCTGAAAATTTCCGTTTAGGTATTTTCATGAGTGGAAATAAGGGCACAGAAACCTGGGAACAAGCTAGGCAAAAAGTTGATTTTTATACTTTAAAAAGTTTTGTACATGCAATTATGTCTACTTTGCGTTTGGATAGTCTCAAATTAAGTAGTGAAATTATCGCTGATCACATTTTTTCCGAAGGCATTGCCTATAGTGCCAATGATAAATGTTTTGTGCGCTTTGGGAAAGTAAAAAACAGTGTGTGTAAATATTTTGATTGCAAACAAGAGGTATTTTTTGCCGATTTTGATTGGGATTTAGTATTCAAATTGATGCCTAAAAAAACAATAGAATATAAAGAAATTTCAAAATTCCCTGGAGTAAGACGAGATTTAGCTTTATTATTGGATCAAAATATCAGCTTTGAAGTTTTGAAAAAAATTGCTTTTCAATGCGAGAAGAGCCTACTCAAATCGGTCAACTTATTTGATGTTTACCAAGGCGACAAATTAGCGGAAGGTAAAAAATCTTATGCCCTTAGTTTTGTGTTACAAGATGAAGGCAAAACGCTTACCGATAAACAAATTGAAAAAGTAATGGAAAAATTGCAAAAAGCCTTTGTTGAACAAGCAGGTGCAAGTTTGCGTTAAAATTCGATTTTAATAGCCCTACCCTACTACGTCTATTTTACTTTTTCCATTCACTGTTTTGATTACGCGTATTTGCGTGGCTATACGTTCCGTCATTTCTGTCAAATGCGAAATTACACCTATTTTACGTCCTTGATTTTGCAAACTTTCTAAAGCATCCATAGCCACACGAAGTGTGTCGGAGTCTAAGGAACCAAAACCCTCATCTATAAAAAGAGATTCTACTTTCATCCGATTGGAGGAAAGAGACGAAAGCCCCAAGGCAAGGGCTAATGAAATCAAAAAAGATTCTCCTCCTGAGAGCGAATGTACCGTACGAATTTCACCCAGCATATCCAAATCGGATACTTGCAGAGCGAGCGTATCGGGAATACGTTGCAACTCATATCGTTTTTCAAATTCTTGTAAATGTTTGTTTGCATAGCTAAGCAATATATCCAAGGTGTAGCCTTGTGCTATTTCTTTAAATTTGGACCCTGTGGCAGAGCCCAAAAGCTCATTGAGTTTTTTCCAATTCTCACTCTGTATCGATAAAGAGCTCAAATCTTTTTCAAAAGATTTGATTTTTTCTTTTCCTTGTTGGTTTTTACTTAGGCTTAATTCTATTTGAACTGCACGTTTATTTTGTGCTTCTATTTTTCTTTGAATATTGGCTTCTTCTTCTTGGAGAGAAGATAGCGATTCTACACTCATATCTGGTTTTATGTCTGCATTTTGATGAGCCGACAAATTTTTATGTCGCTCGGAAAGTGTTGCCATAGCTGTAGTTTGGGCATTGTTGAGCGTTTGCAAAAATTGTTTTTCAGCATTGAGCCAAGCGGTATCTTTGGCCAAAAGATTCGACAAATCAGAAAAAGTCAATGGTATAGGAAGCACTAGATTTTGCGTAGCAATCCAGCTATCTAGATTTTGTTTCAAGCGTTGTTCTTCTGTATACAAACGGAGGCTTTCATGTTCAATCTGTTTTAAAATTCCTTTACTTGCTTCAAGTTGTGCACTCATTTGCTCTTTTTCTTCGTTCAACATTTTGAGTTCCGTAGTCAAATGGTCTATTTTTTGGGTGTATAGAGCAATCACTTCTTCTACCGATTTTCCTTGAAACAAAAACATTCGATCCGACTGCAATTTTTCTAAATCCAATTTGAATCGATTGTATTTTTCTTGTTTTGCAATATAGATTTGAATATGGTCGTTATGCATATTTTTTTCGAGCAGATAGCTCGTTTGTAAATGGCTCAACTGTTCACTTTCCTTAGTCAATTGGACCGTATTAATCGCTCCTTGCTCTACAATGTTTTTCAATTTATCTCTAAGAATTCCTTGTGCAAAATCATCCTGCCACGAAGCAACATTGGCTAAATAGAATTGCACTTTATTCAAAGTGTCTGTTTTTTGTTTTTCATAATTTTCAATGACTGCCAACAAACGCGTAATTTCATTTTTCCGTTTTTCTGTTTGTTCATTTAAGCTATTGAGACTTGTTTCCACCCTAATTTTGGCTTGTTTTAGCTCTTCTTCGCGCAGAAGTGTGGCTTCGGTAGGAGTTAAGACTGAATGATGAATACTGCCACAAACAGGGCAAGGAACGCCTTCTTGCAATTGAGTCCGTAGCATGACTATTTCAGAAGGCAAAAGGCTATTTAAATGTGTAAATTCCTCTTGTTTTAAGCACAATTCGTTATGCTCATCTTGAAAAACTTGTTGATTTTGTGTAAGAATTTTCACATTCTGATGAAGTTGTTCTTGTACATTTGTAGCATCTTCCAAAAGGGCAAGAATTAAATCGGCTTTAGGAATAATTTCATTATATTGTTTATGGGTGTCGAACCAGTTTGAAAGCAAGGCAATTTGTGTTTTAATTTGCGCAATTTCATTTTCTTTGGCCTGGATTGAAATTTCGTTTTTTTCCTTGAGGTGCTTGGCGGACTCAAATTCAATAAAAGCATCCTCCATATTGGCTTTAGCTCCCACAATACGAATATCCAATGCGCGTGCTTCTTGGATTTTAATTTCTACATTTTTGTATTTTTCATTTACCTCTTGTAGTAATTTTTCGCAAGAAATATAGATAGATTGACCCTTAGTTAGGCGTTCTACACTCGATTCATTGGCTATTTTTTGTTTGTATAATTGATTCTTATTCTCCGCAATTTGTTTGTTGATATTTTGAAATTCCATAAAAACATCTCGAATTTCTTGTACACAATCTATATTAGAAAGCATTGTATAGCGCGGTTTTGCTTGAAGTATCGAGGCTTGACATTGTCTTAATTGTTCTTCGGCTTGCACAATGCTTGCATTTAAAATAGTGTCTTCATTCAACCACTTTATTTTTGCACTCTCTCTTTGGTGAGCCTCTTTTAAATGGGCTAATTCTAGTAATAAATTTTGTTTTTCAACCTCCAATTGACTCCACTCTTCGGGTGAAAGAAGTTCTATATCTTGCACTCGTTCTTTGAGATGGTTTAAATCTTGTTCGGCTTTTTTGGTTTTTTCGTATATAGAAATAGAAATACGAGAATACATATTCGTGCCTGTCAATTTTTCGAGGAGCTCCGCTTTTTCATTCGTTTTGGCTTTGAGAAAGGTTGCAAAATCACCTTGTGCAAGCAATACCGCACGCGTAAATTGATCAAAATTCAATCCAATTAATTCTACAATTTTAGACAAAATTTCCGTTTTTCTTCCAGGAACTTCGAGGCCCGTATCTACATTGAGTAAACGAACTTCTGCATTTTGCATCGATCCGTCAATTTTGGCATTCGCACGCCTAACACTCCATTTAGCACGATATTTGTTGCCTGATAACGCATAAAAATCGACTTCGGCATAGCCTTGACTTGTACCTCGTCTAAGTATGGTTCTACTATCTTTTTGATTAATCGTTTTATCTTGTACATCCTGAATAAAAACATTTTCACCCACATTGGTACGGGGCGTTTGATCAAAAAGAGCCAAACAAAGTGCATCTAAAATCGTAGATTTACCAGCACCCGTACTTCCTGTAATTGCAAATATCCCCGCCGATTTTAAGGGTTCTTTTGTAAAATCTATTTCAAATTCACCCTCTAGGGAAGCTAAATTTTTGCCTCTAATAGCTACTATCTTCATTTTTGCTGTGCCTTATTATGGTCTCTGTGTAAACTAAAAATCTATCTTAAACGAATTGTATTTTTTGTATTCAAACTTATTTGTTTTACGACTTTTATTTTTTCTTTTTTATATTCTACTTATTGTATTTCTTGTATTACCCCTTGCAGAAGAATTTTCATAGAATTGGGCATATCCTCTCCCCCATAACGATGTTTGAAAAAATCATTTGCAATAACCATAGGACTGAGCGTTTGTAAATCGTCGTACGTTTTTATTTCTTGTTTATTTTCAGAATATGGACTGCGCGAGGTCAAACGTGCTAGCCGTACCGATTTATGTTTCAAAGCCTCTTCTATTTGATATCTCAGCGAAGGTTCAGGCTCGGTAATCAAAATTGTAATTTCCAAATAAGGCGAAATAGATGTAAGGGGCCCCTCTGGCAATTGTGCTATTCGTGTGAGCACCTCTGGCAAAGGAAGAGCATGTGCAGAAAGGCTAAGCAGTTGAACTGGACTTTCAAAAAAAAGCGGTGTTATTTGCGTGTTCCAAGGGTTTATGTCGACCAGGGTAATGCTTTGTTTATTGTTTCTCTCAGCAAAAGACATAGGCAAAGGAGAACCTGCATAACGCAAATTGTCGCGGCCCGACACTCGCTGTGCTCTATGCAAGTGTCCCAAAGCAGTATACGCTATATTTTGAGAAAAAGCATTAGGCGAAACACATTCCAAACCCCCTATAATTCGCTCGGAACGGTCGTTGTCGGATATTTGAGCACCTAAGGTTTGTAGATGCCCCATAGCTATCACGGGCCCTGGTTTATCTTTTACTTGCGTATAGAGCATTTCATACATTTTTTGAACTCCTTGCGCATAATTTTCAGACTGTGGATAATCGCCTTGACGAAGATACGGCACCGCAAGACAATACCCTCCTTTGCGTAAAGGAATAATAAAATGCGTATAATCAATACTATCATCCAAATTACGTTTCACTAAACCACGAATGGTAATATTCATCTCCTCCAACAAGGGATTAGGCGCTTCCAATCGAGCCGCAGAATCATGATTTCCTGCAATGATAATAATTTGAAGATCTTTATTTTTAGTTGTAATTTCTTTCAAAAATTTATAAAATACTTTTTGAGAATCGGCCGAGGGATTGGGCGTATCAAAAATATCGCCCGCTATCAATAGCAAATCGGGAATATGTATTTCTATTTGAGTATCTAGCCACGACAAAAAAGCGAGATGTTCAAATTTTCTATCATATTCAAAAAAAGTTTGACCTATGTGCCAATCGGCGGTATGGAGAAGTTTCACAAAAATATTTTTTTTTACAAAGTTACGAAATAATTTATATTTCAATAACTAAAGTATTCACTCATCTCTTTCGTAGAAAGCGTTTGTAAAAATTAATTTGTATTTTCCCATCTTTCCTTCTATCTTTACAAAAATAAACGATTCTATGAAAACTGGAGAGACTGTAAAATGTCCTATTCAAAAAGTAAGTCTTTGGACACCTGATTTTATCTTTGCTTTTATCGCTAATTTATTACTGTTTTTTGCTTTTTATTTATTAGTTCCCGTATTGCCTTTTTATGTAATCAACGATTTGGGAACTAGTGAATCTTTGGCAGGAGTAATATTGTCGCTATACACCTTAGCAGCCCTACTTATTCGTCCTTTTTCAGGATATATGGTGGATGCATTTACGCGTAAACCTTTGTATTTAATTTGCTATGCTATTTTTACCACCTTATTTGCAGGCTATTTACTGGCTGGCACCTTGACCCTTTTTATCGTGCTCCGTATTGCACATGGATTTGCCTTTGGCATCACTTCGGTTTCGGGAAATACGCTAGCTATCGATGTAATGCCTTCGGAACGTAGAGGCGAAGGCATTGGTTATTTTGGCATGGCCTCGAATATTGCCATGGCTTTAGGTCCTATGACGGGACTATTTTTGTATCATAGCTATTCATTTTCAGCTATTTTCTTATCTAGTTTTTTGATTAGTTGCGTAGGTTTTACATTTGTTTTATGGATAAAAGCACCGCCAAAAATCATAGCTCCCGTAAAAGATGTAATTTCTTTAGATCGTTTTTTCTTACTAAAAGGGCTTCCTCAATTTTTTGTATTGGCCTTTGCGGGTTTGGGATATGGGGTCATTGTAAATTATATGGGGATGTATGGGAAATCCATTGGGATAGGGGGTTCTGCAGGTTTCTTTTTTACTTTGCTAGCGATGGGAATTGTCGTAGCTAGACTTTTGTCAGCCAAATTAATCAATCAAGGAAAAATAGCCCATTTAATTTATACAGGACTCGGTTTTTTACTTTTGGCGTATGCTCTTTTTGTACTGAATACAAACCCAATTCTTTTTTATATTTCGGCATTGCTACTTGGCCTGGGATTTGGCTATATTTCACCTGCTTCGCAAACTATTTTCATCAATTTGGCCCCACACAATCGAAGAGGAACTGCCAACTCGTCCTATCTTACTGCCTGGGATTTAGGAATTGGCTTAGGAGTGTTAATTGGCGGGGGTTTAATTGAACAATATGGTTTTACTACGCTCTTTATTTTTTGCTTTGGAGCCGTGCTCACAAGTCTAGGAGTGTTTAAATTTTGTGCAGCGCCTTATTTTGAAAAAAACAAATTGCGATGATGTTGCAAAATACCTTTTAAATCAATAACAAAACCTACACCATGACAAATTTTAAAAATCTTCAAAATAAAATTCAACAAAGCAAACTCTATCGTTGGTGGGTATTGTTGATTGTACTCTTAAGTACTTTTATGGCCATTTTAGATGTAACGGTAGTCAATGTGGGAATGCCTGCAATTATGCAAAGCTTTGGTATTGATATTTCAAAAGCAGAATGGGTGGTTACCTCCTATCTAGTCACCATGACCTTAATGTTGGTTGTTTCGGGCTGGTTGGCCGATAAATTTGGGGTTAAACGGATTTATCTGTTAGGCTTGAGCATCTTTACTTTAGGCTCTTTTTTATGTGGAAGGGCCGAGAATGAATTTTCATTGATTTTGTTCCGTGCTTTTCAAGGAATTGGAGGCGGCATGGTGCAAGCTTTGGGCTTAGCAATTGTATCTAGAGAATTCCCACCTAAAGAAAGAGGTATCGCACTTGGATTTTGGGCAGCCGCTGCGGCTGCTTCTATTTCTTTTGGTCCTCTGGTAGGTGGTTATTTAGTGGATGATGCCAATTGGCATTATATTTTCGATTTGAATATTCCTTTGGGAATACTTGCCGTCCTACTCGCTTGGGTCATTCAAAAAGAATGGGAAAAACCAAATATAGGCCCTTTTGACACTCTTGGTTTTATCTGTGCAATTGTTTTTCTACCATTGACCATTTTTGCATTGGGGCAAGGGAATGCCTCAAGCAATCCTTTGGGATGGGAATCGCCTTTGGTAATTGGAACATTTATAATTGCAGGGCTCGCTTTTATAGGCTTTATCCTCCGAGAACTCAACACCCAAACACCGCTCTTGAATATTCGACTTTTAAAGGATCGCACCTTTGGTATTTCAATGCTCATTGTATTTTTATTTAGTATTGGCATGTTTGGCGTATCCTTTTTATTGCCCCTCTTCTTAGAAAATGGCTTGGGGTATACTGCCATCATGGTTGGCGGACTTTTTCTTCCCGTAGGAATTATTCAAGGAATTTTAGGACCTGTATCGGGTTTGATTACTCGACGGATTGGGTATCTTTCCTTAATTATTCCAGGTATTAGCATTATGATTGTCAGTCTTTTTATGGCTTCTCAATTTGATTTAGAAACTTCATATCGCACAATTTCAATTTCTCTTTATTTGAGAGGATTGGGCATGGGACTTACTTTTGCTCCTATCAGTAGCATGGCATTAAGCCATATTCCAAACGAAGAAATGTCGTCGGCTTCGGGTATTGCCACTACATTTAAACAACTTTCTGGAAGTATCAGCATTGCCTTATTAACCACAATTATGAGTGCCCGCATACATTATCATCACAGCTGCACTTCCTTGAGTAGCAATGAAGCAAGTGTCAATTTAGCTAATAAAATAGCCACAATGGAAGGAATTACAGATGCCTTTAAGGTAACTACAGGTATTCTTATTCTCGCTGGTTTTTGTTTGCTTTTTTTGATAAAATTGCCCAAAAAACAGAGTCCCATAAAATAAACAAATCGGATAAGAGTACAGATTTTATCTATACTTTTATCCGACTTGTTTGAGTATCCGACTTGTTTGAGGCCAAAACATAGCTCATAAGACGATTAAATTCCTAAGATAGCACATTTTTTACAAGCATACTTTTTTGATACGCTTTTAAAGCATCATTTTTCCATCGACATTTTCCATAGTCCGTCTTCGATAACCATTGGATAATTTTGTTCTTCTGAAGTGCCGTTTCCATACGTTTGGCGTATTACGACATTGGCTGTTTTCTTGTTTTTTGCAATGGTTTCTGAAACAAGTTCCACTTTTTTAATTCCTCCTTTTGTCTTTAACTCTTTATCTTCTTTTTCTCTTAAGAATGCAATTAATTCTTCTTTATCTTCTTCTGCTTTTTCAGGATCTTCGGCATTGATAAAACCAGCTATACCATTGGCAAAACATTCGTAATCTCCTTGAGCCATACAGTTTACATATTTTTCAGCAGCCTCTCCTGCTGTATTTTTTTTGCTGCACGAACAAATACAAAGTGCTAAAAGAGTCAATAAACCCAAGGATAAGAAATTCTTTTTAGCATGTAGATACTTAGAATAAACGAATTGAGTAGAGGAGGAAAGAGAACGGATTTTGAAATTTGATTGTGTTTTCATTTTAGTAATTTTTTAGGTACGTATTAATATTTATAAAGCAATTTCAATTTTGAACTTTTTTGCAAATCGGAAGGTTTTATAATTTTGTTAGTGAAACCTGGAATATTTAAAACCGTCAATTCATTATCCACCAAGTGGACCCCTACTTTTTTATAGACAAAATCAATTAATTCGGTGCAGTACATTGCTGTGGTATCTTCGCAATTGTATGAATGATCAAATAAAACTTTACGCTTATATAGTTCTAAGGCTTGTTGAGCTGCATTTTTTGCTAGCAATGGATTGCCTGTATATCGATAAACCCCTGCTCTTTTTGCTTTTTCTCCCTCTAAAAATGAAGATAAACGTTCTCGTTTTACGCTATCTTTTCCCCCTTCCTTATGCTCTCCTAAAGCGGCATGTATAACCCACCAAAGCGTACGATCCTGTATAAGTATGCCCACATGAGAATAAACCCCTCCTTTATCCGCATAAAGCACCAATCGGCTTCCCCCACTACTCCCACAACGAAAAATCACATCTCCGTCTTGTAAAATAGCCGCTTTGATTTTTTCTTTTGGAAGCGGAGAATTACAAGCAATAAAGGTAAGAGAAATAAAAATAAAAAACGTCGCCGAGTATACTTTCATTACAATTTTTTTTTGGAATGTTCACTACGATAACAAGAGCAGCAAATATATATATATAAAAATGATAAAATCAAAATGCCAAAAGTAAAAAACATCATTCGGTCAACATTCGGTTGTTGAATAGCATTGCAAATTATTAAATATCAGATAATAA